>JAJZPI010000070.1 GCA_021811275.1 Deltaproteobacteria bacterium
ACGAGCCCCACCGCATAACCGCAGGCGAGAAGGGCCTCTACCTGCTGGTCAAGTTCGCGCCGGCTCTTTTCTAATACCAAGTTGCATTCAAAGCCATCCGTGGCTTTGAATGCTTGCCGGTCGGGCAAAGCGTGGTTTTGCCCGACCTCCCGGCTGCTTGCGCATCCGGCGGGCCATCCCCGGGGTCCCTAGCCAACTTGTTGGCCGGGGTGAGCCTCGGCCCGCACGCCAATAAGCGTTCAAAGTTATCCTTTGAACGCTTTTTAGTATAAGTCTAGGGCGCGCGGCGGCTATAGACCCGGCCTCGCCGCCGGGGCCGCGAGCGGCACCCTGAACGACAGATAGGTCACGCCCGATATCTCCAGGTGGCGCACCTGGCCGGCCACCTTGTGCAGGAGCGCCAGCCCCATCCTGTCCAGTTCCTCGTCTTGGCTGGCCAGCAGATCCATCGGCATCTCCGCCTCATCCACCTCATCCACGGCTTTGCCGCAGATGGCCTCCACCGCCACGGCGTGCTCCTCCTTGTGGACCTTGAAGGCCACCCTCCCTTCCCATTTGTTTTGCTCGGCCTCGCCAAGCAGATGAACAAAGACTTCCTCGCAGGCCAACTGCAGGTTGAACACGACCTCGGGAGCAAGCTTCAGCTTTTCGCTCAGCGCCTCCAGTTCGTTCATCAACCGGGTCAGCCGCTCCGGTGAGAGGGCCAGCCTGATGACCTGGCCTTTTTTGGGCGCGAGATAAAACAGGGCGCTCAAGACAAAAGCGACCAGGCCCCCGGCCGCTACGCCGTTTTGCAGGAACACGTCCAGGGTGGAGGGAAAGAGGCCTGGGAAGAAGCCCTTGCTTTCGGCCGCCATGCCCAGACAGAGGGAGATGCCCACCATCAGCCCCGATTGGTGGGTGATGCCATGGGCGAAGACCAGGCTCAAGCCGGAGGGGAACATCATGGCCGCCAGACCCATCATGAAGCCGCCGAAAACCGGGGGCGGCATCTGGGCGATAAACATGCCCACCTTGGGAGAAAAGGACAGCCCGATTAGCATTAGCCCGCCACAGACGGCCACCGCACGCGAGGCCACCCCGGTGATCTTGAGCACCGAGATGTTCTCGCAGTAAGTCTCGTTGGGCACCGTTCCCAGCGCCCCGCTCACCAGGTTGCCCACGGCGTCGGCGTACATGGTGCCCTGTACCCGCTCGTAGTCGATCCTGCGGAAGGCGCGCTGGGAGACCTGCTGCACCGCCATGGAGTTGCCAAGGGCCTGGATGCCGTTGACCAGGGTGAGCACGCCCATGGTGGCTATCAGGTGCCAGGCGCCGCCCTTGAAGCCGAAGTCCAGCCCCGGCCATTGGCCGCCGGCAATTCCGATCCAGGGGTACATCGCCGTGCTCTCCAGCTTGAGCAGCCCCAGCCACCAGGCTGAAGCCAGGCCCGCGCCCAGGCCCAGGATCGGGCACCACAACCTAAGCGCCTTGCCCCCGAAGAGCCCCAGGCCCAGGAGCGTGACCAGGGTCACCAGACCGGCCAAAAAATTGACCTCGCTCCCCCCCGCCGTCCCGCCATGGACGCCCACCCATTCATCCAAGCCCACCGGCACCAGGTTCATGACGATCAACAGCAGCACCGTGCCTCCCACGGCCGGGGTGGCGATATGACGGAAGAAGCGCAGGAAATAGGCGAATAGCATCTCCACGGGAGCCACCAAAATGCTGATGCCGGCCAGTAGAGGGAAGCCTCCGGCCTTGAGAACCTCCACGCTGCCGGCGAAGTAGGCCGCCGAGCTGCCCATGAACAAGGCATAGCCCGAACCAAACGCGCCCAAGCGGAAAACCTGAAGGAGGGTGCAAAGGCCAGCGGCCAGGCCCGCCCCGAAGCAGGCGAACTGGATGTGCTCCTGGGGCGCCCCGGCCGCCTTGCCGATGAGCAGCGGAAATACCGCGATTTCGCCGTAGATAAGCAGCACGTGCTGCAGACCCAGGACTATGGTCAGCCACAGGGGCGGGGTTTCGTCCACGCTATGGATCAGGCCGGAGTTGTCGTCGCCTGCGCTCATTGTGGAAAATCCCATGCTGCTTGAGGGGAAGCGGCGCTCGGGGCGCCAAGGGCCAAGACCGTCTCGCCAAGGTTCCCGGCCAGGAACTCCTCCGCGCGGATTCAGCGCTCGGCCATGAAATCCAGGATCGCCTGATTGAATTGCTGGTGGCGCTCGACGTTGGCCATGTGCCCGGCTCCGGCGATGATCTCCAGCCTGGCCCCGCCAATGCCCTGGACCAGGGCCTGGCTGTACTTGACCGGCGTCAGCCGGTCGCCTTCGCCCACCACCACCAGGACGGGATGGTGGATTTCCGCCAGCCGCGCGCTTATGTCGAAACGGTCGCAGGCGGTGAAGTCGCCCAGGAGGATTTCCTGGGGCACCTTGAGCATGATCTCCGTGCCCTGGGCGATCAGCTTGGCCTCGGCCTGCTCGTGGTAGGCGTATTTCACGATCATGGCTGCGGTGCTCGCAAAGTCGGCCTTGATGCCCTCCAGGATCGCCGGCAGCACCCGGAGCCGGCCGCCGGTTCCGGCCAGGATGAGGCCGCGCAGCAGGTGGGGCTTGGCCAGGGCCAGGCTCATGACCACCGCGCCGCCTAGGGAGTGGCCCAGTAGCACCGGCCGCACCGGTCCGGCCTCAAGGAAATCGCCCAGCCAGGCGGCGTATTCCTCCACCTGCCCGCGCCCCGGCCCGGCGGTCTGGCCATGGCCGGGCAGGTCGATGGCCGCCACGTTGATCTGTCCGCTCAGGCCGGAAAGCTGGGGCAGAAAGCCCTCGGCCCGGCCGCCCGAGCCGTGCACCATGAGCAGGCTGGGCCTGGCTGGGTCAAAGCCGTCCCTGCCCCGCAACAGGCCCGCCGGCATGTTTCGCAAGTGCTGATCCCACATGGTCTCGCCGTCCTTTCCGCGCCGTCCTGGCGGTCTAGAAGCCGTAGCCGAAGTTGAAGTACAAGTTGGTGCGGCCCTGCTCGCCGAAGCCCAGGGTCAGGGCCAGCGGCCCTAGGGGCGTGTCGAAGGCCACGCCGCCGCCGCCGCCCCAGAGGAGGTGATCCCATTGCCGTTCGCCCTCGTCCAGGGAATCCCAGACTTGGCCCGTGTTGCCTGCCGCCAGCAAATATATGCGATCGCTGAGCCGGTAGCGATACATAAGCTGGGCTCGGGCCAGCTCGCTGCCGAAAAACTCCTCGAAGGCATAGCCTAGCATCCCGGGATAGCCGCCCAAAAACACCACCTGGGTCAGGGGGGGCGAGGTATTCAAGGAGGTCGCCAATTTCCAATTGGGTTCCAGGGTGTGGCGCGGCCAGGGGGTCAAAGCCAGGGAGCCGCTCCATTCCATGCGCGCAAAGTCCACGTCGGAGTATAGATCCTTGAGCATGCGGTGCAGGACAATATTGGAGGTGAAGCCTCGGGTGGGAAAAGGATTCTTGTCCATGGTGTCCAGCTTGAGTGATGACCGGATGCCTGAGAGCCGGTCGCTGATTTCGTCAAAGTCATAGACTAGGATGCGCGGGCTGGCAGTGTCATATTCCAGCCAGTAGCCCACGGTGAATTCGCCCCAGGTGCCCAGGTTGTAGCCGGTCTCCAGACTGAAACCCACTTGCTCCACCGTGAACTGCGCCCGGATCTCTCTGCTGTCGTAGATGTCGTGCAGCTTGGAGTAGTAGAATAAAGAAGGCCGCAGAAATACGCCTTCCAAAGGCTGGTTGGGCAGGCTCAGGCGCACGTCCCCGCCGTAGGTCCGCCCGATGATGATGTTCATCTCAGCCGATGATCCGCTGAAAATGACGTTGGGCCGGCGGAAGTTGAAGTTGATGCCCCAGTCCTCCGAGCCCTGGCTGTTGATGCCCAGCTTGAGGCCCATGCGGCTGCCCGCCAGCCCCAGCTGCTTCTCCTTGAGGGTGTAGAGTATCTCGGAGCGTCCCGCCGCGACGGGGATCACCTGATAGTCCACGCTCTCCAGGGTTCCCAGGCCGTAAAGCCGCTGCACGCTCTCGTCCAGCTCCAGGGTGGTCACCTTACGCCCGGGCTTGAAGGGGGCCAGGCGCTCCAGCTCGGGCAGGTAGGTCTGGCTGCCAGCCAGGCTCACCTTGGCCACCGTCACCTCCTCCACCAGCTTGACCCCGGGGCGATGGGGCCGGGCCAACTCCACTCCCTTGTCCCGCGCCAGGGCCAACACGGCCGGGGCCTGGGCGCGGGCGGCGGCCACGCCGATCAGAACCAGTTCCTCGAACTTGCTGAACTCGGTGTTGCTGAACCGCTCCAGATCGGGGGTGATGAGAAGGTCGGCGCGCGAGGCCTGCTCCTCGGTGTTGCGGATCATGGACAGGCTTATGGTCTGGTCCATGACATCTATGAAGTCGTTGATCTTGTTGCGGGGTTTCAAGGGGGTGGAGACGTTGACCGCGATTACCACGTCGGCCCCCATGGCCTTGACCGTGTCCACGGGCAGATTCTGGGTGATGCCTCCGTCCACCAGCAGGCGTCCATTGATTTCGAAGGGCGGAAATATCGAAGGCAGGGACATGGAGGCGCGCATGGCCATGGCCAGGCTTCCCTGGTCCAGGATTACCGTCTCGCCGTTGGTTATGTCAGTGGCCACCGCCCGGAAGGGAATCGGCAGCCGGTTGAAGTCTGTGATCCGAGCCACGGGCAGGCAAACTCTGGTCAGCAGGGTTGTCAGTTTGTAGCCGGAGAGCAGGCCGGCGGGGAGGTTGATGGTGCCCTCCCCCACCCCCACCTCAAAGAGATAGCGCTGGGATTCGTCCTTGAGGTCAAAACGCAACAGCCGGCGGTCGGGCTGCGAGGAAAAAGCCTCCCGCCAGTCCAGGTGCCCCACCAGGTCCTCTATCTGGCCGGTGGTGTAGCCGGAGGCGTAGAGACCGCCCACGATGGCCCCCATGGAGGTGCCGGCGATCATGTCCACCGGCACGCCCATCTCCTCCAGCACCTTGAGAATGCCGATGTGGGCCAGGCCGCGGGCCCCGCCGCCGGATAGGGCCAGCCCAACCTTGGGACGTTTGGCCGTGACCGGCTGCGCCGGTGGGGCTTCCGCCGCCCAGGCCAGGGAAACTGCGGTCAGCCAAAGCGCCGCCGCGCATAACGACCTCAGAAGAGCGCGCAAGTCCCGTCCTCAGCTTTCCAGGATGAAGTCAGTGATGAAGGGATTCTCCCTCTTCTCCTCGGCCAGGGTGGAGGTGGGGGTCTCGCCGTAGTCGTGGCCAGGCCAGATCACCGTGTCCTCGGGCAGGGGCAGAATCTTCTGTTCAATCGATATGAGCAGTTCGTTCAGGCTGGCGCCCTTCAGGTCGGTCCGCCCCACCGCGCCTACGAACAAGGTATCGCCGGTGAAGAGGTTGCGCCCGATGAGGTAGCAGACCGAGCCGGGGCTATGGCCCGGAGTGTGGATGACCTCGATGCTCAGCCGGCCCACCTCGATTTTCTGGCCGTCGACCAGACGCAGGTCGGCCGGCGGCCCCGGCGGCGCGTCCAGGCTGTCCGCCTCGCCCTCGGGCGAACCGAAGAAGTCGTCGTCCGCCTCATGCATGGCCAGGGGCGCGCCCAAGAGACCTTTCAGCGCCTGGCTGCCCAGGGTGTGGTCGGCGTGGCCGTGGGTGTGCAGCAGGTATAGCACATGGGCGCCCTCCTCCCGCGCCAGGGCGGCCAACCGCTCCGGCTCGCCGGCGGGGTCTATCACCACGGCCTGGCGGGTGAATGGGCAGAGGACAAGGTAGGTCTGCACCTGGTAGGCCCCCACAGTCAACTGGCGGATCAGGGGCTCGGCCATGACAGGTTTCTCCCGCATGGATTGAAAAACGGAGTCTGCCTTGGGTGCTCTGCCATAATAGGCAATGGCACCCTAGCCTGTAAAGGCCACCGTGGCAGGTACGCGGTCGGTGAAATAACAAACCCCGCCGGCGCCCTGCAGGGGCCGGCGGGGTTGGGCGCGGACGCCGTTGATCTACTTCTGCTCGGGCTCGGCCTCGGACTTGATCTTGTGGTACTTGACGGTCTCGGAGATTTTTCTGGCCGCCGCTTCGCAGGCGTCCTCCGGGGTGAGGTGAATCTCCCCGCACTCTGGGCAGGCCAGATTGACCTCCTCACCGATGGTGCGCACCTTGATCTCGTCCGCGGTCATGTGGCCGGTGGAGCCGCAGGAGGTGTCCACGGCTTCGACCCGAACCTTGGCCCGTTCCTTTTTATCTTCCATCTCCGCCTCCGCGGTCTTGGTTTTTCCCAGACTCCTGGCCTTCATTGCATGGCCGCCGGCAGCCTCCGGGCCCCTGGCCCATAGTCATATTTTACGATGTACCTTGGGCCCGGCTCCTGCTTTTTCCTCAGGCTCCGGCGATGCGCTGGCCCAGGTTGTCGTAGACCTCGATTTCGACGATGCGGCCGCCGTCCAGGCGGTGCGTGGCGCAGCTCAGTCAGGGGTCATAGGCGCGCACCGCCATCTCCACCTTGTTCAGGGCCTCCTCGCTCACCGCGCCATTCTTGATCAGGTTCTGCGCGGCCTGCTTTACGCTCATGTTCATGGGGGCCACGTTGTGGGTGGTGCCCACGATGATGTTGGCCTTGGCGATCATGCCAGCTTCATCGGTGGTGTAGTCGTGGATAAGCGTGCCGCGCGGGGCCTCCACGCAACCCACCCCACGCCCGGCCTTGGGGGCCACTTCCCCGCGCACCTTGTTGTCGGTTATGGAGGAATCCTTGAGCAGCTCCAGGCAGCGCTCACAGGCGTAGACCAACTCGATCAGGCGCGCCCAATGGTAGAGCATGGTGGCCTGGGCCGGCCGACCGAAGCGCGAGCGGAACTCCTCCAGCTCGGCCTGGGCCAGGGGCGTGCTTATCTTGTCGCAGACGTTGATCCGGGCCAGGGTGTTGACGCGGTAGATTCCCCGGGGCTGGTCCAGATCCATGGAGAAGCCCTCGCCCCAGGAACGGGCGTAGGGGAACTTGCCGTAGGACCAGGGCTCGACGTGCTCGCCCAGGCGGTCGGCGTACTCCTGGTAGGTGAAGTCGTGGAAGCTGCCGTCGGCCTTCATCAGCCTGAGCACGCCATCAAAGAGGTTCAGGGAGCCGTCGGTGGGATTGACCGTGCCCATGAAGCCGGTCTTGATCCCGCCCAGGTGCAGGGTCGCTTCGTCGAGCTTGTAGAAGACGTTTTCCTTGGCGTACTCCATGCAAAACAGGGCGAAGTCCAGCTGCTCCCGGCAGTGGGCCAAGAGCTCCTGGCGCTCGGCCTCGCTCATGGGCTTGCTGAATCCGCCGGTCACCACCGCCACGGGATGGATCACCTTGCCGGCGAACTTCTCGATCATCATCTGGCCTGCCTGGCGCATGCGCACCACCTTGGTGGCCAGCTCAGGCGCGGCGCCGACGATGCCGATGACGTTGCGCACTCCGTAGTCCGCGCCCGCGCCCATGACGAAGTCCGGGGCGGCCAGGAAGAAAAAGTGCAGGAGCTTGTCGTTGATGTGGGCAAGGGCCTGCATGAACTCGCGCAGCTTGGCCCCGGCGGGGGGCACCTTGGCCCCGAAGCAGCCGTCCACGGCCTTATTGCTGGCGGTGTGGTGCATCCAGGGACAGATACCGCAAATGCGGCTGACGATGCGCGGCACCTCCTCGGCGGGACGGCCCTCGATGAACTTCTCGAAGCCGCGCATGGCCATGATGTGCAGCCTGGTGTCGGCTACGTTGCCGGCCTCGTCAAGCTGAATGGCTATGCGGGCATGGCCCTCGATGCGGGTGATGGGTTGCAGGTTGATGGTGCGGCCGCCGCCATGGGCGAAACCGCCATCCGCGTTCACGTTTATGTTCTGTGACATGTCATCGTCTCGCTTTAGCAGCCGGCCTTGGCCCGCCGGGTGGGATTTTGCAGACGGCCGTGCCCCCCGGAAAACCTGAGGAGCGACAAGCGGTCGGGCACGCTCTTGACATCGATGCCGTTGCTGGCCAAGGCGTTGAGCATGTCCAGCATCTGGTTGCCTCCCTGCTTGACCGGCCCGAAGCAGCCCCGGCAGGGCACCCGGGCGCTGACGCAGCGGGGATCCTCGCCATGGGAGCCGGCGCAGCCGGCCCTGGTCACCGGGCCCATGCAGAGCAGGCCCTGTTCCAAAAGGCAGCGCATCTGGTCGAGGGGTTGGCCGGGCTCGAACTGGGCGTTCTGCAGGAACCGCCGTATCTTTTTCACCGAGCCCTTGCCCTCGCGCCGGGTGGGGCAGGTGTCGCAGACGCTCTTTTCGGGCAGGTTGGGCGCGCGGCCCTCCAGGAGAGCAACGATGGCTTCCGCGATCTGGTCCGGGTGCGGAGGGCAGCCGGGCAGGTAGAGGTCCACCTTGACCTTTTCGTCCAGGGCGAAGGTGCGCTCAAGCATGCGCGGCAGCGCCGGGTCGTCGGGGTCGGCGGCCGGGTCGGTGGTCTCGGTCTCGCGGTAGTAGCGCTGGAAGAGCTCGGCGTCGCTGAACTGGTTGATAAGCGCCGGGATGCCGCCATGGGTGGCGCAAGTGCCCAGGGCGATTAAAACCTGGCAACTCTCGCGCATCTTCCGCGCCAGTTCAAGATGCTCGGCGTTTCTGATGTTGCCGCTGACGATGCCCACCGTGGCCTGGGGTATCTCGGGATGATGCGTATCCCCCGACCCGGTCTGGCCGTAGTACTTGTGGTCCATCAAGACCGGAATGTGCACGAACTCAAGCTGGGGCAGCACCGCCAGCAGGGTCTCGCCCAGATTGAGTATGGATATCTCGCAGCCCGAACAGCTGCCCAGCCATTCCTCGGCGACTTTTACAGGCATGCCGCCACCTCCTCACCCGCCGCGGGGGCCTCGGCGATATCGGTCCGGTAGGGCGAGGGCCCCAGGGCCTTGACGGTCTCGGTCATCTCGCGCACGGCCCCCGCGAAGCGGTCGGCCTCGGCCGAGGAGCACCACACCAGGCGAAAGCGCTCCTTTTCCAGACCCAGGACCTCGACCATCTCCTCCACCACTTCCAACCTGCTCTCGGCCTTTTTATTACCATCCAGGTAATGACATTCGCCGAGGTGTCAGCCCATAACCATCACGCCGTCGGCGCCCTTGGTGAAGGCCTCCACGATCAGGTTGGGGTGCACCATGCCCGAGCACATCACCCGCACAATGCGCAGGGAGGCAGGGTACTGCATGCGGTTGGTGCCGGCCAGGTCCGCGGCTGCGTAGGAGCACCAGTTGCATGAGAACGACAGGATCTTGGGAACGAAGGACATGGTCCGTCTCCTCCATGCCAGGGGCTTTGGTCCCCGAGCCGACGGCTCGGGGAGCAAAGCTTATGACAAAGCAGCCGTCACCTGGGCGGCCAGCTGTTCGTAGGTGAAGCCGGCCACCGCCACCCCGTCCTTGGGGCAGGTGGCCTGGCAACAGCCGCAGCCCTTGCACTGGGCCGCGTTGATCTCGATGCGCCTTTTGCCTTCGCCGCCCTCGATCTCCACCAGGCTGATGGCGTGGAAGGGGCAGACGTCCAGGCAGAGGGCGCAACCGTCGCACCGGGTCGCGCTCACCTCGGCCTTGATGGAGTCCAGGGAGATGCTTTCCTTGCTGAGCACGGTGGCCGCCCGGCTGGCCGCGGCCTTGGCCTGGGCGATGGTCTCCTCGATGGGCTTGGGGTAGTGGGCCAGGCCGGCCAGGAAGAGGCCGTCCACCGAGAAGTCCACCGGCCTGAGCTTGACGTGGGCCTCCTGCAGGAAGCCGTCGGAGTCAACCGGCAGCTTGTATATCTGGGCCAGCTTGCCTACTTCGTTGGGGATGATGGCCGTGGCCAGGATCACCACGTCGGCCGGGAAGGTGAAGGGTTGATGCAGAACGTGGTCCCAGACCGTGACCGCCACGCTCTCGTCGCCGCGCACCTTGACCTTGGGCCTTTCGTGCATGTCGTAGTTGACGAAGACCACCCCCAGCTCGCGGGCCTTGGTGTAGAGCTCCTCGCGCTGGCCGTAGGTGCGGACGTCACGATAGAGGATGAAGACGTTGCGCTCGGGGTCCTCCTGCTTGAGTTGGATGGCCGCCTGGATGGCGTGGGTGCAGCAGACCCGGGAGCAGTAGGGCCGGGAAGGCTCGCGCGAGCCCACGCACTGGATAAAGGCGAAGTTCTTGGCCCGCTTGATACGGGTCTCGCCCGCCTCGTGCAGCTTGTCGAATTCGAGCGCGGTGAAAACCTTGCGCGACTGGCCGTAGCCGTACTCGTCGGGTTTGTGAGCGTGACCGCCGGTGGCCATGATGGCCACGCCGTGGTCGATGACCACCTCGCCGGCGGGGGTGTTCAGGGTGGAACGGAAGTTGCCCACGAAGCCTTCGGCCGCCACCACCTCTGAGTTCAAGTAAACCTGGATATTCGGCTCCTGCTGCACCCGCTTGACCAGGGCCAGCACGAACTGGGGAATGGGCTCGAACTTGAAGGTGTTGAACAAATGCTGGGCGTTGCCGCCGAGCATGGACGACTTCTCCACCAGGTCCACCGGGTAGCCCTGGCCGGCCAGGGTCAGAGCCGCGGTGAGCCCGGCCACGCCGCCGCCGATTACCAGCGCCTTGCGCTTGACCGGCACGGCCAGCGTGGGCAGCGGGGCCAGCAGCGATACCTTGGCCACGGCCATGCGCACCAGGTCCATGGCCTTTTCCGTGGCGGCTTCGGGCTCGCCGGCGTGGACCCATGAGGCCTGGTTGCGGATGTTGGCCATCTCGATCAGGTATTCGTTGAGGCCAGAGGCTTTCAATGTCTCGCGGAAGAGCGGTTCGTGGGTGCGCGGGGTGCAGGCCGCCACCACGATGCGGTTCAAGCCCAACTCGGCGATCTTGGCCCGCATCAGGTCCTGGGTGTCCTGGGAGCAGGTGAAAAGATTGCGCTCTACATAGGCCACGCCGGGCAGCGAGGCCGCGTAATCGGCCACCTTGGCCACGTCTATGACGCCGGCGATGTTGGAACCGCAGTGGCAGACGAAGACGCCCACCTTGGGCTCTTGCCCGGAGACGTCGCGCTCCGGCGGGAACTCCTTGGCCTTGGTCAGGGTGAAGCGCGCCTCGGCCAGGCTCTGGGCCGCTCCGGCGGCGGCGGCCGAGGCCTCCATCACCGAGTGGGGTATGTTCTTGGGGCCGGAAAAGGTGCCGCAGGCGAAGATGCCCGGCCGGGTGGTGTGGACCGGGGTGAAGCAGGACTTTTCGACGAAGTTGTGGTGGTTGAGTTCCACGCCGACGCGCCCGGCCAGGTCCACCGCTTGCGGAGGGGTTTCCAGGCCCACCGAGAGCACCACCATGTCGAACTCGTCAGCCACCTGCTTGCCCTCGTCGGTGATGTAGCGCAGGTAGATGTTGCCCTCGCCCTCGCCCGGCTCCAGGGAATGGACCCGGCAGCGGCGGAATTTGATCCCCTGGTCCTTGGCCCGGTTGTAGTAGCGCTCGAAGTCCTTGCCGTGGGTGCGGATGTCCATGAAGAAGATGGAGACGTCCAGGCCCGGCACGTGCTCCATGGCGATGAGCGACTCCTTGATGGCGTACATGCAGCAGACGCTGCTGCAATAGCCGTGGCCGGCCTTGTTCACGTCGCGGCTGCCCACGCATTGCAGGAAGGCGATCTTCCTGGCCTCGCGGCCGTCGCTGGGCCGGGTGAGATGCCCCTCGGTGGGGCCGGAGGAGGCCAGCAGGCGCTCCATCTGCAATGAAGTTATGACATTGGGGAAGACGCCGAAGCCCCAGGTGCGGATGCCCGTGGGGTTGAAGCCCTGGTGGCCGGGGGCCAGGATGACCGAGCCGACCTTGATGGTGCGGCTGCTCTCCTGGTCGTCGAACCTGATGGCCCCGGCCGGGCAGACCTTCTCGCAGACCCCGCACTTGCCCTTGGTGAGCTTGATGCAGTTTTCGGGGTCGATGCGATACTTCAGGGGCACGCCCTGGGGATAGCGCACGAAGATGGCCTTGCGGAAGCCCAGGCCCTCGTTGTAGTTGAAGTCCTTTACCTTCTTGGGGCACTTCTCGGCGCATTGGCCGCAGGCGATGCACTTGTCCATGTCCACGTAGCGCGGATGCTGCCGCAGACTGACCGTGAAGTCACCTTCCTCGCCCTCGACCCCTTCCACCTCGGTCAGGGTCAACAATTCAATATTCAAGTGCCGACCGCACTCGACCAACTTGGGCGAGATAATTCACATGGCGCAGTCGTTGGTTGGGTAGGTCTTGTCCAGCCGGGACATGGACCCGCCGATCACCGCGCCGCGCTCCACCAGATAAACGAAGAAGCCGTTGTCGGCCAGGTCCAGGGCGGCCTGCATGCCGGCGATGCCGCCACCCACCACCATCACCGCGCCGATCTTCTGCTCAGCCATTTGCTACTCCTCCGTGGGGGCGCCGTTGCCCGCCCCGGGCAGGATCAGGGAGTCCGCCACCAGCTCCCAGATGTATTTCACCTCGATACCGAGGTTGTATTCCTTGTCCAGGCTCTTCATGATCTGGTCCCGGCAGTTGTGACATGGAGCGATCACCAGCTTGGCCCCGGTCTTCCTGATCTGTTGGGCCTTGATGCGGCCGTAGAAGACCCGCTCCTCCTTGAAGGGCATGGCCCAGGCGCCGCCGCCGGCGCCGCAGCAGTAGTTGGCCTCGTGGCCAGGATACATCTCCGCGAAGTTGGGACAACACTGGCGGGTGATCCAGCGGCCTTCCTCGCTGTAGCCCTTGCCGAAGGCCTTGATGGACTTACGCACGTAGTTGCAGGGGTCGTGGAAGGTGGTGAGCTCATGATGGATGGAGGGATCCAGCTTGATGCGGCCCTCCTCAATGTAGCTCATCAGCAGTTCGAAGATGTTGACCACCTTGAAGTTCTTGAGGTCCTCGCTGAACCACTTTTGCAGACCAAGCCTGGTCGCGTAGTAGGCGTGGCCTCACTCTGGCAGGAGCAGGGTCTTGCACTGGAGGCGGTACATGTTCTCCACGATGCGGCCCACGAAGGTCTTCATGGATTCGTCGTCGCCGGAGAACAGGCCCCAGTTCACCCCCTCCCAGTTCACCGAGGGGATGGTCCAGTCCTCGCCGGCGGCGTAGAAGATCTTCCACCAGAACTTCATGTCGTCCGGTTCGCCGAAGGGCTCCTTGGAATTGATCGTGACCATGATGTTGGCCCCGACCTTGTCCACGGGAATCTTGATGCCCGGGCAGCAGTCCTCGGCCATCTCCTCGCCCAGCTCATCAAGCAGGTAGAGAAAGTCGTCCTTGGGGATGCCCAGGTTGTTGCCCCGGTTCAGGCACATCACCACGCCCTTGTGGATGGGGCCGGGGACCTTGTCCCGGTCGCGCATGCCGCGCACGGTGCGGAAGAGGGAGACCATCTCCACCTTCATGGGGCAGGCCTCCTCGCACTTGCCGCACAGGGTGCACTTCCAGGGCCAGTTGGACTCGACCAGCTCGTTCTCCAGGCCCAGCACCACCATGCGCACAGCCTTCCTCGGGTCCAGACCGTCGACGCCGGAAATGGGGCAGGCGCTGGCGCAGGATCCGCAGGTCAGGCATATGTCGGCCCACTGAGGGTTGGGACGCAGGCGCACCGAGCGCTCGCCCAGGGCCCGGGCGTCCAGGTCGGGCTGGGATTCCAGCTCGGCCTTAAGCGCCGCCGCGGGCAGGTGCTTTACGCGAATGGCCGAGGGGTCCAGGCCGTACTCCTTGCAGATGCGGTCATAGTCCTCCTCGCTGAGCATGATGCCCTTGCCCGGGGCCGGGCGGGCGGGGAGACGGCCGTCCTTTATCCAGTTGCGGATGGTGTTGCGATGAACACCCAGCTTGTCCGCAAGGTTACCCACGCCGATGACTATCATAGGCCTCTTCCTAACTCCTGGGCCAGCCAGTCGCAAGCTCTGGGAATCGCGGCCTGGACCTCCGGGGAAAGCCCGGGCTGGACCTCGTCGGGGATGTGTTTGATCTGAACCGCCAAGACCTGGACCTCCACCCCCGCCATTTCCTTGAGCTCCTGCAAGAGGTTCACCGAGGGAAACTGGTGGAGGGAGAAGTCATTGATTTTTTCGGGGGAGATATTGTCTATCTGAAGTGAGAAAAGCTCGCCGGGCTCATGCCCGGCCTGGTCGGCGGCGTCGAGCACGATGATGCGCCGGGGCTTGCGCGGGCTGAGCACCAAGTCGAAGAGGTATTCACGGATGCTGGTACCCACGTCCAGGACCGCCACCTCCTCGGGCAGGGTCCAGTCTCGTTCCAACGCCTCGATGACCGCCGGTCCGAAGCCGTCGTCGCCGAAAAGGGTGTTGCCGCAGCCGAAAAGCAGCACGGGCTTGGTATACAATTCCGAAATCATGTTCCCCAACGCCCCCTATCCACCCGGGAGCACGCTTGGCCATATGCCTATTGTGCAATAAGTGCACTAAAATTATTAGCACCCATCATTGCGCTTGTCAATATGAACCTTCCACATGGATTGGCCGCTGCGGGCTAGGGATATAATTAGTTTAAGATCGCAACATGTTGTGCTCTTGAGAAAGTTTGCACAAAGCGCACTTCGGCCCGGCTCGGCCAGGCTTCAGGCCGAAATGGGGGTGGTCAGGTCCCCTTCGCTACCCATATCAATATTGGGTTTAAGCTCTGCGTGCGGCGGATATCAGACCCCGCCCAGAAAGGCCTTCTGCACCACGTCGGAGTCCAGCAGTTCCCGGGAGGTGCCTTGGTGGCGGATGCGCCCGGTTTGCACCACGTAGGCGTAGTCGGCCATTTCCAGGGCCTCCAGCACGTTCTGCTCCACCAGGATGACCGTACGGCCCTCCTTTTGCAGCCTGCCCACGGTCTGGAAAACCTCCGAAACCATCAACGGGGCCAGGCCCAGGCTGGGCTCATCGAGGATCAGGAGCTTGGGGTCGCTCATCAGCCCCCGGCCGATGGCCACCATCTGCTGCTCGCCGCCGGAAAGCGAACCGGCGGGCTGGGCGCGGCGCTCCCTGAGTCGCGGAAAGAGTTCGTAGACGTATTCCAGGCTACGGCGCTTGGCCGCCTCGTCGCTTACCACAAAGGCGCCCAGGAGCAGGTTCTCCTCCACGGGCAGGGGCTTGAAGAGCTTGCGGTCCTCAGGCACGTAGATCAGGCCGCGGCGTACTATCCGCTCGGTGGGTAGGCCCTTGATCTCCTGGCCCAGAAACTTGATGGAACCCTCCGGTCCGGTCCTAGCCGCGCCCATGATGGCCTTGAGTAGGGTGGACTTGCCCGCCCCGTTGCTGCCCACCACGGCCACGGTCTGGCCCTCCTCCACCCGCACGGAGGCCTCACGCAGCACGGGAAGCCCGGAGTAGCGCACGGTGATGCCGCTCACCTCCAGCATGGGCTCAGGCATTTTGGGCCTCCCGCTGGCGCTTGATGAAGTGATCGCCGAGGTAAGCCCGGATCACCTCCGGGTCCTTCATGACCGCCTCGGGGTGGCCTTCGGCGATCTTGCGCCCGCTCTCCAGCACGATCACCCGATGGGAAAGCGCCAGGACCATTTCCAGCACGTGCTCGGTCAGCAAAAGCGCTATGCCCTTTTCCTCGTGCAAGCGGCGCAGGGTGGGGATGATGGTCTCGATCTCGGAGCGGTTCAAGCCGGCGGCCACCTCGTCCAGCAGCAGCAGTTTGGGTTCCGTAGCCAGGGCGGTGGCCAGGGCCACCCGCTTTTGCATGGCCACCGGCAGCTCGGTCATCATGGCCTGGCCGGCCTGGCCGATCTCCAGGAACTCCAGCCAGGCCTCGGCCTTGCTGCGGGCCTCCCGCCGGCTGGCGGTCCGCATGAAGGCCCCCACCATGACGTTCTCGGTCACCCTGAGGTCGCCGGCGGCCTGGAATATCTGGAAAGTGCGGGCCAGCCCCAGGCGGGCCACCTCATGGGCCTTCAAGGCGGTGATGTCCCGGCCGTTGAATATGATGCGGCCGCTAGTGACCGGAAAGTGCCCGGCGATGCAGTTGAACAGCGTGGTCTTGCCCGCGCCGTTGGGACCGATGAGCCCCACGGCCTCATTTTCCTCCAGGGAAAATGAGACCTCCCAGTTGGCGGTGAGCCCCCCGAATTCCTTGGTGACTCCCATCACCTCAAGCAGCGGCATGGCCACCCCTCCTGCGAGCGCGCACGGCCTCCACCATGCCCCACACCCCGCGGGGCTGGGCTCCGGCGATGACCATGATTATGACGCCGTAGATGACGAGATTCAGCCCGGTGAGCCCGGATTCGGCCCCCAGCCAGTCGCCAAGATAGCTTTTCAGGGGCACAAGTATGGCCGCTCCGATGATGGGCCCCCAAAGCGAGCCCGCGCCGCCCAACAGAGCCATCATGGCGATGAGCACCGACAGGTCCAGGCTCATCACGTCCTCGGGCTCGATGTTGAAATTGTAGCAGGCGTGAAAGGAGCCCACCACCGAGACATAGGCCGTGGCCACGGCGTAGGCCTTTATCTTGCACCAGTGGGCGTCTATGCCCAGGCTCTTGGCCACGTCCTCGTTGTCCTTGATGGCCCTCAGCTGATAGCCCAGGCGGGAATGGCGGAAGGCGTTCAGATAGAGGATGCCCAGCAGGAACAACGCCAGCAGGATGTAGTAGTAATAATAGTCGTGCCGGAATTGCAGGTAGAGGAAGTCCGGCAGGTTGGCCCGGATGGGTATGGCGAGCCCCCGCGCCGCGCCCACGAAGTCCCAGCTCTCGAAGACGTCCTTGAGCACCAGGCTGGTGGCGATGGTGGCGATGGCGAAGTAGTGCCCTTTGAGGCGAAACAGGGGGTAGCCGATGATGAACGACCACATGATGGAAAAAAGGAGGCCCACCGGCATGGACACCCAGAAGGGGGCATCCCAGCGCACCATCATCACGGCCGTGGTGTAGGCCCCGATGCCGTTGTACTGGGCCTTGCCCAGGTCCACTTGGCCCGCGTAGCCGCCGATGGTGTTCCAGCCCATGCCGTAGAGGGAGAACATCAGGAACTGGATCATGGTGGCCATGGCGAAGCCGCTGTGGGGCAGCGCCGGAAAAACCAGCAGGAAGGCCAGCACCAGGCCGGCCACCGTCAGGTCCAGGCGGGGAAAGTCCGAAAAATCCAGCGCGTTTTTTACTGCTTCCATCCAAAGAGCCCCTGTGGCCTGAGCACCATGATCAGAAAATAGATCAGGTAGACGAAGGTGTACTTGAAGCCGTGGATGGTCGGCGCATCCACCCCGGCGAAGCTGGTAGCCGCGTCCCAAACCGGCGGGATGTAGACGATCATGCCGATGAGGATGCCGGCCGCGAAGGCTCCCTGGATGCTGCCGAAGCCGCCCAGGGCCACGGTGGCGAAGGCGATCATGGTGAACAGAAGCCCCACGTTGGGTTCCACCGGCCAGAAGTTGACCAGGAGCCCGCCGGCGATGGCCACGCTGGCCCCGCCCAGGGCCCAGGCCAGGGCGTTCATGCGCTCGGTGGAGATGCCCATGTAGCGGGCGCCCTCCTTGTCCAGGCTGGTGGCGGTCAGGGCCATGCCCGTCTTGGTGCGCCGGATCAGCCACCAGACGAACACGAAGGAGACAATGGACAGCACGGCGGCGGCCAGCTTGGTGGACTCCAGCACCACCCCCGGCCCCAGCACCAAGCTACGCCCCACCAGCACCCCGCTCTTGACCAGGCGAGGCTCGGAGCCCATGAACAAGAGCGCCAGGTTGCGCAAGGCCAGCATCAGTCCGAAGGTGCCCAGGAGTTGAGCCACCATGGGGCCGCGCAACAAAAACCGCACCACCCCGAAATAGCAGACCATTCCCAGGGCCGCCCCCACCACCCCGCACACGGGCAGGCTCAGGAGCGGGTCTACGCCCATGAGCGGGCTCACCAGAAGCGTGGTGTACATCCCGAACATCAGGAACTCGCCGTGGGCGAAGTTGACGATGTCCATGACCCCGAAGATGATGGTCAGCCCCAGGGCCACCAGGGCAAAGACCATGCCCATCAACAGCCCCGACACCAGGGACTTGAGCAGTTCGATCAGAAGGGTTTCCATGGCCTGTCCGCGGATCCTTCGCAAGAATCCCGGGGGAAGGGAGCTTGCCCTTCCCCCGGGCAGGGGTTTATCAGAAGCCCTTCAGAGGATAGATCAAGTTGGCGGTGGCCAGCTCGAAGGGATAGGCGATCTCCAGGGTGATTTTGTCGCCCTGCTTCTGGTACTGGCCGATCATGCCCGAGCCCAGCACGTTCTGACCGATGTCCTCGCCGGTGGTGGCGAACTTTATGCCAAACCAGGGCACCACCAGCTGTTCGCCGGGTATGTGTATGCTGTTGCAGGCGGCCTGGATGGCCTGGGGCTTGACCGATCCGGCCTTCTCCAAAACGTAGATCCATGCCTGCAGGCCGGTGAAGGCCCGGGCGCTGGCGCCGGAAAGGTCGTGGCCGACCTTCTTCTTGTAAAGCTCGTTCACCTGGCCGGCCACCTTCTTGACCTGGGCCACCTGAGGGGTGAAGACGGTGCGGGTGAGCACGCCGTTGGACGCGTCGCCCAGGGTGGTGACGAACTCGGGCGCCTCGAAGCCGGCATCCTGGCCCCAAAGCAGCTTGGGCGCGGCCTTCATGGACTGCAGGGTCTTCATGAGCAGGATGGCGTCGGAGGTGTAGGAGGCGAAGAGCATGGCCCCCGGCTTGGCCGCGATCATGGACTGCACCTCGGCCGAGACGTCCGGGGACTTGGCGGCGTAGAGGATGCTGCTGGCCACGTTGAAGCCATACTCCTTGGCGTAGCTCTTGATCTGGTCGTCGACGTTGGTGCCCCACTCGGTCTTTTCGCAGGCGCTTGCCAGGGTGGCCAGATCGGCCTTGGGCACCGCGGCCACGCCCTTGGCCTTGCCCTCGGTAAGGCCCTTCAGGAACTCGAAGAGGTCCCTTGTGAACTGGGCGTCATGGGGCGTGGTGCGCCAGAACCACTTGTAGCCGGCCTTGGTCAGGGCCGGGCTGGTGGAGGAGTCGTTGATCATGGGCACCCCGAAGCGCTCGCAAACCGCAGCGACGGTCTTGGTGACGGCGCTGTGGTAGCAGCCCAGAATACCCACGACCTTGTCGTCCTCGATGAGCTTCTTGGCCAAGTCGGCGCCCAGCTGGGGGTTGCCCTGGTGGTCCTTGAAGATCAGCTCGACCTTGGCCCCGCCCAGGGACTTTATGCCGGCGTTCTTGGCCATTTCCATGTCCACGCCGGGCGTGAGTTTGTTGGCGATCTCCAGCGCCAGCTCGGCCCCGGCCCGCAGCTCGCGGCCCTCGGCCGCGGCGCCGCCGGTCAGGGGGTAGATGACTCCGATCTTGACCACTTTGTCGGCCGCCTGAACCATCCCGGCCGCCAACAGGGCGGCCAGGAAGGCCGCCGCAAGGATCCCAGCCAGTTTACGCATGCGATTCCTCCCTGCCGATTTGCTTTGGTTGAAAAAGGCGGAACCTGTCTTTTTAACCTTGCGCGCCCCTAGGCCTGGTCGGCCTTGAGGTCGGTGATGAACATGTGGCCGGGGGCATGGGTTATGGCCAGGTCGGGCCTGGCCTCCATGACCGCCGCCTGAGGGGTCACCCCGCAGGCCCAGAAGACCGGGATCTCCCCGGGCTTGATTTCCACGGCATCGCCGAAGTCGGGCCGCGCGAGATCCTGGATGCCAAGGGCTTCCGGGTCGCCCACCTGCACCGGCGCGCCATGAGACTTCTCGAAGCGCCCCGAGACCTCCACCGCAAGCCTGGCCTGCACCGGAGACATGGGGCGCATGGAAACCACCAACGGCCCGCCCAACCGCCCGGCCCGCACGTTGGGGCGGGTGGTTTTGAACATGGGCACGTTGCTGCCACGTTCCAGATGGCGCACGGGCAGGCCGGCCTTTTGCAGGGCCGCATCGAAGCCGAATGAGCAGCCCAGGAAGAAGCTCACCAGGTCGTCACGCCACCAAGGGCTAATATCCAGGGGTTCCTCGATCAGCTCGCCCTTTTGCCAGACCCGGTAG
>JAJZPI010000071.1 GCA_021811275.1 Deltaproteobacteria bacterium
TTGCTCACGGTATTGGGGCGATAGGGGATCAGCAATTCGAGCGCCAGAAATATCGCCAAGCCCGCCACGAAGATAAGGGAGCGCAGCAGAGGGGCGTCCGGTGGCAGCAAGACGATTTCCTCCCGCGAAGGCTTGTTACAAGTTTGGCACAAAGCTTTTAGGCTGGAAAGGTCTAACGAGGCCGGCGGGTGAAGGCTAGGAGTGGGGGAGGGGTTGAATTAAACCGGCTTTTTGGGGGATGGCGCGGCAAGGCGGCCGGGGGCGATGGCGTCTCCGGTCTTGATGAAGGCCCCGTCGCGGTTAGTTGTGAGGGAGCAGGTTTGGACGATCCAGGCGCGGGGAGCCTTCTGATCCCTTTGGCTCTTCCCCGGGGGAGTTTTCACGCTTCAATCTTTCCTGGATGCGGTAAAGCACGCTCACGACTTCCTCGGGGTCGGCATCACGGTCAGTGAGAAAACGCGGCCTCAGCCGGTGCGACTTGGCCAGGGTC
Organism: Deltaproteobacteria bacterium; assembly: GCA_021811275.1. GTDB lineage: Bacteria > Desulfobacterota > Desulfarculia > Desulfarculales > Desulfarculaceae > JACRDC01. The sequence goes on from JAJZPI010000071.1 coordinate 491, forward strand.
TGACTGAATGGGTCGGGGGCCACCAGTACCAGAGGCATGTCGCGCAAAAGCTCTACATTGTCCAAGAGGCAATCAAGGTCGGTGTGGTCGGCCGGGATTATGAGCAGGCAGGTATCCAGGCGGCTGGGCCTGAGCAGTCGCCTGAGAAACGGCGCCAGGGATTCGAAGGTTTCGAGAGCGGTGAAGGGTAGGGAGAGACGAAGTCTCTGCAATATTTCGGTGCAATATGGAGAGACCGGCAGGTAGCATACGATTTCCATTCTGCAACTATCCCATGATGCGTGGTTCGAGGTCGCGTCTCTTTGACATTAAGCATTCAAAAGCCGTGCCGAGACTGCTTGTTGAAATATTATTAGTGATTACAGCTTGATGTCTGGGGCAGAGTCGATGGCGGGCAAGGCGTGAAAGTCCGTCCGGCCCGGAGAATGTACCGCCGGACGGGACTTTTCCCGTGGCGCGTGACAGGACGGCCTCATCCTCCGAAACATTGAAAACCACGGCGGTCTGGAAGCAAGTCACATCCTTTTTAATTAAGCAGACAGATCAAAAATGCGTCTCATATAGATGCTTGATCGGAAATATTGGATAGCGACCAGCGCCATAATGCAAGATTTGGTTAAACCAGGCTGATGTTGACTGTTGGATGGATCCGCGAAATAAATATCGACGGCCCAAAACAAAGTTTCCAGACAAAATATTTTTGAGTTGCCGTTGTACCGTGGCTAATGTAAATTGAAGGTCAATACTTGCAAAAACCAACTTCATAATAGAGGGAGATTGATAATGGCCAAGCGTTCCAAGTGGACCAAGGAGGACAGGAAAAAACTCCTGAAAATGGTGCAAGATGGTCTTGCCGAACAGGAGATTCGCGAGAAATTGGGCGGGGCCAGCAAGAACATGAGTTCGGCCGAGTTCGCCCAGCAGCTAAAGATGGCCATGGTGGAATCAGGCCAGTTGAAGCAGGCCAGCCGCAAGAAGGCGCCTTCCAAGCCCAAGGGCTACGAGGTCACCTCCACGGGGCGTTTGACCATCACCGATTTCTCGGAGCTGACCGGCTCCAAGACCGGGGCTTCCTACTCCCTGGAAAAACCCCGCGGCAAATCCACCGCTTGGCGCCTGGTTCCCCTGGACTAGCCTCGATTTTTTGCGATGCTGCGGCCCCGCCCCCGGGCGGGGTCCTTTATTCGCCCCCTCGGCGACGGTCGTCCACCCGCTGGGCCTTGCCCGGCCCGGAGGGCAGGGAGTCCGGCGCGGCCAACTCCACCCGGGGGGTGAGCAGGATTTCGGCCTTGAGGGCCGCGCAAAGGCGCTTGCGCAGCCCGGCCATCTTCCCGGCGTCCATCCGCCGGGCTTGCTCGGCCACCTCCGCCCGCACGGTCATGACCTCCTCGCTCCCCTCGCGGGTAAGCTCGATTAGATAGTTGCCGCCCACCTCCGGCTCTGCCATGAGCACCGCTTCCACCTGCATGGGGAAGACGTTGACCCCCTTGATGATGAACATGTCGTCGCTGCGGCCCTCGATGCGGCTCAGGCGGCGGTGGGGGCGGCCGCAGGGGCAGGGCCCGGGCAGGATGCTGGCCAGGTCGCGCGTGCGGTAGCGGATCAGCGGCATGGCCTGGCGGACGAGCGTGGTGAGCACGACTTCGCCGGTCTCGCCCTCGGCCACGGGTTCGAGGGTTGCGGGGTTCACGATCTCCAGCAAGAAGGCGTCCTCCCAGAGGTGCATGCCCTCCTGGCGCGGGCACTCCATGGCCACCCCGGGGCCGTTGAGCTCCGACAGCCCGTAGGAGTTGAAGGCCTTGAGGCCGTAGATTTCCTCCACCCGCCGTCGGGTCAGCTCGCTGTGGGGTTCGGCACCCAGCACGGCCAAGCGCAGGCTGGTGTGCCGCCGGGGGTCCAGGCCCATGTCCCGGAAAGTTTCCTGAAGCTTCAAGGCGTAGCTGGGGATCATGTGCAGGGCGGTGCTGCCGAACTGGCGCATGAGGGCGACCTGGCGGCGGCTGTTGCCCACTCCGGCCGGGATGACCAGGGCCCCCAGGGCCTCGGCCCCGTAGTGCAGGCCCAGGCCGCCGGTGAAGAGGCCATAGCCCACCATGTTCTGGAAGACATCCTCGGGCCGTAAGCCGATCATGAAAAGCGAGCGGGCGCAGAGCCCAGTCCAGGAGCGCAGGTCGGCCTGGGAATGATAGACCGCAGTGGGGGCGCCCGTGGTGCCGGAGGAGGCGTGCAGGCGCACGGCCTGGCGGCGGTCCACCGCCAGGAAGCCGTTGGGAAAGCCCGCGCGCAGGTCGGCCTTGGTGGTGAAGGGCAGGCGCTTGACATCGTCCAGGGTCTTGATGCTCCCCGGCTTGAGGCCCAGGGCGGCGAAGGTCTCGCGGTAATGGGGGGAGGCCGCGGCCCGGCGCACGCTGGCGCGTAGGCGCTTGAGTTGCAAGGCCGCGAGTTCCTCGGGGGCGATCAATTCCAGGCGGGGGTGAAAACAGGTTTCCATGGCGTTCACCTCGGTTTCCGATGGGCCGGCCAACTTCGGATTTGCGCCCCGCCGGCGGGGGGCGCTGGGTTTTTTATTACACCGCCGGCGGCGAGGACGCCAGCCGCCGCGGGGCGTCAGCGGATGAGGGCGAAGGCGTAGAAGCTGGCGGAGTGGCGGCCGGGGGCGTGGCGGCCGCGCTGGCGGCGGGGGTGTGCACCGGCGCCGCCGCGCCCCAGGCCGTCGGCTTCCTCCTCGGCGTCCCATTCCAGGTCCAGAAAGAGCTTGGCGTCCCAGGCCCGCAGCAGATCGGCCATTTCCCGGGCCTGGATCGGGGAGTGGGTGAGGTAGAGCATCTTCATTACCGGCCAGACCCGCTCGCCGCCCTGCGCGCCGTGGGCCTGGCAGGGGCTGTCGCTGACCCCCAATTTCATGTTGGCCGAGTTGAAATTCAGCTCGCCCAGGCGGTGGGCAAGGTTTTCAAATACCTCGCGCGGCGGCCCGATGCGCATTTCGCTGTAGTCGACGGCCATGTGCGCCCCCAAGAGGGAGTTCACAGTTTCAGGTTAGCACAAGCCGTGGCCATTGGGCGCGGCCGGGGTCGAACGGATAAAGCGCTTGCCTTTCGTTGTTAAGGTTTGCTTAAATAATTTTGTTTATTAGTTTGGCTTATTGGGATGCCCTTCCCACGCCCGAGGGGCAGCCCTGGCCAGGCCTCGTGGCCACCGCCCCGGGCTAGGCCCGGAGAAAGGCCTCCGCCATGATCCGTCCTACCCAGGAAGAGATCCCCTACACCGCATTTGAAGTGGATGACCGGGGACGGGTGCCCGCCTACAACGTGCACGCCCTGCGTTTTTTGGGCTATCGCTTGGATGAACCGCCAAAAATCCTCGACTTCGTGGATCTGGTGGTGCCGGAGGAGCGGGAGCAGGCGGCCAGGCAGCTCAAGCGCTGGCTGGGCGGCGACTGCGAAAAGGCCTGGAACCACACTCTGCTCAAGGCCGACGGCAGCACCCTGGAGGCCGTCCTGGAGGGCGTGCCCTGTCTGCGCGCCGGTCGCCTGGTGGCGCTGACGGTCAATGTCTTCGCCGATTAGCGGTTTTTTATTAAGCTCTGCTCATAACTAATGCCAAGTTGCATTCAAAGCCGTCCATGGCTTTGAATGCAACTTGTTATAAGAGAGAAGGCCAACCCTCCCGGAAGGCAGGCAAAAAGGGCTGGAGCCAGGTCTGGAGCTCCAGCCCTTCCTCGTCCGGGGCGGGGCTACAGCTGGAGGAACTCCGGGCTGTTGCAGCTGGGGCAGCAGGCCTTGTCGTGCGCATGGCCGCAGTCGGCGCAGATGTTCTCTCCCGCCTTCAGGTTGGCCGGGTTGGCCGTGGCGCATTTCCGGCAATGGGTGAAGTCAGGATCGTTGTCGGTCTGGCATTTGGGGCAGATCCAGGGTTGAAGCTGCACGGTCATGGCTACCTCCGTAACCGCCTTGGGGCGTGGCTGGGGCGAAAGCCGAGTTTGCCTCTATCATAAGGCCAACCAGGGGCCGGGTGCTACTCCGGCACCACCTCCAGCACCGCCTCGCCATAGGGGTCCGCTACCGTCGTCTTCAGGCGCAGAAGCTCGGCCCAGCGCCGGAAGGCTCCCACGAAGACGATCACCATCAGGATCATGATGACGATGGACAGGGTGACCAGAAGGTAGTTGCCCTTGGGCAGGTAATTGGTGGTGATGTTCAGATAGCCGGCGATCATGGTCGCCACCGCCAGGGCGATGCCCGGCACCGCTGTCATCCAGGCGTACTTGGCTTTGTTCATGCGGATGATCATGGTGGTGCCTATGACGAGCCCGCTGCTGGCCAGGAGCTGATTGCTCATGCCGAAGAGAGGCCAGATGGTGGTGATGTCGCCGGTATAGACCAGGTAGCCCCAGCAGAGCGTGAACAGCGCGCTGGTGATGATGATACCGGGCCACCAGCGCTTCTCATGGAATTTGGGGACCACCTTGCCGATCATCTCCTGCAGGAAGAAGCGGCCCACCCGGGTGCCGGTATCTACGGCGGTGAGGATGAAAACCGCCTCGAACATGATGGCGAAATGATACCAGTAGGCCATGAGGTGCTTCATGAAGGGCACCGAGGAGAAGATGAAGGCCATGCCCACGGCCAGGGAGACCGCCCCGCCGGGCCGGCCCTGGATGTTTTCCTCCACGGCCCTGGCCAGCTCGGGCAGGTTTACCGGCGACATGCCCAGCTTGGCGAACACCGCCGGCGCCGAGTTGATGGCGAAGTAGTCGGCCGGCACCAGCACGCAGGCGGCGATCAGGGCCATGATGGCCACGAAGCCTTCCACCAGCATGGCCCCGTAACCCACGAATAGGATGTCGCTCTCGTTGCTTATCATCTTGGGGGTGGTCCCGGTGCCGATGATGGCGTGGAAGCCGCTGATGGCCCCGCAGGCGATGGTTATGAATACGAAGGGGAAAACCGCGCCGGGGATGATGGGGCCGCCGCCGGCCGTGAACTTGGTCACCGGCTCCATGAGCAGGTCGGGATGCACGAAAATGATGCCGCCGGCCAGCATGGTGATGGTGCCGATCTTCAGATAGGTGGAAAGATAGTCGCGGGGACAGAGCAGGAGCCAGACCGGCAGCGCCGAGGCCACGAAGCCGTAGATCGGGATGAAGATGGAAATCTGATGCTTGCTCAGGGTGAACACGGACTTCAGGGTGGGGTTGGCCACCACGTGGGGACCGGCGAGCACGGCGAGGAACAGCAGCACCACGCCGATGAGGCTGGCGCCCTTCACGTCGCCGTCGCGCCAGACGTGCAGGTACAGGCCCATAACCAGCGCGATGGGGATGGTGGCGAAGACGGTGAAGGTGCCCCAGGCGCTGTCGTGCATGGCGTTGACCACCGCGATGGCCAGCCCGGCCAGGGTCAGGATCAGGATGAACAGCACGGCAAAGGAGGCCACGGCGCCCACCGCCTTGCCGATCTCTGTTTCGGCGATCTTGGCCAGGCTGTGGCCCTTGTGGCGCACCGAGGCGAAGAGCACGACCATGTCGTGCACCGCCCCGGCCAGCACGCAGCCCACGATGATCCAGAGCGTGCCGGGCAGGTAGCCGAATTGGGCGGCCAGCACCGGGCCCAGCAGGGGTCCGGCCGCGGCGATGGCGGCGAAGTGATGGCCGAACAGGACGAATTTGTTGGTAGCCACGTAGTCCACGCCGTCAGCCATTTTCACGGCGGGGGTGTGGCGGTCGGTCTTTAGACCGAGAACCTTGCTGGCCAGGAACAAGCCGTAGAAGCGGTAGGCGATGGCGAAGATGCACAAGGATGCGAAGACCAGGGTGAGGGCATTCATGACTGGCTGTCCCTGTTGAAGGTTGGGCGCGCCGGCGGAGGCCGGCCCTTGAGGCGAAACCGGTTTCCGCCTTTCCCCCCGCCAGGATGGTCTTGTCCCGGAAATCCGAGAAAGGATCGTCGGCGGTTTTTGCCTTGCGGACGGAGGTGCGGTGCCAGCCCCTTCCGCCGTTTGACGATCCCAGAATAACCCAAGCGGAAAACCTTTGCCAAGGCGTGCGGGAGGTTTTTTGCCCGGCCGGGCCGAAGGGCCACGCCGTAAGGGAGAGGATAGGGGCGCCGTGGTATCGGGGAGAAGCCCTGGGGGAAGGCCAAGCGCCCCGCGGCCCGGCCGGGAAACGTACCTCTACATATTTGATTAATTGAAATAGCATGTTGTGGCCAAGGCCCAGTCAGGTCCGGACAGGGGCTGGCCTGGAGCGGGAGGTCCGGCCCCGGGGCATGAAAAAAGCCCTCGCCCCCCGGGGGGAGGGGCGAGAGCTCGGCTGTTTATTTGTCCTGAACGGCTACTTGGCGGCCTTGACCGGGACGTCCTGGTTGAAGGCGTCGATGATGGCCAGGGCCTCCTCGCGGTAGGCGTCCATGATGTAGTCGATGCCGGTGACCATGGCGCATTCCTCGGTGAGACTGGCCAGGTCGCGGCGGCTCATGAGGTCCACCCGCCATTTGCGGGCGCCGGCCATGAGCTGCTGGAGACCCACGCGGAGCTTCTCGCCGGCGCTGTAGATGCCCACCGCGCCCAGGGGAAGCTTTTCGGCCTCCTTGCCGAACTTGGCCTTCAGGTCCTCGTAGCAGACGAAGATCTCTTCTTTGGTGGCGCCATACTTGGACACGGTGCTGGGCAGACCGCCGTCCTCGCCCTTCAGCCACTTGGCGATGTTCTTGCCCACCATGCCCGGGATCATGAGCGCGCGACCCATGCAGACGGCCTTGACGTAGGGCGCGCCCAGGGACAGGGCCTTGAAGATGTGGTCCTCGCTGGAGAAGCCGCCGGCGAAGGCCAGATCCGGCACCCAGCCGCCGCGGCTGGCCAGGCGGTCGGCCAGCTCATAGGCCATGGAGTGCAGGTAGATGGAGGGAATGCCCCACTCGGCCATCATGCGCCAGGGGCTCATGCCGGTGCCGCCGGGGGCGCCGTCGATGGTCAGCAGGTCGATCTTGGCGTCGGAGCACCAGCGGATGGCCATGGCCAGCTCGCGCATGGGGTAGGCGCCGGTCTTCAAGGTCACGCGCTTGAAGCCGAGCTTGCGCAGGCGCTCGACCTCCTTCATGAAGCCCTCCTGGTCCACGAAGCCCAGGCGGGAGTGGCGCTCGAACTCCTTGATGGCTCCGTCCTTGTAGGCGGCCTGGACGGCCTTGCTGTCCGGGTCGGGGGTGACGATGTAACCGCGCTTCTTGAGTTCCTGGGCGCGCTCCAGGGAGTGGACCTTGATCTCGCCACCGATGCACTTGGCGCCCTGGCCCCACTTCAGCTCTATGGTCTCAACGCCCAGCTTGTCCACCACGTACTCGGCCACGCCCAGGCGGGTGTCCTCAACGTTCATCTGCACTAGGATGTCGCCGTAGCCCTGGTGAAAGCGGCGGTACTCCTCCACCCGGCGGCGCATGTCCGGGGATTCCTTGATCTTGCCCTTTTTGTCGAGCTGGAGCTTGGGGTCGATGCCGCAGACGTTCTCGCCGCAGACCAGGCTGATGCCGGTGATGGCCGCGCCCACCGCGAAGTGCTCCCAGTTCTTGCGGGCGATCTCGGTGGAGCCCAGGGCGCCGGTGAACATGGGGATCTTCATCTTCACCTTGTTTTTGACGCCGAAGCTGGTCTCGGTGTTGACCGAGGGGAAGGTGGCGTGGTCGGGGTCGGCCTTGGTGCCCTCGGCGCCCAGGGCATAGCCCATGATGTTCAGGTGGGAGTAGTCGACCGGGTAGTCCTTGTCGGCGCCGGCGGTAAGCTCGCCGAAGGGGCTGGGGTAGAGCAGTTCACGGCTGCGGAAGGTGGCGTTGAACATGTCGCAGTTGCCCCGGCAGCCGTCGATGCAGCGGGAGCAGATGCCCGACTGCGGGGCCACGCTACGGGAGCGGTTCTTGGTTTGCAGGGCCTCGTTGGAGTTGGGGCGGTGCAGGTTCATGGCTTTCTCCTTGGGCTAAAGGGGTGACCGCGGGGTTGGCGCTGGGCCGGGAGCATGTCCGGAGCGCACGGAAAGACCCGGCGGCGCGGGCGGTTTGTGGCTGTCCTTGGTTGAAATGGCAACTGTTTGCCATTAGCCATCGACCGGCCCTGTTTGTCAAGCTTAAAATGAATTTCATATAAGTTTAACTATAAACGCAGGCTAGGGCCGCTGCGCGCCCCGGCAAGAGATAAGTTTGGAGGGCTATTATCGGATTTAAGTTGAAACAATACGGCAAAATTGCCGTATATGGCCAAATTGATACGGAGAGAAGATGGCGGGATGCTGGCGGCATAAAACGGCAAGGCTGCCTATTTTGGCCGCTTACGGTTATTAAAACTGAAACGTTTCGTTGAACCGTGGCGAGGAGCCTGTCGGGGAACCCTTATGCCAAGTTGGTTTTGCCCGGCCTCCCGGATGCTCGCGCATCCGGCGGGCCATTCCCCGGGGTCCCCCGCCAACTGTTGGCTGGGGTGAGCCTTGGCCCACATACCAACTTGGCTTTCAAGGTTATCCCTTGAACGCTTATTGAGGCCATTGCATGGTGAAACACAAATACAGCCTGTAAAACCATACAATAACCCCGTGAAACATAATTTGACCATGCAATGGCCTCTAAATGGCATTTAGACAAGCTCCTATGCGGGCCCTGGACGGCCGGCAAGAGGAGAAAGCCTTGGATGGCTTTCTCCGACACACTCCTAGGTGGGGGACGAGCGCGGGGAGGCTGGCGGCCCGGTCGAGGCGGGCCAAGAGATCAGGGCCGGCCCAGTTCCCAGGGCGGGCGGCCGGAACGGCGGGTGTCCTCTTCTTCCTTGCGGCGCCTCTCCTCCTCCTTCCTGGATTCCTCGGCTTGGCGCTTGGCCTTGGCCTGGGTTTTTTCCTCCAGCTTTTCCAACTCGGCCTGGGCCGCCTTCAAAAGCTCGGGCTGGCCGGCCAGACCCTGCTCGGCGCGGGTGAGATGGTAACGGGCGGTGCGCTCGTTGCCCCGGCGCAGGAAGGCCCGGCCCAGGTAGAGCGAGCCCTCGGCCACCCGGCCCTGCTTGGCCAGCACCACCCCCAGGTCGTAGAGGGTCTGGTCGTTTTCCGGGTCGAGCTTGAGCAGGCCCACCAGGGTCAACCGGGCCTGCTCCAGCTGTTCGGTGCGCAGATAGGTCTGGGCCAGGCCGGAGAGGGCCTCCTGGTCCTGGGGCCGGCGGAATACGGTCTGGGCGTAAAGCTGCTGGGCGCGGGCGTACTCGCCGGAGAGGAGATGGCACTTGGCCTGTTCGCGCCAGACCAGGGGGTTCTCGGGCCAGAGCCGGCCGAGCGCGTCCAGGTAGGCCAGGGCCAGGTCGTAGCGGCCCAGGCGTATGCGGGCCAGGGCCAGGCCATAGAGGGGCAGGGGATCGCGCGGGTTCTCGGCGTGGCTTACCTGCAACCGGCGCGAGATTTCCTCGACCGGCTCGTAGAGGGCGTTCAGGCGCATGCGGATGCGCAAAAACTCCTGGTTGTCATAGGCGCGCACCGGGCGGGGGTGCCGGCGCACCATGTCCTCGATACGCTCCATGCGCTCGGGGCTGCTGGGGTGGGAGCGCAGATAGGTGGGCACGTTGGACCCCAACAGCCGTTCCTGGGCCCAGATGCGCTTGAAGCTTTTGGCCATCTCCGCCCCGGGATAGCCCAGCCCGGTCATTAGCTGATAGCCGTTGTAGTCGGCCTGGGCCTCGTCCTCGCGCGAGAAGGCGAGCATCGCCTGCACCCCGCCGGCCATCGAACCCATCATCATGGCCGAGCCCAGGGCCCCGACCCCGGTGGAGGCCAGGGCGATGCCCAGAAGCGCGCCGGCCAGGGTGGCCACGGTCAAGGGGGTGGCCTTTTCGATGCGGGCCGCCATGTGCCTGAGCTGGACGTGGCTGATCTCGTGGGCCAGCACCCCGGCCAGTTCGGCCTCGCTGTCCAGGGCGGTTATCATGCCCCGGTTGAAGACGATGTAGCCGCCGGGTATGGCGAAGGCGTTGAGTTCCGGGCTGTCGGCGATGAAGAAGCGGTAGGTGAAGGGGCTGTCCTTGATCTCGGCCACCAGCCGGTCCCCCACGGCGCGGATATAGGCCACGCAGTCGGGGTCGTCGACCAGCTTGAGCTGGCCCAAGGCCTCCTCGAAGGCCTCCTTGCCCAGCTTACGCTCCTCCTCCAGGGTAATGCTGGCCCGGGCCGCGGGCTGGGGCAGGAGCCCCAGGACCAGGGCCAGGCAGAGGGTCAAGGCCGTCAGCCGCCGGGCCAGGCCGCCTATGTCATGCCCGCGCGCGCTCATGAAGGCTATTATACCGCGCCGGTAAAGAATACCCACGGCGGCCGGGCGTCCCGGCTCCCAAAGCGTGTCGGGCGAGGCACTCACCCGTCCGGGCCTTGCGCGCTCCCGTAGGAGGCCGTAGCGGAAGATACGAAAAACTCGGCGTAGGGCGGGCTGGCGAGGCGCAATCCGTCCTCGGCGCTCCTTACCGCCGCCCGGAGGCCGGGCCGAGCAGGCTCTTGCCGGTCATATCGGCCGGCGGGGTCAGCCCCATGAGTTCAAGCACGGTGGGGGCCACGTCGCAGAGCGCGCCGGATTCGAGAGCCGCGCTCTTCTGTTGCTCGTCGATGAGCACCATGGGCACCGGGTTCTTGACGGTATGGGCGGTGTAGGGCCCGCCATGCTCGTGGTCGATCATCTGCTCGGCGTTGCCGTGGTCGGCGGTGAGCAGCACCACCCCGCCCCGCTCCAGCACCGCCGGGATCACCCGGGCCAGGCACTTGTCCAGGACCTCGATGGCCGCCACCGCCGCGGCCATGACCCCGGTGTGGCCGACCATGTCGCCGTTGGCGTAGTTCATGACGATGAAGTCGTAGACCCCGCTCTTGATGCGCGTGAGCACCTCCTCGGTCACCTCGAAGGCGCTCATGGCCGGCTTCTGGTCATAGGTGGCCACCTCCTTGGGCGAGGGGATGAGCGCCCGGTCCTCGCCGGGGAAGGGCTCCTCGCGACCGCCGTTGAAGAAGAAGGTGACGTGGGCGTATTTTTCGGTCTCGGCGATGTGCAGCTGCCTCAAGCCGGCGGCGCTGACGACCTCGGCCAGGACGTTGGTCAGCGCTTGCGGCGGGAAGGCCACCGGCACGCCCTCGAGGTGCTCGTCATACTGGGTCAGGCAGACGTAGTCGGCCAGCCGGGGCCGGTCGCCGGTGTCGAAGCCGCTGAAACCCGGCTGGTTGAAGGCCCAGGTAAGCTCGCGGGCGCGGTCGGCGCGGAAGTTGAAGAAGATGACCGCGTCGCCGTTGGCAACCGTGGCCACCGGCGCGCCGGAGTTGGTGATGACCACGGGCTTGACGAACTCATCGTACTCCTGGCGGGCGTAGGCCTCCTTCACCGCGGCCACGGGGTCGCCGTGCCTGGCGCCCTGGCCGCGCACCAGGGCGGCCCAGGCCTGGCTCACGCGGTCCCAGCGCTTGTCGCGGTCCATGGCCCAGAAGCGGCCCGCCACCGTGGCCACCCGCGCCTGGGGGTAGCCGCGCAGAAAGTCCTGAAGCTCCTCCAGGTAGCCCACGCCGGAGTCGGGCGGGGTGTCGCGGCCGTCCAGGAAGGCGTGGATGGCCACCCGCCCCACCCCGGCGGCCACCGCGGCCTTGACCAGGGCGTAAAGGTGGGTTTGCAGCGAGTGCACGCCGCCGTCGCTCATGAGCCCCATGAAGTGCAGGGTGGAGCCGGCGTCCTTGACCCGGCCCAGGGCGCGGGCGATGGCCGGGTTGGCGGCCAGCTCGCCCTGGCGGATGGCGCGGTTGATGCGGGTGATGTCCTGCCAGACCACCCGCCCCGCGCCCAGGTTGAGGTGCCCCACCTCGGAGTTGCCCATCTGGCCCTCGGGCAGGCCCACGGCCTCGCCGAAGCAGGTGAGCTGGCCGTGGGGGTAGTCGCGGAAAAGCGAGTCGATGTATGGCGTGGCCGCCCTGGCCACGGCGTTGCCCTCGTCGTCGGGGCCGATGCCCCAACCGTCCAGGATTATCAGGGACACGGGTCTGTTTTTGCCCATGCTCATTCCTCGTCCTCGGTAAAGACGCCCGCGCCGCCGGAGGCGGTTTGGGGCAGGGTCGGCAGGTCAGCCTCATCGAGGGCCAGACGGGGAGCATCGGCCCAGAGGGATTCCAGGTCGTAGAACTCGCGCACCGGCTGGTGGAAGATATGCACCACCACGTCGCCGAAGTCGATCAGCGCCCAGCGGCCTTCCTTCACCCCGTCGGCGCCCAATACCCGCACCCCGGATTTCTTTAGCACCTGCTGGACATGTTCGGCGATGGCCGTGGCCTGGCGGGTGGAGCGCCCGCTGGCCAGGAGGAAGTAGTCGGCGTAGCCGGTGAGGCTGCCCACCTCCAGCAGCAGGAGGTCCTGGGCCTTTTTGGCCAGGGCGGCGGCGGCGGCCAGCTTGGCCAGTTCCAGCGGGTTCCGGGGCTTGGCCGGGCGCGCGCGCTTGCGGGGGGTGGGGGATTGGCCGCTCACCGGCGGGCTCCCTGGTAGCCGTAAAGCTTCATGGCCTTAATATATTCCTCCACCGGCGGCGGTACAAGGTAGCTGAGCGAGAGCCCTTGGGCGGCTCGGCGCTTCAGGTCGGTGCTGCTGATGTCAAGAAGCGTGGTGGTCACCCGCCTGGCCCCATGGCCGCCGGGGAGCCTCACCCAACCGCCCTCGGCCTGGGCGAAGGCCGGGTCCAGGTAGCGCTCCAGATACTCGGCGATGTCGCGTCCCGGCGCTCCGGGCCGGGTCATGACCGCGAAATCGGCCAGCTCGAAGAGCTTCATCGGCTGATACCAGGAGTGGATGGAGAAGAAGGCGTCGGCCCCCACCAGGAAGCAGAGCCGGCTGGCCGGCTGCTCACGCTTGAGTTCTTCCAGACTCTCCACGGCGTAGCTCTTGCCGCCCCGGCGTATCTCCAGGTCGCTGATGTCGAAGCGGGGGTTGCCCGCTATGGCCAGGCGCACCATCTCCAGGCGCTCGGCGGCCGTGGCCCGCACGTCCTTGCGGAAGGGCGGCTCGGCGCAGGGCATGAAGTAGACCTTGTCCAGGTCCAGTTCCTCGGCCACCTCCAGGGCGGCGCGCAGGTGGCCCAGGTGCACCGGGTCGAAGGTCCCGCCGTAGATGGCCAGGGTGGAAGACATCAGACCCTGACCTGCCCCTCGCCGAAGACGATGAACTTGGTGGTGGTCAGCTCGGTCAGCCCCATGGGCCCGAAGGCGTGCAGCTTGCTGGTGCTGATGCCGATCTCCGCGCCCAGCCCCAGCTGGCCGCCGTCGTTGAAGCGGGTGGAGGCGTTGACCAGTACCACCGAGGCGTCCACGGCGTTTATGAAGCGCATGGCCCGGCCGTGGTCCCTGGTCACGATGGCCTCGGTGTGCAGCGAGCCGTAGGCGGCGATGTGGTCCAAAGCCTCGTCCATGCCGGGCACGACCTTCACCGCCAGGATCAGCTCCAGGAACTCCGCCGGCCAATCTTCCTCGCTGGCGGGCACGGCCTGGGGCACCAGCGCCCGGGTGGCCGGGCAGCCCCTGATCTCCACTCCGCGCGCAAGCAGGGCCTGGGCCACCTTGGGCAGGAAGGCCGCCGCCTCGCCCTCGTGCACCAAGAGCGTCTCCATGGCGTTGCACACGCCGGGGCGCTGGCACTTGGCGTTGACGCAGATGTCCACGGCCATGGCAAGGTCCGCGCCCTTGTCCACGTAGACATGGCAGACGCCCTTGTAGTGCTTGAGCACGGGGATACGGGAGTTGGCGGCCACGAAGCGGATGAGACCCTCGCCGCCTCGGGGGATGATCACGTCCACCAGCTCGTCCATGCCCAAGAGCGCCAGGGTGGCCGCTCGGTCGGTGGTGGGGATCACCTGCACCGCCGCCGCGGGCAGTCCGGCGGCGGTGAGCGCCTGGCCCACGATCCCCGCCAGAGCCAAGTTGGAGTTGAGGGCCTCCTTGCCGCCCTTGAGCACCACGGCGTTGCCGCTTTTCAGGCAAAGCCCGGCCGCGTCCAGGGTCACGTTGGGCCGGGACTCGTAGATGAACCCGATGACCCCCAGGGGTATGCGCATGCGGCCCACCAGGAGGCCGTTGGGCCTGCGCCACATGCCGGGCACCTCGCCCACCGGGTCGGGCAGGGCGGCCACTTCCTTGAGGCCCTCGGCCATGGAGGCAATGGTCTTGTCGTCCAGGGTAAGGCGGTCGAGCATGGCGCTGGTGAGCCCCGCGGCCCGGGCCGCCTCAAGGTCCACGGCGTTGGCCGCCTTCAAGGCCGGGGCTTGATCCATGACGGCCTGGGCCATGAGCGTCAGCGCCTGGTCCTTGAGCGCCCGGCCGGCCACGGCCAGCTGACGGGCCGCCCCGCGCGCGGCCAGGCACATCTCGCCGATGAGTTGCTGAGATACGGAGCGTGTGGCTTTGGCGGCGATTTCGCTCATCAGCACATCCTCCCCTGCCCAGTTTTCATCCCATCATGCTGGGGCCTAGCCTGGTGGATGGGGGTTTCCCTGAAGCGGCATGGCCGGCGGCGATCCTGGTCCCCGCGCGCTAGTTTCTCAGCAGACATGCCACCTCCTCCTCTTCATCCAGGCCGAAGACCACCAGGTTGTCGCGGTGGATGGCCTCGGGGTGGTCCTCGCGCCCCAGGGCGACGGAGATTTGATCGCTGTGCAGGCCCTTGACCTGGTCCATCTCCTCGCTGGAGTAGTTGCTGAGCCCCACCCCCAGGATGGCCTCGCCCGGCCCCAGCACCTTGACAGCCTGGCCGGCGGCGAAGCGCCCGCGCACCTCGATCACCCCGGCGGCCAGAAGGCTCTTGCCGCCTTCGGTGAGCGGCCGCACCGCGCCCTCGTCCACCACGACCTCGCCGCCCTGGGCGGCTGTGAAGGCGATCCAGTGCTTGCGGCTGGTCAGGCGGCTGGGCCGGGGCAAAAAGAGGGTGCCCAAGTCCTCGCCAGCTCTCAGGCGGTCGAGCACGTCGTCCATCCGGCCGTCGGCCACGATGGTGTGGGCCCCGCAGCGCGCCACCTTGTCGGCCGAGCGTACCTTGCTCAGGATGCCGCCCAGGCCCACCGCCCCGGGCTGGCCGCTGGCGGCGGTGAGGAGGCCGGCCTCGACCCGGTCCACCACCGGGATGCGCCTGGCCGCGGGGTTTTGGCGGGGGTCGGCGTCCAGGACGCCCTCCACGTTGGTCAGGATGATCAACAGTTCGGCGCCCAGCAGGTTGGTGAGCATGGCCGCCAAGTTGTCGTTGTCGCCCAGCTTGATCTCGTCCACCGCCACGGTGTCGTTCTCGTTGACCACCGGGATCGCCCCCCAGTCCAGGAGTTGGTCCAGGGTGTTGCGGGCGTTCTCGTAGCGGGTGCGGTGGCGCAGGTCGTCGGCGGTCAAAAGCACCTGGGCGGCCTTCTTGCCGTGGGCCTCGAAGGCCTCCTCGTAGGCCTGCATAAGCCCGGCCTGGCCCATGGCCGCGGCGGCCTGCTTCTGGGGTATGGTCAGCGCCGCGCCCATGAGGCCCATCTTGGACCGGCCCGTGGCCACCGCCCCGGAAGAGACCAGGAGGACCTGGCGCCCGCCTTCGGCCAGACGGGCCACCTGGCCGGCCAGGAACTCCACCCGGCGGCGGTCCAGGCCCGTGGGGCCCGTGAGCACCGCCGAGCCCACCTTGACCACCAGTCGCCGGCAGTTGGCTATGAGTTCCGCGCGCTCCAAGTCTGCATCCTACTCTGTTGGTTCCGGCTCAGGCCCGTCGTCCGCCCCCCCCAGGCGCTCGGAGATGGCCCGCATGAGTTCGTCCACGCCCTGGCCGCTGACGGCGCTCACGCCGAAGACCGTAAGCCCCATGCTCTCCACCTTTTGCCTGAAATCGTCCATCTTGTCCAGGGTGGCCGGCCGATCGAGCTTGTTGGCCGCCACCAGCCCGGCCTTGTCCAACAGCCTCGGATCGTAGGCCCGGATCTCGGCCAGGATGGTCTCCAGGTCGGTCAAGGGGTCCTCGGCGGACATGTCCACGACGTGCACGAACAGCCGGGTGCGTTCGACGTGCTTCAAGAATTTCAGCCCCAGTCCCGCGCCCTGGTGCGCCCCGGCCACCAGGCCGGGGATGTCGGCGATGGTGATGGGCTGGCCCGGCTCCACCTCGGCCACCCCCAGGTGGGGCGAAAGCGTGGTGAAGGGGTAGTCGGCCACCTTGGGCCGGGCGGCGGTGGCGGAGCGGATCAGGCTGGACTTGCCGGCGTTGGGCAGGCCGATGAGCCCCACGTCGGCCAGCACCTTCAGTTCCAGGCGCAGGGTGCGCTTCTCCCCAGGCTCGCCGGGCTGGGCGAAGCGGGGGGCGCGGTGGGTGGAGGAGACGAAGTGGCGGTTGCCCTTGCCCCCCCGGCCACCTTTGACGGCGATGAATTCCTGGCCCTCCTCGGTCAGGTCGGCCAGGAACTCCCCGGTCTCCTGGTCGTAGACCGCCGTGCCCAGGGGCACGATGACCAGCTTGTCCTCGCCGCCGGCCCCGGTCTTGTTGGCGCCCTGGCCGTGCCAGCCCCGGCCGCCCCGGAAATGGCGCAGGTAGCTGTGGTCGGCCAGGGTGGCCACCTGGGCGCTGGCCTTTAAGGTGACATGCCCCCCCCGGCCGCCGTCGCCGCCGTCGGGGCCGCCCCGGGGCTCGTACTTGGTGCGCATGAAACTCACGCACCCGCGTCCGCCGTCGCCGGAGGCAACCTCGATTATGGCTTCATCGACGAAACGCAATTGGCGCGGCCTTTTGAGGGGTTCAAATGCAAGACGGCCCCGGCGCGACCAGCGCCCCGGAGGCCGTCCACATGCCTGGCCCTTGAACTAGGCCGGGTAAACGCTGATTCTCTTTTTGTCCTTGCCCCAGCGCTCGAACTTGACCTTGCCGGCCACTTTGGCGAAGAGCGTGTAGTCGCGGCCCATGCCCACGTTGAGGCCGGGGTGGAACTTGGTGCCATGCTGGCGGACCAGGATGTTGCCGGCCAGGACCTCATAGCCCTCGCCGCGTTTGATGCCCAGTCTCTGCCCGCCGGAATCGCGGCCGTTTCTTGAGGAGCCGCCTGCTTTCTTATGCGCCATGGTGTGCCTCCTTAAGCCGGCCTAGACGTTGATGGCCTCGATGCGCACGGCGGTGAAATGCTGGCGATGGCCGCGCTTCACCCGGTAGCCCTTGCGCCTCTTTTTCTTGAAAACCAAGACCTTGCGAGCCTTGCCCTGCTCCTCGATCACGGCGGCGACGTTGCCTTCCAGGAAGGGCCGTCCGATCTTGGGCTCGCCCTCGCCGCCCACCATGAGCACGGGCTTGATCTCGATCTTGGCCCCGACCTCGCCGGGGAGCTTCTCCAGGCGCAGCAACTGGCCCGGCTCTACCTTGTATTGCTTACCGCCAGTGGCGATCACAGCGTACATGACCATACTCCAGCTTGATCTGAAACGAAGTGTGAATATACGCAAGGGCCGGCGGGCTGTCAAGCCCATCGGGCAAATTCGTAAACCGGGAACCCATGATAGCCGCCCAGGCCGCCGGGCGACCGCCTTGAGGACCTAGAGGCTTTCCCTCCGGGCGGCCAGCCAGGCGGCCAGGGCCCGCTCCAGGTCCTGGCCCGCCAGCACCTCCCGTCCCACCTGCACCAGAAGCTCCTGCATGGCCGCCGGGCCCAGGAGCGTGTGCAGCGAGGGGCAGAAGTAGTTCACGCAAAAGGAATCCCGCAACAGTAGCTTGCAACCGCGCCCGCCCACGAAGTGGCAGGAGTCGTATATCTCCTTGCCGTCGGGCAGCTCGGCCCCCAAAAACAGGTTGGCCAGAAGCTGCTCGCGGGTGTGGTTAAGGGCCACCTCCGGGAAGCAGCAGCCGCCCGGGCGCTTGCCCGCGCAGGCCGCGCAGGCCGCAGCCACCCCGAGGCCGTGGAATAGTTCCCAGGTGCGCTCGATCTCCCCCCGGCAGCGGCGGCCCGTCTGCTCCAGCTCCGGGTCGGAGTGCATGGCCGCCCCCAGCCGGGCGAAGGCCCTGCGCGCGGCGCGCAGGTTGCCGGCCAGGGCGTGGTCGAAGTCCAACACACCCAAATCAGGGGACCTTTTTCAAGTTCCGGAAGTAGTCCCCGTCGGTGGAAAGAATCATCTCGGCCTTGCCCTCGGGCATGGCGGCATAGCTCTCCAGGGTCTTGAAAAGGCTGTAGAATTGCGGGTCGGCCCCAAATGCCTGGCCGTAGATGGCGGTGGTCTTGGCGTCGGCCCTGCCGCGGATCTCCTGGGCCTTCTTGTAGCCCTCGGAGCGTATGCCGGCCAAGTCCTTTTCCATGGTGCCCAGGATGCGGTTCTTCTCGCCCTCGCCCTCGGAACGGTACTGGCTGGCGATGCGCTTGCGCTCGCTTATCATGCGTTCGAAGACCCGCTTCTGCACGCTTTCCACGTAGTTGATGCGCTTGATCTGGACGTCCACCAGCTCGATGCCGTACTCGGGGGTAAGCTTGGCCGCCTCCGAGAGCATGGTGCGGGTGATGATCTGCCGGCCGTGTTTGACGTCCGGAGGCTCGGTGGAGGCATCGCCGAAGGGGGTCAGCGGCCCATAGGTGCTGCTACCTGGCTCGCCCTCGCCCAGCCCCTTGGGCGCGCTGGGGTCCCAGTCCGAGGAGCGCACCAGCTCCACCAGGAGGTTGCCCGAAACCATGTCGCGCACCACCGAGTCGATGATGTCGTCCAGACGGCTGTTGGCCGCGGTCTCGTTGCCCACGGTTTGCAAAAAGCGCAAGGGGTCGGTGATGCGCCAGCGGGCCGTGGAGTCGACCCAGATGTACTTCTTGTCGCGGGTGGGTATCTCGTTGGGCTTGCCGTCCCACTTCAGGAGGCGCTTGTCAAAGATGTGCACCTCCTGGATGAGCGGAATCTTGAAGTACAGGCCGGCCTGGGGGTAGGGGCCGCCCACCGGCTTGCCGAACTGGGTCACCAGGGCCTGCTGGCCCTCGCGCACCGTGAAGAAGCTGCCCATGGCCACCAGCGCCAGGGCCACCACCAGGGGACCTATCAGGCGCAGACCCTTCACGGCTTCACCTCCTTGGGCTTGGGCGCGGAGCCGGTCATGTTCAACAAGGGCAGGAGCCCCTTGACGCTCTCGTCGACCACGTAGAGCCGTCCGGCGCCCGCGACCACCTTGGCCATGGCGTCCAGGTAGAGCCGGCGCTGGGTGACGTCCTTGGCCTGGCGGTAGGAGGCCAGCACCTGGTTGAAGCGGTTGGCCTCGCCCTGGGCCCGGTTCACCTGCTCGGTGGCGTAGCCCTCGGCCTCGGTTATCATGCGCTGGGCCTCGCCCGAGGCCTTGGGCACTTCGCGGTTGTAGGACTCCTGC
>JAJZPI010000234.1 GCA_021811275.1 Deltaproteobacteria bacterium
GGTGAAAGTCCTGGCGACCGCACACCGCCTGACGATCCAGGCAATCCCAGCGTGGACTTTCGCGGTGAGAAGCGCAGCAACCGCACCCATCAGTCCACCACCGATCCCGAGGCCAGGCTCATGCGCAAGTCCGAGGGAGACAAGGCCAGGCTGCCCTATTCCCTCAATGCCCTGATGGAGAACCGCAACGGTCTGCTGGTGGCCTTCCGCGTCACCGAGGCCAATCCCAGCGCCGAGCGCTATGCAGCGGTGGAGATACTGGAACAAAGCTTGCCCGGTTCCAAACGATTGACCCTGGCGGGGGACAAGGCCTATGACACCCACAAGTTTGTGGCCCTGTGCCGCTTGCTCACGGTCACCCCTCATGTAGCCCAGAACACCACCCGCAAAGGCGGATCCGCCATTGATCGGCGCACCACCAGGCACGCCGGCTACTCTCTGAGCCAGAGGGCGCGTAAGAAAATCGAGGAGATATTTGGCTGGGTCAAGACGACGGCCAACTTTCGGAGAACCCGCTACCGTGGGCAGGCCAAAACACAGCTGGCCGCCTACCTGGTGGGAGCGGCCTACAACCTCTTGAGTATGGCAAGGCTCCTGGAGGCCCCGGTATCGGATTAGTGGCCAAGCCGAGGCCCCACAGGCCTCGGCGCCCCTGGCTCCTGGTCTGAATTCCATCCCAAAAGGAACACTCATTGACTTGAAACCATCGGGTTGGTGCCCAAGGAAGAACGCAATGTCGAATTCTTCAACAACCTGTTAATCAGCATGGCCACCTCCCACTCCGGTCAGGAAGTAGCTGGCTCCTCGGATGTTGGGATGGAGGATGGGACCAGATTCAGGGATCAGTAACGGCAAAGGCGCCTTGTCCAATTCCTTGTCGATGATGCGCGCCACGCTCTTGCAGCTGAAGGCGCCGTAGGCCAAGGCTCTTAAACAGGCGGCCTCCACCCGCGCCTCACCGAGTTTCTTGGCCAGGGAGACCAGGCCCAGACAGGCCCGGAAGCCCTGCTGGGGATGCGCCCGCCGGCTCAAGATCTCCTGGGCCAGCTGAGCCGTGGCTTGACCGATCTTGCTTATCCAGTTGGTGAGCCTCTCGGGGGGCCACTTGACGACAGCAGTTTGTCCCAGAGCCACCGGTAGGGGGCACTGGAGAAAAGCAGCAGGGAGGGGAGCAGAGCCAAATCGCGTATGCGGTATAGCGTGCCCAGGTTGACGATCATCAGCGCCAGCAGTGGCCCCACCACGGCCACCCACAGCAACACGGGCGGGCCGGCGGTGGACCTGCTGCGCAAGGCCTCGACAAGGCCCCAGGCCAGCCCGGGCAGCAGGGCGTACCACAACAGACTCTGCGCCGTTATCGCCAGACTGATGAGCACCCTGTCTCCGCCGCTGGGCCAACGTTGCCAGGGCAAGGGATATAGCAATAGGTTGCGCAGGCTCGCGCCCAGGATTGTGGCCCAGACCTTGGGCTTGTCCGGAAGCAAATAGGCCTCGGGCAGCAGGCTGACCCCCCCGGATGTGGCGTACTCCCAGCGCCGGTGCCAAAGATCGTCCAGGCCGGCCCTGACCCGCTGGGTCAGCTGCGACGGCCAGGCCAGGGAGGCTGCTCTCATGACCTGGATGGCCGGCGCTGCTGCAGCCCTGCTAGGTGGGGCCGGCGCGGCCAAGGGGTGCGCGGGCAGCAGGCGCACGGGCGAGTAGTTGATCCCCAGGAATATGCCCGCCGCCACCAGGAGGCCCGCCGCCATAGGACGCCAGGTCCGTTCCCACCAGCGGGGCAGCCCCCCTAACGCGCTCCATGCTATCGCGCTCAGGGTCACAAAAGCCACTACCGGCGCACACTCCGGCCGGAGCACCACGATGCCATAGGCCCCCAAAAGCAGGCCCAGGCCCGCCCAGCTAGCCACCATATTCCCCTCCCTCCCGTCCGGAGTGAGCAGGTCGGCAAAGGTGGCAAGCAGGAGAAACACCGCCAGTAAGTTTAGGCTGTCCTTGAGCAGCGCGGAAGAATAGGATAGGCTAACTGGCCACAGCGCCACCAACAGGGCCAGGGCGAGAGCCGCCGCAGGGGGGCGACCAAGGCGCAGGGCCAGACGACGGGCCAACAAACCCATGGCCAGGAAGGCCAGGCTGTTGAGCAGGAGCCCCCACAACGGGTGAGGCCCCAGCAGAAAATACACCATGCCCAGGATTACGGGATAGCCTAGGAACTTGTCGGGCAGACCCAGGGACAGAGTGGCGCTTTGGCCTGCCCAAAAGTCCGCAATCCTCTGCGCCAGGACATGGTATTGGGTGGCGTCGGTGGTCAACAGCCACGAGTTCAGCAGAGGCAGCGGATCTGACGGGGCTGCCCGCCAGGCCAGCAGATAGGCTCCCGTCCCCACGAGAAACCGCAGGACGCTGGCTGCCAGCAGCCACCAAAGCTGGTGGCAGGAGGGCGGACCGGGCCGGCTGGGGGACTCTTCCTCGGCCAGGGGAGGCCGCTCTGGGGTGGCTCTGCGGTTCATTCACCCACCGACATAAACAAGCCGCTTGGCGCGGCCGGGTTTATACATCCGGCCAGCGCCCCTCGGCGTTGTGTTAGGCAACCCATTATGCCCCCCAGAACCTAGGGGATGCAACCGGGCCAAGGGGGCCGGATGTTTCAATAGGCCCAAGCTTCCTTGACGGCGGCTTGCGGTTACCATAAGCTAATATTTGACTTATCCAGGCCTAGCATCCCATAAGGTGGTTTATCTGGCGCTCATGGAAACGGACCTGTCTAAAACCCCGCCATCTCCCCCTACTATTTTCGACCGCAAGGTGGTGGCGCTTAGCCTGGCCTTGATCCTGGCCTCGGCCGGGACGCTGCTGGCCTGCCTGGCCGCCAAGCCCAAAGTCTCGCCTTTGTTCGCCGCGGTGGAATCCCGGAAGCCGGAACGCCTGGCCGCCTTGTTGCGGACTTACGGTGGGGAGATCGACCAAAAATATTTCGGCCGCACTCCCCTGTTCCTGGCCGTGATCAACGACCGCGCCGATATGGCGGAAATGCTCCTGGGGGCAGGGGCGAACGTGAACGCCAGGGATGCCTACGGCAACACGCCTCTGCACGTGGCCGTCTTTTGCCACCGCAGTAATGTGGTGAGTATGCTGCTGGAGCGGGGAGCTGGGGTGAACCTGTGCAACCGCTTCGGCTACACGCCCCTGCACGTCGGAGCCTTTGTGGGCGCGCCCCAGATCATTATGCAGATGCTCATCTCCCACGGCGCGGATCAGTCCGCGCGCGACGACTGGGACCGCACGGCCTCGGAGCTGGCCCCAAACACCCGCCGTTTCCCATAGTCGGCTGCCCAGCGGCGGCATCGCGCAGCCTTGCTCTCGCCGCCCAAGCCAGGCTTCGGGCTCCTGCGAATCTAGGTTGAAAAATCCAGCGAAAAGTATACGATGGATGCTTACCAAGCGGGTAGGGCCTGCGCGGCTCGCTAGTGTGCCTGCCCCATCGCTTGCCGGACCGGTTTCCAGAAAGGAGACGGCCTCGAGTCTTTTGCTTTCGT
>JAJZPI010000072.1 GCA_021811275.1 Deltaproteobacteria bacterium
CCACCTCCTCCGGCGAATTGTTGAGACCCTCCACGAAAAGCATCTCCAGCCAGATTTGGCCCCGGAAATCACGGCGCAGGAGCCTGAGCCCCTCGATTATGGCCTCCGGAGCGAGCCCCGGCGCGGGACGGTTCACCCTCCGAAAGGCGCGGGCGCTGACCGCGTCCAGGCTGGGCACGATGACGTCGGCCAGGCAAAGCTCCTTGCGCACCTGGGGGTCGGGGGTGAGCGTGCTGTTGGTGATGACGGCCAGGCGGGCCGGCGAAAGTTCCCTGAGCCCCCGGAGCACCAGGCCCAACTCTAGGTGCAGGGTGGGCTCGCCCGAGCCGGTGACGGTGATGAAGTCCGGCGGAGTCCCCATCTCGGCCAGGCGCTTGCGCACCTGGGCCAGGACTTCGCCCGGGTCGCGCAGGCGGCGACGGGTGGCGGTCAGCTCGGTGGTGGGTCCGCATTCGCAGTAGACGCAATCCAGGGAGCAAGTCTTGGGAATGAGCAGGTCCACGCCCAGGCTCAGGCCCAGACGCCGGCTGGGAACCGGTCCGAAGACCGCGCATTGTCCGGGCGTGGGGCCTTTCACCAACCGCTCCCGCAACCTGACGAAAACTAAGGACGACTTAATTCACAGCATGGTTCAGCCCGTCCCGCTTGTCAAGGGTCCCGAATGGCGATTTGTTTACAGTTTCGAGGCCCTGGGGTAGACTTGCCCTTGACTTTCACAAGCGAACGGCCTCCCGGACCCTTTTATCAACCGCGGCATGGATATGCAGCTCGCCGGCCTCACCCTGGATTCGCCTTTTATCTTCGCCCCCCTGGCCGGGGTGACCCGAGCCCCGGTGCGCCTTCTGGCCCGGCGAGGCGGTGCGGCCCTGGTCTACACCGAGATGGTGTCGGCCATGGGGCTCAGCCTGAGCCAGCCCCAGACCTTGCGCCTGGCCCGGGTCTGGCCGGACGAAGCGCCGTTGGCCCTGCAACTTTTCGGGGCCGACCCCGGGCGCATGCGCCTGGCCGCCGCCAAGGCCCGCGAGCTGGGGGCGGACATCCTGGACGTGAACCTGGGCTGCCCGGCGCGCAAGGTGCGCCGCCAGGGCGCGGGATCGGCCCTGCTGGACAGCCCCGAAAGGGCCCGGGCGGTGGTGGCCGGGGCGGCCGAGGGCTGGGGCGGGCCGGTCACGGTCAAGCTGCGCCTGGGCTTCGACCGCGACGATCTGGCGGAAATCGTGCCCGGCCTGGTGGAGGCCGGGGCCGCGGCCATCTGCCTGCACGCCCGCACCACCAGGCAGGGCTTCGCCGGCCAGGCCGACTGGGCGGCCATTGCCCGCCTGAAGGCCTGGTGCCCGGTGCCGGTGATCGGCAACGGTGACGTCATCAGCGCCGAGGGGGCGGTGGCCATGCTCAAGCAGACCGGCTGCGACGCGGTGATGATCGGCCGCGGGGCCCTGGGCGACCCCTGGATATTCAGCCGCGCCGCCGACCTGCTGGCCGGACGCCAGCCTCGGCCGGTGAGCCTCTCCGAGCGCCGCCGCGCCCTGGCCGAGCACGCCGAGCTGGCCCTGCGCGAAGGCGAGGCTCTGGCCCTGCACCTGAGCCGTCTGCTCTTGATCTGGTTCTGCAAGGGCCTGCCCGGGGCCTCGGAGATCAGGCGGGCGGCCGGCTGCGCCCGCTCCTGGCGCGAGGTGCTTAGGCTTGGCGACAGCTACTTCGCCAACCTGGAAGCGGTTTGAGGCCGTGAAGGTCCGCCTGGCCAGAACCGCCGGCTTCTGCATGGGCGTGCGCCGGGCCATGGAGCTGGCGCTTTCGGCCGCCCACCGACGCGGCGGGCGCATCTACACCTACGGCCCGCTGATCCACAACCCCCAGGTCATGGACCTCCTGGCCGGCAAGGGCATCGAGGTCATCCGGGAGATCCCCCCCCCCGGCTCGGCCGCCGGGGGCACGGTCATCATACGAGCCCACGGGGTGCCGCCGGAGGAGAAGGTGCGCCTGAAGGCCGCCGGCTTCGAGCAGGTGGTGGACGGCACCTGCCCCCGGGTGGTCAAGGTGCAAGCGGTCATCCGGCGGGCGGCCCGCCGGGGCGCGCGGGTGGTGATCGTGGGCGACCCCGACCACCCCGAGGTGGTAGGACTCCTGGCTCACGCCCAGGGACGGGGCCATGTGGTCAGCCGGCCCGAGGAGGTGGAGGCGCTGCCGGAGCTTGCCGACGTGGTGGCCGTGGCCCAGACCACCCAGAGCGAGGACGTCTTCGCCGAGGCCTGCCGCAGGCTTGAGGCTCGCTTCGGGGCGGTGGAGGTGCATGAAACCATCTGCGAGGCCACCCACCGCCGCCAGGGCGAGGTCCAGCGCCTGGCCCAGGATGTCGAGGGCGTGGTGGTGGTGGGCGGACGCTCCAGCGCCAACACCAAGCGGCTGGCCCAGTTGGCCGCCGAGGGGGGACGGCCGGCCTTCCTGGTTGAGACCGAGGCCGACCTGGACCGGGCCAGGCTCTCCCGCCTGGCCTCGGTGGGGGTCACCGCCGGGGCCAGCACCCCCAACTGGATGATCAAGAAGGTGGTGCGTGAGCTGACGGCCTTGCGCTCGGTCCGGGAGCCCCGTCTGGCCTACCAGGGACGGCGGGTCTTCCGCTACCTGGTGCGCAGCCAGCTCCTGGTGGCCTTGGGCGCGGCGGGCATGACCCTGGCCAGCACCCTGTTGCAAGGGCTCATGCCCACCTGGCCCCTGGTGGGGGTGGCCTTCTTCTACATCTACGCCATGCACATCCTTAACCACTTCCTGGACAAGGAGGCCGGCCAGTACAACGAGCCGGACCGGGCCCAGTTCCTGGCCAAGCACCGGCGCTCCCTGGTGGGTTTCGGGGTGGTCTCGGCGGTGGCGGCCCTGGTGCTCTGCGCCATGCTGGGGCCCTGGCCCTTCGCCCTGGTGCTGGTCATGAGCGCCTTGGGTATATCCTATTCCCTGCCGGTGATCCCCAGACGCCTGGAGCGGCGCATACCCATCCAACGGCTCAAGGACATCCCCGGCTCCAAGACCATCAGCGCGGCGGCGGCCTGGGCCTTCATCGTGGCCGTGGTGCCGGCTCTGGCCCTGGGCCATGAGATGCTCCTGGGCACGCTCCTGGCCTTCATCTACACCCTGGTGCTGGTTTTCGTGCGCTGCGCCCTCTTCGACGTGCTCGACGTCCAGGGCGACCTCATCGTGGGCAAGGAGACCATCCCCATCGTGCTGGGCGAAAAGAAGACCCGCCGACTTCTTATCAGGCTTACCCTGGGCCTGGGCGGGCTGATGATCCTGGCCCCGCTCGTCGGCCTGGCCCCCGGCCTGGCCTGGGCCCTGATCCTGCCCGTGGCCGGCTTGGCGGCCATGCAGGTGGCCCTGCTCAAATCGCTGATCATCCCCGGGGCCTTCAGCGAGGGCCTGGTGGACCTGAATTTTCTCCTGGCCGGAGCCGCGGCCCTGGTCTGGTGGGTGTGGTAGGCCCGGAGCCGGCCGGGCGCCCTGGTGGCCTAAAAGGGGGCGTGAAGGCTGTCGCCCGCGCCGACTCCGCGGCTCCCGTGACGGCCTGCTGCGTAAAGGCGGGCGGGGTCGGGTCGGCCGGGCTTTACACGCCCTCGCGCGTTGAGTATTCTTTAGCCCTCCAAGACAGCAAACCCGAGGCCGGAAATGACTCTTCGCAAGGTTGACAGCATCCTTGATCTGGTGGGCGGCACTCCATTGGTGCGTATCAACCGCCTGAACCACAACCCCAAAGTGGAGGTCTGGGCCAAGCTGGAGTTCATGAACCCCGGCGGTTCGGTGAAGGACCGGCCGGCCCGGTACATGATCGAGGCGGCCGAGGCCAGCGGGGAGCTCAAGCCGGGCAAGATCGTGCTGGAGGCCACCAGCGGCAACACCGGCATCGGCCTGGCCATGGTCTGCGCGGTCAAGGGCTACAAGATGCTCTTCACCATGAGCGAGTCGGCATCCGCCGAGCGGCGCAAGATATTGAAGGCCTACGGAGCCGAGATATTGCTGACCCCGGCCCACCTGGGCACCGACGGGGCCATCGAGGAGGCCTACCGCCTGGCCCGCGAGGAGCCGGGCAAGTATTTCCTGGTCGACCAGTTCAACAACGACAACAACTGGCGCGCTCATTATCGCCAGGGCACCGCCGACGAGATCTACGAGGCCACCGAAGGCAAGGTGACCCACGTGGTCATCACCATGGGCACCACCGGCACCCTCATGGGCATCACCCGCCGCATGCGCGAACTGGATCCCAAGATCAAGGTTATCGGGGTCGAGCCCTACCAGGGGCACAAGATCCAGGGCCTCAAGAACATGAAGGAGTCCTACCCGCCGGGCATCTTCAACCCTCACGAGCCCGACCGTATCGTCAACATTGACGACGAAGGCGCCTACGAAACCGCGCGCCGGCTGGCCCGGGAGGAGGGCATCTTCGTGGGCATGAGCGCCGGAGCGGCCATGCGGGCGGCCTTGGAGCAGGCGTCGGAACTGGAGTCGGGACAGGTGGTGGCGCTTCTGCCCGACGGCGGCGAGCGCTACCTGAGCACCTCCCTGTTCACTTCCGAGAAGGTGCCGGTGCCGCTGACCTTCTACAACACCCTCTCGCGCACGGTGGAGGAGTTCGTCCCTCTGCACAACGGCCGGGTGGGCATGTACGCCTGCGGACCCAGCCTGGACGGGCCGGCGGACCTGGGGCTCTGCCGACGCATGGTCTTCGCCGACTTGGTGCGGCGCTACCTGGAGTTCCGGGGCTTCGAGGTCAAGCAAGTCATCAACATCGCCGACATCGACGACCGCACGGTCAATCAGTGCCTGCACGAGGGCGCCAAGCTCGCCGACTTTGCCGCGCGCTGGGAAAAGGCCTTTTTCGAGGACATGGCGGTCTTGAAGGTGGCCCCGGCCCACCACTACCCCAAGGCCAGCGAGCATGTGGGCGCCATGGTGGAGGAGACCAGGCAGCTGTTGGAAAAGGGCCTGGCCTACGAGAAACTCAGGTCGGTCTACTTCAACATCAGCCGCTTCCCGGAGTACGGCAAGCTCTCCGGCGTGGACCTGAACGCCATCCAGTGCGGCAAGACGGTGGACTACGACTATTACGAGAAGGAGAACCCCCGGGACTTCACCCTGTTCAAGCGGGCCTCCCTGGCCGAGCTCAAGTCCGGGGTCTACTGGCAAACGCCCTGGGGCAACGTACGCCCGGGCTGGCACGTGGAGTGCGCCACCATGGCCACCCGCCACCTGGGCCAGCCCTTTGACATCCACATGGCCTCCACCGACCTGGTCTTCCCCCACGGCGACAACGAGATAGCCGTGGCCGAGGGGCTGACCGGCCTGCCTCTGGCCAAGCTCTGGCTGCACTCGGAGGTGGTGATGGCCGAGGGGCGCAAGGTGAGCCGCACCCACGGCAACGACCTGACCCTGAAGACCCTGCTAGACCAGGGCCATACCCCGGAGGCCATCCGCTACTGGCTGCTCTCCCAGCACTATCGCCGGGTGCTCACCTGCAGCGAGGAACAGCTGACCCTGGCCGCGCGCACCGTCGAGCGCTTGAACGGCTTCCTGCAGCGGCTCTTGTTCCTGGCCCCCTGCCAGAGCGCCCCGGACGTTGACCAGCTCATCTACGAGGCCAAGAGCGGCTATCAGGAGTCCTTGGACCACGACCTCAACCTGCCCCAGGCCATGGGCCACATCTTCGCCTTCATCAAGAAGGTCAACCGGCTGCTGGGCAAGGGCCTCATGGACCCCCGCCAGGTCGAGCAGGTGCTGCAGTTCATGGCCAGGGTCGACCTGGTGCTGGGAGTCATGGACTTCGGCCGGGCTCAGGCCGACCCCGAGGTGGAGGGGCTCATCGCCCAGCGCGAGCAAGCCCGCCGCGAGGGGCGGTTCGACCTGGCCGACACCCTCCGGGGCAAGATCACCGACCTGGGCGTGCAGATCATCGACACCCCGGCCGGACCCCGCTGGCGGCGGGCTTGAGGTCAGGTCCCGATTCCCCCAGCCCCGACGGCAGGAACGTCTCATGCGAGTCTCCTACATCGCGGTCATTGACCCGGGCAACATAAACGCCCACGCCATCCAGGTGATGAAGAACGTCCAGGCCTGGGCCGGGGCCAGCGAGGACTTCGAGTTGGTAGCCAACCTGAGCCAGCGCGACGTCAGCGGCCTGGACCCGCGGCGCCTGGCCGAGCTGTACGGCCTCAAGCGCTCCTTCGCCCTGGCCGCTTATCCCCTGCGCGGGGTCTACGGGCGCCTGCGCCTGGACCTCATGCAGAAGTGGTTCTTCCGCCTGGCGGCCAAGCGCTGCCGCAAGCGTCGGGTGGAGCTGGTCTACACCCGCACCTACGAGTGCCCGCGCTACACCCTGGCCCAGGGCCTGCCCACCCTGGTGGAGACCCACGCCCTGCTGGAGAACATCGCCGACCCACGGGGCTTCAAGACCAGCCTGGACCATCCGCTCTGCCTGGGCCTGGTCACCATCTCCCCCCAGCTGGCCGAACGCTACGTCCAGGCCGGCCTGCCGCCCGAGAAGATCATCGTGGCTCCGGACGGGGTGGATCTGGACGCCTTCGCCAGCCCCCTGGACAAGGCCGAGGCCCGCCGCCGCCTGGGGCTGGACCCCGCCCGCCCCCTGGCGGTCTATGCCGGGCATCTCTACGACGGCCGCGGGGTGGAACACATCCTGGCCGCGGCCCAGGTCCTGCCGGAGGTGGACTTCCTGCTGGTGGGCGGTCATCCCCCGGACGTCGCCCGCTGGCGCGAGCGGGCCCGCGCCGCCGGACTGGCCAACTTCATCCTGACCGGCTTCGTCAACAACGGCCTAGTCCCGGCCCATCTCTGGGCCGGCGACCTGCTGCTCATGCCCTACGGCACCTCCTGCCCCACCGCCGACTGGATGAGCCCGCTCAAGATGTTCGAGTACATGGCCGCGGCGCGGCCCATCGTGGCCTCGGACCTGGCGGCCCTGCGCAACGTGCTGACCCACGGCGTCAACGCCTGGCTGACCCCGCCCGACGGCCCCCGGGGCCTCGTGGAGGCTGTACGCGTCCTGGTCGCACAGCCCGAGCTCGCCCGGTGCCTGGCCCTCCAGGCCAGGGCCGACGTCGAGCAGTACAGCTGGGACAACCGGGTGGCTCGTCTTCTGGATTTCGCCCGGCGGCGGCTGGAGGCCCGGTAGGCGGGTTCTTTGCCCAATAACGGCGGGCGAGGTCGGCTGCTGCGGTCCTCGCGAAAATCCGCAACAACGCCGTGCCGGTAAATTTGGAATTGGCGCCCGCGCGCAAACGCCGCGGACCGGGCCAGATCATTCAAAATATGCGTCTGCGCGTTCGGCGGGCCATCCCCCGGGGGATGGCCTGCATGCCAATAAGCGTTCAAACTACTCGTTGGAACGCCAGTGGGTATCAGGAGCCCAAGCCCTCCACCCGGTCGCGGCCCAGATCCTTGGCCCGGTAGAGGGCGCGGTCGGCCAGGGCGATGAGCTGGCGGGACTCCATCTCAGGGGCCAGCTGGGCCACCCCCATGCTCACGCTTATACCGCCCAGCTGGTCGAAGGGGGGGCGCAGGGTCTTGGCCCGCAGGGTCCCCCTGAGCTTCTCCGCCACCTTCATGCCCGCCGCCAAGTCGCAGTCCAGCAGGGCCAGGGCGAACTCCTCGCCGCCGTAGCGCCCCACCAGGTCGACCTCGCGCACCCCCTCGCGCAGGTGGGCGGCGAACTCGGTCAGGGCCTCGTCGCCTGCCTGGTGACCTAGGCGGTCGTTGACTTCCTTGAAGTGGTCCAGGTCGGCCATGACCAAGCACATGGGCTGGCCCAGACGGCGGAAGCGGCGGATCTCCTCCTCCAGGCGCTGCAGAAAATAGCGGCGGTTGGCAAGGCCGGTCAAGTCGTCGGTGATCGAAAGCTCGGCCAGCTTGGCGTTGAGCTCGGCCAGCTCGCGGTTCTTCTCCTCGGCCTGGCGCTGCAGCCGGCTGACTTGGGCAAGGTTGTCGACCATCTCGGCCACCAGGCCGGCGTGCTCGATGGACAGGCCCAGCAGGCTGCCGGCGGTCTCCAGGAAATCGGCGCACTCCAGGTAGTCGGCCTGCCGGGCGGACCGGGGCCAAAGCGCGCTCAAGGTTCCCACCGTCAGCTCCGCGCCCTTGACCGGAGAGGAAATCACCCCGCCCAACCCCCGGGGGGCCTGGTCGTCCCTGAGCTCCTGACTCTGTCCGCTGGCCTGGGCCAGGGCCGGCGGGGTGGCCCCGGCCAGGCTCAGCCGGCTCCAGGCCCGGCGCCATACCGGGCCCAATCCGTGGCTGGCCACCAATTGCAGGGTTTGATGCTCGGAGTCGTGGAGGTGCAGGCAGGTCATGGCTCCGCCCAAGGCCTGGGAAACCTCCCTGAGCGCCGCCTCGAAGGCAGGCTGGGGGTCGAGCTCCACCTGAAGGGCCATGGCGTGGGTCATGCGCTTGAGCGCCGCCTGCCTGGCCCTCAGTTGGGCGAGATGATCTTGCGACTGGTCATCATCCAAAATTGGCAGCCCCCTCGGCGCAGTGGGCAGGACACCAAGTTGCACTATACATGGTTTGGCCTGGGTGTAAAAGCGCTTGGCCGCCGGACCTTGACCGACCCGCGCCGGGGTGTACCCTTGCCTCGAGCCGATGCGAATTCCCCACGGAGGGGAACATGAAGGGATGGGCACATCTTTTGGCCGCCGCGCCGCTAACCTACGGACTGGCCGTGGGTACCGGCGCCCCGGCCTGGGCCCTGGCCGGCGGGGCGGCCAGCGTGCTCATGGACCTGGACCACCTGCCGGACTACGTCTGGTGGCGGGGCGGCTGGCGCGGGCTGGCCGATTTCTTCGACTCCTTCCACGCCCATCAGGTTGGCCGCATCCTCATTCCTCTTCATTCCTGGGAGCTCCTGCCGGCGGCGCTCCTGGGCCTGGGCGCCCTGGGCTGGCCGGTCTGGGGGCTATGCCTGGGCGCGGGCTGGCTCTATCACCTGCTCTGGGATCTTTTCACCAACCCCACCACCTTCAGGTTCTACCTTTTCTGGTATCGCGCCCGCCGGGGCTTTCTGCGTTCCAACCTGGAAAGAAGCGGGGCCGTACGCCGGCCTTGACACCCACGCTCCTTCCCTAATAACTTGGAGAAGTTTTCCCGCGCGCATGAACGACCAGATCCCCTGGTCGCAAGAGGGAGGAACCCCATGAATTCCGGAACGCCCACAAAACCATGGACGTTGTTGATCTTGTGGGCAGCGGCCTGCTGGCAACTCGGCCAGCCCGCCCTGGCCGCCGAGGTCCAGCCGGTGTTGGTGGGGGTCAATCTGCCCATGACCGGACAGGTGGCCGCCTTCGGCCAGATGACCTGGACCGGCATGCAGATCGCTCACAATATGAAACCCGAGGTCTTGGGCAGGCCGGTCAAGCTGGTGCTGGTGGACAACAAGTCCGACAACGTGGAAACCGCCAACGCAGCCAGCCGATTGGTGATGAAAGAAAAGACGGTGGCCATCCTGGGCCCTTCCACCAGCTCCCAAGTTATGGCCGCCGCCCCCGTCTCTGAAGGAAACCAAGTGCCCCTGGTTTCGGCCACCGCCACCAACCCCATCGTGACTCAGGGCAAGAAATACGTCTTTCGGGTCTGCTTCACCGACCCCTTCCAGGGGGTGGTGGCGGCTCGCTACGCCTATGACAAACTGGGGGCGCGCAAGGCGGCCATCCTCACCGACATCAGCCAGGACTACGCCGTGGGCTTGGCCGCCTTCTTCCGCAAGGAGTTCGAACGCCTGGGCGGCAAGGTGGTGGTCCAGGCCAAGTGCGCCACCGGCGATCAAGACTTTTCCGCCCAGTTGGGCACCATCAAGGCCGCCGGACCGGATCTGCTTTACCTGCCCAACTACTACACCGAGGACGCCCTGGTGGCCCGCCAGGCCCAGGAGCTGGGACTCAAGGCCCCCATCCTGAGCGGCGACGGGGCCGACGCCCCAGAGCTGATAAAGATTGGCGGCCCGGCGGTGGAGGGCTTGGCCTTTACCGCCCACTTCCACCGCCAAAGCGCGTCCAGCGCCCTGGGCCGGGAGTTCCTCACCCGTTATGACCAGGCCCGCGCCTCGGGTCAGCTCAAGGAGGAGCTGACCGGCTTTCACGCCCTGGGGGCGGAGTCCTATCTGGCGCTCGTCGACGCCATCGCCCGCGCCGGCTCCACCGAGGGGGCCAAAATTCGCAAGGCCCTGGCCGGCACCAAGGACTTCGAGGGCATCACCGGACGCATCAACATCGGCCCCGACGGCAACGCCGTCAAAAGCGCCACCATACTCAAGGCCGTCAAGGGCAAGTTCGAATTCGTAACCACCATCGAGCCGTAGCTACCAGGTTGGGGGCTCGTGCAGCCACTTTTTTACACCCAGGCAGTCAAGAGAGGATCATCATGAAACGCCTTGCCACGCTGACGTATCTACTACTGAGCGCCTGTCTCGCCCTGGCGGGGACGGCCTTGGCCGCCGACACCGTCAAGATCGGCGCCTGCCTTTCCATGACCGGCGCCAACGCTCCCTACGGCCAAAACGCCCAGAAGGGCCTGGAGCTGGCCCTGTCCGCCCGGCCCACGGTGCTGGGCAAGAAGGTCGAGGTGGCGGTGGCCGACAACAAGAGCGACAAGGTCGAGGCGGTCAATGCCACCAACCGCCTGATCCAGCGCGACCAGGTGGCGGCCATCATCGGCCCGCTCTCCAGCAGCAACTCCCTGGCCGCCGGACCGGTGGCCGAGGCCGCCGGCCTGCCCCTGATCAGCCCGTGGGCCACCAACCCCCTGGTGACCCAGGACAAGAAGTTCATATTCCGGGTCTGCTTCGTCGATCCCTTCCAGGGCCAAGTGGGCGCCAACTACGCCTTCCATAATCTGAAGGCCAAGACCGCCGCCGTCATGGTGGACATCGCCCAAGACTACTGCGTGGGCATCGCGAGCTTCTTCGAGCGCGCTTTCAAGCAGCTTGGCGGCCAGGTGCTGATCAAGACCTCCTACAGCTCCGGCGACCAGGACTTCTCCGCCCAGTTGGGGGCCATCAAGGCCAAGAACCCGGACATCATCTACGTGCCGGCCTACTTCACCGAAGGCGCCCTCATCGCCCGCCAGGCCCGCGAACTGGGCCTAAAGCAGCCCATGCTGGGCGGCGACGCCTCCCAGGCCGACGAACTGATCAAGATCGGCGGCGCGGCGGTGGAGGGGCTGGCCTTCACCACCCACTTCGACGAAAATGGCGTGACCACCGAAGCGGGCAAGAAGTTCGTGGCCGCCTACCGCGCCAAGTACAACGAGGCCCCGGACTCCTGCAGCGCGCTGACCTACGACGCCTACAACGCGCTTCTGGACGCCATGGAGAAGACCAAGTCCACCCAGGCCAAGGCCCTGGTGCCGGCCCTGGAGCAGACCAGGAACTTCCCCGGCGTCACCGGCGTGCTCTCCATCGTCGACCACAACGCGGTCAAGCCCGCGGTCATCCTCCAGGTCAAGGACGGCAAGTTCGCCTACGTGGCCACGGTCAAACCCTAGAAGGGAGGCACGAGGCATGCGGCGCGCCCTTCGCCCGACCCTGCCC
The DNA here is from genome assembly GCA_021811275.1 of Deltaproteobacteria bacterium. Taxonomy (GTDB): domain Bacteria; phylum Desulfobacterota; class Desulfarculia; order Desulfarculales; family Desulfarculaceae; genus JACRDC01. The sequence goes on from JAJZPI010000072.1 coordinate 11,576, forward strand.
TTTCTGATCCTCTGCGGCCTGGTCGTGGCCGGTTTCGCGACCGGCCCGGCCCGGGCCGCCGAGCCGGTCAAGATCGGCCTGATCCTACCCATGACCGGCGGCTCGGCGGCCTACGGCGAAATGTGCCTGGCCGGGGTCAAGCTGGCCCATGACGGCCGCGCCCAGGCGCTGGGCCGGCCGGTGGAACTGGTCCTGGCCGACAGCAAAAGCGACAAGGTGGAGGCGGCCAATGCCGCGGGCCGCCTCATCCAGCGCGACCGGGTGACGGCCATCCTGGGGCCCATGTCCAGCGGCGAGGCCCTGGCCGCCGGGCCCATCGCCGACAAAGCCAAGGTGCCCCTGGTCACGGCCTGGGCCACCAATCCCCTGGTGACCCAGAACCGCCGCTACGTCTTCCGCACCTGCTTCATCGACCCCTTCCAAGGCTCGGTGGCGGCCAGCTTCGCCTACAACGATCTCAAGGCCCGCAAGGCGGCGGTGCTCATGGACGTGGGACGCGACTATTCGGTGGGCCTGTCCACCTTCTTCCAAAAGGCCTTCGCGGCCCAGGGCGGGCAGGTCGCGCTCGTGACCAACTACAGCGAGGGCGACCAGGAGTTCTCCGCCCAGTTGGCGGCCATCGCCGCCAAGAAGCCCGAAGTGATCTACCTGCCCGGCTACCTGCCGGAGGAACCGCTGATCATCCGCCAGGCTCGGGAGATGGGGCTGACCCAGCCCTTCATCAGCGGCGACGCGGCCCAGGCCGACGAGGTGGTCAGCATCGGCGGCCCGGCGGTGGAGGGACTCTATCTCACCACTCACTTCGACGAGAACGGGGCCTTCACCCAGGCCGGCCAGAAGTACGTCTCAGCCCACCGCGCCAAATACGGCACGGCCCCCGACGGCTTGGGGGCGGTGGGCTACGACGGCTACCGGATCCTGCTCGACGCCATCGCGCGCGCCGGCTCCACCGAGCCGGACAAGATCGTGGCCGCCCTGGAGGCGGTCAAGGACTTTCCCGGGGTCAGCGGCCCCATTGCAATCAAGGACCGCGACGCGGTCAAACCGGCGGTGGTGCTGAAGGTAAAAGACGGCAAGTTCGCCTACGTCACCAGTGTAAACCCTTAACAAAGGCGACGAGATCGGCCCGCGACATCCATGGACGCTCTGCAACAGCTCATAAACGGCCTCACCCTGGGCAGCCTCTACGCGCTCATCGCCATTGGCTACACCATGGTCTACGGCATCCTGCGCCTGATCAACTTCGCCCACGGCGACGTGCTCATGGTGGGCTGCTACCTGGCCTGGTTCGCCTCGGCCCAGTTCGGCCTGCCCTGGTGGGTTTCCCTGGCCGGCTCCATGGCGCTCACGGCCGCCCTGGGCATGCTCATCGACCTGGGGGCCTACCGCCCGCTGCGCTCAGCCCCCCGCATCAGCGCGCTCATCACCGCCATCGGGGTTAGCTTCTTCCTGGAAAACCTGGGGCTGGTCATCTTCGGCGGCCGGCCCAAGGCCTTCGCCCGGCCCGAAATATTCAACGAGCTTTACCACTGGGGCGGGCTCAGGGTGCTGTCCTTGAGCGTCTGGGTGCCGCTGATCACGGCGCTGATCCTGGCCGTCCTGCTCTACGTCCTCTACCGCACCCGCCTGGGCATGGCCATGCGGGCGCTCTCCCGCGACCTGGTCACCGTGCGTCTGATGGGCATCGACACCGACCGGGTGGTGGCCGCCACCTTCGCCATCGGCAGCGCCCTGGCCGCGGCCGGAGGGATTTTCTGGGCCATGAAATACCCGCAGATCAACCCTCTGATGGGCATCATGCCGGGCTTGAAGGCCTTCGTGGCCGCGGTTCTGGGCGGCATCGGCAACGTGGTGGGCGCCATGCTGGGCGGGCTTCTGCTGGGCCTGGCCGAGATACTGCTGGTGGCCTGGATGCCCGAACTGGCCGGCTATCGCGACGCCCTGGCCTTCGTGCTGCTCATCGCCTTCCTCATCTTCCGGCCCCAGGGCCTCCTGGGAGAGAAGACCACATGATCCGAGCGCTGCTCCGCCGCCTGAACGCCGGGCCCCTGCCCCCGCCCCAGGCCACCCGCCGACGCGACTTCTGGCTGTCGCTGGTGGCGGTGGCGGTCATGGCCGTGGGCCTGCGCCTACTGGAGACGGGCCTGAGCGCCTATTGGGTGCAGATGATCTGCCTGGCCGGCCTGAACGTGGTGCTGGCGGTGAGTTACAACCTCATCAACGGCGTCACCGGCCAGTTCTCGCTCTCGCCCAACGCCTTCATGGCCTGCGGGGCCTACGTCACCGCGCTCTTGACCCTCTCGCCGGCGGAAAAGTCCTTGAGCTTCATCCTGGAGCCCCTGGTCTGGCCACTGTCGGTCATCAGCCTGCCCCTGCCGATGGCGCTCATGATCGCCGGGCTGGTGACGGCGCTGCTGGGCTTCGTGATGGGTTTCCCCGTCTTTAGGGTGCGCGACGACTACTTGGCCATCGTCACCCTGGGCTTCGGCGAGGTCATCCGGGTGGTGGCCAACAACGCCCAGTCGGTGACCAACGGCCCCTTGGGGCTCAAGGGCATAACCCACCTTACCACGGTCTGGTGGGCCTGGGGTTTGTGCCTGGCGGCAGCCTTCGTTGTCACCCGCCTGATCCGCTCCTCCTACGGCTTGGCCTTGAAGGCCATCCGCGAGGACGAGGTCGCCGCCGAGACCATGGGCATAGACATCTTCTGGCACAAAATGCTGGCCTTCATGGTCAGCGCCTTCTTCCAGGGCGTGGCCGGGGGGCTCCTGGCCCATCTCATCACCACCATCAGCCCCAACCTCTTCACCTTCTTCCTCACCTTCAACCTGCTCATCATGATCGTGGTGGGCGGCCTGGGCTCCACCACCGGGGCGGTGCTGGCCGCGGTGCTGGTCACCTTCGGCGGGGAGTGGCTCCGAGTGGTGGAGGAGCCCCTTTCCCTATTCGGCTACGAGATACCCGGCATCGCCGGCATGCGCATGGTGGTCTTCAGCCTGATACTGGTCGGATTCATGATCTTCATGCGCCGGGGGCTCCTGGGACGCAACGAGTTCACCTGGCGCTGGCTCACGGCCCTGGCCGGCCGCCGGAGCGAAAACAAATGAGCGGCCAGCCACTCCTGGACGTCAAGGGCCTCACTTGCCGCTTCGGCGGGCTGCTGGCGGTGGAGGAGATGGAACTCGCCGTGCCCCGGAGCCAACTGGCCGGGCTCATCGGACCCAACGGCGCGGGCAAGACCACGGTCTTCAACCTGCTCACCGGCCGGGTCAAGCCCGCCTCCGGCTCCATCCTCTTCGAGGGGCGGCCCCTGATCGGGCTCAAGGCCAACCGCATCAACCGCCTGGGCCTGGCCCGCACCTTCCAAAACATCCGCCTGTTCTCCGAACTAACGGTGATGGACAACGTGCTGGTGGGCTTCCATGGCGGCTTGAAGGCCAACTTCATCTCCGCCGTGCTGCGCCTGCCCTCCTACCGCGCCGAGGAGAGGCGCATCCTGGCCCGGGCCGAGGAGATCCTGGAGTTGATGGGCCTAATGGAGCAGGCCCAGGAACGGGCCGGCAATCTGGCCTACGGCCAGCAGCGCCTGCTGGAGATCGGCCGGGCCCTGGCTACCTCGCCCTCCCTGCTCCTGCTTGACGAGCCGGCGGCGGGCATGAACCCCCAGGAGACTTTGGCGCTCTCGGCCCTGGTGCGCCGACTGCGCGACGAGCTAAAGCTCACGGTGCTCCTGATCGAACACGACATGCACTTCGTCATGAACCTCTGCGAGGAACTAACCGTGCTCGACCACGGCAAGGTCATCGCCCGGGGCGCGCCGCAGGCGGTCCAGCGCGACCAGGCGGTGATCGAGGCCTACCTGGGCGTCTCGCCGGCCAAGTGCGCCTCGACGGAGAACGGCGATGCTTAGGGTGCGGGGCCTGTCGGTGAGCTACGGCGGCATCGCCGCCCTGCGCGCGGTGGACCTGGCCGTGGAGCAGGGCGAAATCGTGACCCTGATCGGGGCCAACGGCGCGGGCAAGTCCACCCTGGTCTCGGCGGTGGCCGGGCTGGTCAGGCCTTCGGCCGGCAGCATCAGTTTCGAGCAGCAGGACGTTACCGGCGTCAAGGCCAGCCGCTTGAGCCGCCAGGGCCTTATCCTGGTGCCTGAGGGCCGCCGGGTCTTCGCCAACCTGACGGTTCACGAGAATCTGGTCCTGGGCGGCTACTTCCGGCCCATGGACCACGCCTTCGGCCGCGACTTGGCCCAGGTCTTAGAGATTTTCCCCCGCCTGGCCGAACGCCGCGCCCAAAAGGCCGGCACCCTCTCCGGCGGCGAGCAGCAGATGCTGGCCCTGGGCCGTGCGCTCATGGGCCGGCCCCGCCTGCTAATGATGGACGAGCCCAGCCTGGGCCTGGCTCCTCTGCTGGTGGCCGAGGTCTTCGCCATCATAAAGCGAATCCGTGAACAGGGCGTGACGGTGCTCCTGATCGAGCAGAACGCCGCCGCCGCCCTGGGCATCGCCGACCGTGGCTACGTGCTGGAGGTTGGCAAGGTGGTCTTGAGCGGCGGTGGACGGGAGCTGATGTGCGACGGCCGGGTGCAGCAGGCCTACCTGGGCCTGGACTGAAGCCGGCCATGCCCTCCTGGGAAGAACTGCGCCGTGACAGGGAGCTGATCCGGGCCATCGACTGGGAGATGACCCCGGCACAGGCCTTCGAGATGTTCCAGCTCAAGAGCGCCGAGGCCTGGCGGCACCGGGGTCAGGACGATACGCTCTATTTCTATCTCTCCATCTGGCAAGGCGAGAACAAGGTCTTCCTGATCCGGCGGAGCCTCAAGCACAGCGAAACCATCGCCGAGGCACCGGTCCCCGCCGCGCTGATCGAGGCCCGCCTGGCCGAGGCCTCTGGTCAGGACAACCCCCGCGGCCAGCTGGCACCTGGCGAGGCGATAACGGCATGGCTACAGAGCCAGTTGCAGGGCTGAGACTCCGGCTCCGGGGCATCGCCCTGGCCAACGTGGCCACCCTGGCCTGGGCCACCAACGCCGTGCTGGGCCGCTGGCTCAAGGACGATGTCGGCCCTCTGACGCTCACCGCGCTGCGCTTCACCGTGGCCACCAGCGCGCTGGCCCTGATTCTGCGCCGCGCCCCCCATGCCGAGCGCCGGCCGGGCGCCGACCGCTGGTGGCTCCTGGGCATGTCCCTCATGGGCGTGCTGGGCTTCAGCCCCCTGCTCTACCTGGGCCTGCGCTACTCCACGGCCGCCAACTCCTCGCTCATCCAGGGCTTCTCGCCCCTGATCACGGCTTTGATCGCCGGCTTCATCATCGGCGAGCCGGCCAGCGCCCGGCAGAAGCTGGGGGCCCTGGCCGGGCTCATCGGGGTGGCCGGGCTGGTCTGCCGCGGCTCGCTCACCTCGCTCATGGGGCTGGCCTTCAACCCCGGCGACCTCATGTTCGTGGCCGGGGCCGTGGCCTGGGCCCTCTACTCGGTCTTCGCGCGGCGAGTCATGCGCTCCCGCTCGGCGCTCTCGGCCACCTTCCTCTCCAACCTCATGGCCCTGCCGGTGCTGCTGGTGGTCGCGGCGGTGGAGTGGCAGCATGTGCCCATCAACCTGCGCCCGGCAACCATCGCCGCCATCGCCCACATCTGCCTGGTACCCACCCTGGTGGGCTACTGGTCCTGGAACCGATCGGTGCAGGACCTGGGCGCGGGTGGGGCCATGGTGCTCTACAACACCCTGCCCCTCTACGGCGTCATCATGGGCGCCGCGCTCCTGGGCGAGCCCCTGGGCTGGCCCCACCTGGTCTTCGGCGGGCTCATCGTGGCCGGCGGCCTGTGGGGAAGCTGGGGTAAACAATAAGGCCAGCCCTAGGCCACGCCCGGCCCGCCACTCCTCGCTCGCGCCCCAACCTTGATGGGTGGTTGTAAATTCCAGGATGTGTGCTAGCTTTTTGGCAATGGCTTAAAGCCCTTCCAAACGCCCAGCGCCAAAGAGAGCAATTACTTCATGAGCATGGAACCTGCGGACCGCCTGATGCCGGGCCAAGGCAACGCCCAAGTCTCCAACCTGCGCTGCCCCTTCTGCAACGCGGACGGAGTGGAGATTCGGCAAGTGCGGGAGCGCCGCTCGGGGCTGGGCGGACAGAATAGTTCGGCCAGCGGGACGCGCTTGTTCGAAGGAGCGATTTTCGAGTTCCAGGCGTTTTGTCCCAGGTGCACCAAAAAGTACCGCCAGACCTGCCCTGACAATCTCTTGCCCGAAGGCTTCAGCCCGACCGTCTAGCACGGCCCCCTCGGGCCGGCCTTGCCTCGGACGGTCCCCCGCAAGGTCTTCCGCACCGCGGCCTCCGTCCGCCAAGGGATGGGGCCGCGATCTCTTGCCCGCTCGCGCCTACTCGTTGTTCTTCTCGCGTAGCCTGCCCCATGCGGCTCTCAACGCCCAAATCACGGCCAGCCCCCCCACGAAAGTTTGGATTTGACTCACCTCGTGAGGCTTGGCCGGGTCATCGGCCACGAAAACGCCCTTGATGGCCGGGAACATCAGGTAGAAGCCGATAAAGAGGATGAACAGTATCCCGTTCCAACTCTTGAGGAATTTCCTTGCGTCCAAGTCGATGCCCCTTTTCCTGCCGGGCATTTTCGCGGCAATCAGCACCCGGCGCGCTGGGCCGAGGCCAAAACACGAGTCTTGCATGGGACCGGGCTGAATATTCAAATATTATTATGTGCCGATCCTGGGACGGTTTAATAATATATTCACTAAGCCCCGTTCGTTTTCCACGACCATAAGGACATCTTTCGACCATGCCCGAAGCAGCAACCGCCCCCAAGGCCCGCATCCTGGTGATCGATGACGAGGAGCACGTGCGCCGGGTGCTCGAGTTGATGCTCACCCGCCAGGGCTACGCCGTCACCACCGCCGCCAATGGGACCGATGGACTGGAGCGCTACGCCGCCGACATCTTCGAGCTGGTCATCCTGGATCTGCGCATGCCCGACCTGGACGGCCTGACCGTGCTCTCCCGCCTCCGCGCCGCCGAACCGGACCAGACCGTGGTCATGATTACGGCCTACGCCTCGGTGGAGACCGCGCTCAACGCCATGAAGCAGGGGGCCTTCGACTACATCGGCAAGCCCTTCCAAGAGGATGAGATCCTAGTGGTGGTGGCCAAGGCCGTGGAGCGCTCGCGCATGCTGGCCGACAACCGCCGCCTGCGCGCCGAGGTGCTCACCCGCCACGACTTCTCCCAGATCATCGGTGTCAGCGCCCCCATGCAGCGCATCTTCGCCACCCTGCGCAAGGTGGCCGACACCAAGGCCACGGTCCTGATCGGCGGCGAGAGCGGCACCGGCAAGGAGCTGGTGGCGCGGGCCATCCACTACAACTCCCGCCGCAAGGATCGCCCCTTCGTGGCGGTAAACTGCGCCGCCATCCCCGCCACCCTGATCGAGAGCGAGCTATTCGGTGCGGCCAAGGGCTCCTACACCGGGGCCGAGCGCACCCGGGTGGGGCTCTTCGAGGAGGCCGACGGCTCCACCCTCTTCCTGGACGAGGTGGGCGAGCTGCCCCTGGAAGTGCAGGCCAAGCTCTTGAGGGCCTTGCAGGAGGGCGAGATCCGCCGGGTGGGCGAGAACGCCTCCCGGCCGGTGGACGTCCGCTACATCGCCGCCACCAACCGCGACCTGGCCGGCGAGGTGGAGGCCGGCCGCTTCCGCGAGGACCTCTACTATCGCCTCAACGTCATTCCGGTGCACCTGCCTCCCCTGCGCGAACGGCCCGAGGACATCCCGCTTCTGGCCGCGCACTTTCTGCAGAAGGCCGCCAAGACCCACGACCTCAAGCCCAAAACCCTTTCGCCCGAGGCCCTGGCCCTGCTGGCCCAGGCCCCGCTCAAGGGCAACGTGCGCGAGTTGGAGAATCTCTTGGAGCAGGCCCTGCTCATGAGCGAGGGGCCGGTGATCGGGCCGGCCGACCTGGCCCTGGGGCCTGGGGCGGGCGGGGCGCGGGTGGTGCTCCCGCCCGAGGAGGAGGACTTGAAGAAGGTCCTCAAGCTGGTCACTCGGCTGACCGAGGAGCAGGTCATCCGGCGGGTGCTGGCCGAAACCGACGGCAACCGCACCCACGCCGCCGTCCGCCTGGGCATCAGCCGC
>JAJZPI010000002.1 GCA_021811275.1 Deltaproteobacteria bacterium
CCAGCTGGCCAAGCTGCTCGTCAAGCTTTAACCGCCGAGCCTCCGCCTCCTCTCTCCTCCTCTCCCCAGCTTGGGGGAACCCCGCGCCAACCGGGGTTCCCCCAACCCCCCCGTCCGGGTGCCCCGGCTGCCAAAACGGGTCGGCGGGGGCGTGCTTCGTCCGGGTGCCCCGGCTGCCAAAACGGGTCGGCGGGGGCGTGCTTCGTCCGCCCCTCGCGCGCTCCCGGTGGGGGCTCGCGCCAAGGGAAAAAATGCCGCCCGCGCGCCGCGGGCACCATGGCGGGTCGGCGGGGGCCCTGGTTTTTTACCGCCGGCGGGCCGGTCTGCTCTGTCTCTGGGGTGGAAAAGAATGCCGCCCCCGGGTGGGGTCGGGGGCGGCGAGGGGTGGGGGACTAGGCCAAGGCGTGTAGCGGAGCCCTGCCGGCCGTCTTGCCCCGGGCGGGCACGATGGCCTGGTGCAGGAGCAGGGCCTTGGCCTCGGCGAAAGCGCGTCTGAAAACCATGTCGAAGATAAGGTTCTCGTTTCCAGTGCTCGTGGGCGCCAGCTGCCGCCGCACATCGCGCTCGACCTGTTCGAGCATCTCGGGCGACCATTGCTCCCCGCTGGACACGACCTCGGGGGTCAGGGACACCAAGGTCTCGAAGATGAGCCTGGTCAGGCCTTGGGGATATGGCGTTCCGGGGTTCATGGCGTGCCTCCTGTGTTCAGGCGCCCTTCATAACTGCAAGCCACGGGCCAATTATCGGCCCAGCCAAAATAACCAAGCATAATTAAGATATTGGCTTTAGAGGCCATGAACTGGAGGCAATTCCTGCCCAGGCGGGGGCCTTCGCCCCCGGCAAGTCCTGAACCATAAAGACAAGTTTTGCCGGGTAGTTGCAAACGAAAGGCGCTGTGAAGCGCGCTTTACGGCCCTGAGCAGGCGGCTGCATGGCCCTTGGGGTGTGATTGTCATGAAAATGACGGCGAAGGGTTGTCGTGAATAGCGCCGGTCGCCGAGGCGGGGGATCAAGTCAATAATTTGACAGGAGTGGCGGGGTCGGGCGCGGTTTTTTCTCCGGCGGCGGCCCTGGGACGAGTGAAGATGACCTTGAGCCGGGCCGCCGCCTCGGGATGCTCGAAGCAGGCCGCGCATTGGCCCTGGCGCTGGCAGGCGGCGGGGTCCACCGGTTCCAGCAGCACCTCGAAGCCCAGCTCGCGGTATTGGCGGGCCGCCTCGCCCAGGCGGGGCTCGGTCGCCATGAACTGGCGGGTCCAGCCCTGGCCGGCAAGCTCCTTTTCGCGCTCGGCGGAGCAACTCATCGCGCATCTCCCGGCCAAGGCCCCCAAGCCGCCCGGCCCTATGCCCGGCCGCCCAGGACCTCGCGCACGCAGCGGGCCAGTTCCTCGCGGTCGATGGGTTTGGAGAGGAAGCGCCGGATGCCCAGGGCCTCAACGTCCTTGGCCTCCAGGGTGCCGCTGTAGCCCGAGCAGAGAATGACCGGCAGGTCCGGCCGCGCCTGAAGCAGGGCCCGGGTCAGTTCGACCCCGGTCAGCAGGGGCATGGTCTGGTCGGTGATGGCCATGTCGAATTCGGCGGGCGCGGCCAGGAAGGCGGCCAGGGCCGCCGGGGAACTCTCGAAGGCCCGCACCTGGTAGCCCAGGTTGGCGAGCATGGTGGCGGCCATCTCCACCACCTCGGGCTCGTCGTCGACCAGGAGCAGCCGCTCGCCCCGGCCCCGCTCCGCCTGCTTGGGCGCCGGCTCGTCGGCGGCCAGGCCGGGAGCCAGGGGCAGGAACACCCTGAAGACCGAGCCCCGGCCCGGGGCGCTCTCCACCTGGATGCCGCCCTGGTGGCCCTTGACGATGCCGTGCACCACGGCCAGGCCCAGGCCGGTGCCCTCGCCGTGGCTCTTGGTGGTGAAGTAGGGCTCGAAGACGCGCTCGACCACCCGCGGCTCCATGCCCGGCCCGGTGTCGCTCACCGTCAGCCGCAGATAGCGCCCCGGCTCCAGTTCCGGCAGGGGCCCGACCTCCGGCCCCGGGCTCCGCCAAAGGTCCAGGGCCACCCCCAGGGTGCCCCCCTGCACCCCGCCGGGGCCGCCCATGGCCTGGGCGGCGTTGGCGCAAAGGTTCAGCAGCACCTGCTGCAGCTGGGTGGGCTCGCCCAGGACCACCCCCGCCCCGGCGGCCACCTCCGGGGCGACCTCCACCCTGATGCGGATGGTCGAGGGCAGCGAGGCCCTGAGCAGCTCCAGGCCCTCGGCCACCACCCCCGCCAGGTTCAGGGGCCGGCGCTCCTCGGCGCCCCGCCGGCTGAAGGTCAGGATGCGCCCGGCCAGGTCGCGGGCCCGGCGGCAGGCCTTGACCACCTGTTCCAGGGGTCGGCGGGCCGGGTGATCGGGCTCCAGGAAATCGTGCAGGGCTATCTCGGTGAAGCCCAGGATGGAGGCCAGGATGTTGTTGAAGTCATGGGCAACCCCCCCCGCCAGGGTGCCGATGGCCTCCATTTTCTGGGCTTGGCGCAGCTCCTCCTCCAGCCTGGCCCTCTCGGCCTCCGCCCGCTTGAGCCCGGTCAGGTCCAGCAGCGAGGCCACGCTGCGGGCGGTGCCGGGGATGACGCCCACCGTGACCAGGCACTGGCGCAGGCCCCCCCGCCCGTCCTTGACCTTGGCCTCGTAGGCCCGGGGCGCGGCCCCGGGGTCGCCGCGGCGCAGCCGGTGATAGGCCAGCATGCGCTCCACGTCGTCCTCGGCTATTACCTCGCGCCAACTGGGCCGGCTGTCGACGTATTCCCTGCTGGCGCCGGTCAGGGCGATGAACTCGTTGTTGGCCAGGCTGACGGTGGTGTCCTCCTCGATGATGATCATGGCCGTGCCGGAGGTCTCGAAGATGGTGCGGTACTTCTCCTCCGACTCCAAGAGCGCGGCCTCGGCCTCCCGCCGGCGGGTGACGTCCAGGAAAAGGCAGACCAGGTGGCTGGGCCGGCCCTTGGGGTCGCGCACCAGGGTGCATTTCATCAAGGCCCAAACCAGATGACCCAGCTTGTGCCGGAGCCTGAACTCCTGCTGGGCGGCCCGTATGCCCTGGTCGCGCATCTGCCTCCAAAGCTCCTCCAGGAGCACCCGGTCCTCGGCGCGGGCCAGCTCGGCCAGCCCGCGCGATTTCAGTTCGTGCTCGGAATATCCCAACATTTCGGCAAGATGGCGATTGGCGGCCAGGAAGGACCCCGTGGGGCCGAGAATGGCCATGCCCAGGGAGGCCTGGGTGAAGGCGCTCTGGTAGAGATCGCGCTCCCGCGCGACCGGGCCCGCGCCGACATCCCTCTTGGGGGCTGCCGGGCGTTGGCCGCCTTGGCGTGCGTCGCCCATTGGTTTCTCCGGCGTGGGGGACGGGGCGGAAAGCCCCGCTCCGGCTCCGGCATACCCGCCCCTGCCCCCCGGCTGGCGGTTGCCTGCAAAAAAAGTTGTCTCGGCGGAGCGGTACAGGAAATATATCACCCCCGCCCCTCCGGGGGAATGCCGGTCGCCCTTAGCGCGGGGGAAGCGCCGCGCCAAGGGCCGCGGAGCCGAAAAGCGAGCGGTTGAGTTGCGGCGGCCGATCATAGTACACTTCAGCCGCCTTTTCCCCAAAAGGGTTGTAGATGACTCGTCCCCTGGACAAATCCCTGGCCTGCCCTGAGCCACCGCGCATGACGCCCCGCAACCCCTTGAGGGCTGGTCTTGCCTCAAGGTTGAAAGACCGGATAGGCTCCATTTTCTCCCGGTGGCTGGCCATGCCCGAGGAGACCCTGCCCGCTTGGCGGGAGAGAATCTCCACGGCGGTCTTCTTCTGCTCCACGGTCATGGGGGTCATCCCGTTGATCTCCAGCCTGAAATGGGGCCTGAACAATGAGCGTTGGGCGCTCTCCGCATGCTACCTCGCCTTTTATGCCTGGTTGCTCTCCATTACGTTCTTCAGACGTTGGCCCTATTCCATCAGGGCCTGGAGCGGAGTGGCCATCTACTTCCTGCTCGGCGTCGCCTCCTTGGTCCAATTGGGGCCGGTGGGCAGCGGCAGGAACTGGCTTTTCGCCTCCGCGCTGCTGTCCAGCCTTTTGCTGGGCGTCTGGCAGAGCATCGCCGTTCTGGCCTGCATCGCCGGCGTCCTCTTCACCTTCCAGGTCCTGTTGGAGTCGGGGCGGCTCGTCTGGCCCCTGTTGGAGGCCAATTCCGTGCAGACCTGGACCGCCACCAGCGTGACCTTGATGTTTCTTTGCAGCGCCATCACCATCTCCCTGGCGGTGCTGGTGGGCAGCCTGGGCAGGGCCCTCAACAAGGAAAAGGACGCCAGCCAGCACCTTCAGGAGGCCCACCGCGAGCTTCAGCACCACAAGGATCACCTGGAAGCGCTGGTGGGTGAGCGCACCGCCGACCTGGGCAAGGCCAACGATGAATTGAAAGCGGAGGTGGAATCGCGCAAGCAGGCGGTCAACGCCCTCCTGCACCTGGCCTCGGGGGTGGCCCACAACTTCAACAACGTCCTCATGGCGGGCAGCAGCAATGCCCAAAGCGCGCAGATTCTCCTGCGCCAGCAATCGCCCGATATCGCCCGGATAGACATGCACATGGAAAACGTGGTCAGAAGCTCCGAAGTGGGGCGCGAGGTGGCCAAAAGGCTTTCCCGCTTCGTGGCGGGCAAGCGGGCCGTGCAGGATCAGCTGCAATGCGTGGACGTTGGGGACGTGTTGGCCAAGATCGAGAACATCGCCCAGGGGACCTGGTTTCACCAAATCCGGCAGGGCGCGCTGGTGGTGAGGGTGGCGGGAGAGCCGGACCTGTTCGTCCTGGGGGTGGCCGGCGAGATAGTGGAGGTCTTGTTAAACCTCGTCAAGAATTCGGTAGAGGCCATGCAGGGCCAGGGCGTCGTAACCATCACCGCCGGCAGGGCCGGCGACAAGGTCCGCATCACCGTAGCCGACGAGGGGCCCGGCCTCGCACGGGAGGTTTCGAGCCGGCTCTTCAAGCCCTTCGTTACGACCAAGGGCAGGACTGGCCTGGGGCTGGGGCTGGCCATAAGCCGGGACATCGTCCTGGCCTTGGGCGGCGATCTGGTCTGCGAAGAATCCGCCGGGCGCGGGGCCGCATTTTCGGTCTCGCTTCCCGCCAGCGCCAGGCCCGCCCTGCCGCCGAGGGCGGGGCCGCCAAGTGAGCCGCGTCCCCTGCATATCTTGTTGGTCGAGGACGAAGCCTTGGTGGCCATGGGTCTGCAAACCATTCTCACCAGCGCCGGGCACCGGGTGGTCTGGGCCTCGGGACTCGCTCAGGCCAGGGAGGCTTTGCGGGAGGCGGTGCCCGACGTCGTGCTCTGCGACCTCAACCTGCCCGACGGACCGGGTTGGGAGCTGGCGCGCGACGCCTTCACGGCCCGCCACTCCCGGCAGGGCCGGCGCGTGGCCTTCGTGGTGCTGACCGGCTTCGACATCGACACCCTGGACGAGCTGCCCGACGGTACGCCTCAGCCCGTCGCCGTACTCAACAAGCCCATCGACCGGGCGGCGCTGCTGAAGGTGCTGGCGAAGGTGACCTGACCGACCCGGCCTAGCCCCGGGGGAAGCGCCGCGCGCAGGCCGCCCGCATCAGGCCGTGCAGCCCGGGGCAGGCCGCCACCACGTCGCCCCGCCACAGGGTTTCACCCCCGCCGGCGAAGTCGCTGACCACCCCCCCGGCCTCCTCCACCAGGAGCATGCCCGCCGCCAGGTCCCAGGGCTTGAGCCCCATCTCCCAGAAGCCCTCCGCCCGCCCGGCCGCCACGTAGGCCAGGTCCAGGGCCGCCGCCCCGGCCCGGCGCACGTCGCTTACCTGCAGGAAAAGTTCCTGGAAAAGCTCCAGGTAGGGGGCCAGCCGGGCCCGGTCGCGGAAAGGAAACCCCGTGCACAACAGCGCCCGTTCGGGGTCGGTCTGGGCGCTTGTCCTGAGCCGTTGGCCGCCCAGGAAGGCGCCTTCGCCCCGCACGGCCCAGAACTCCTCGCCCTTGGTTACATCGGCCACCACCCCGGCCAGGGGCCGGCCCCGGCTCACCGCCGCCACGCTCACCGCCACGTGGGGGAAGCCGTGGATGAAATTGGTCGTCCCGTCCAGCGGATCGACCACCCAGGTGACCCCCGGCGCGCAGCAAAGATCCCGCCAGCGGCCCGAGGAGGACTCCTCGGCCAGCAGGGCGTGGTCCGGATGCCGCTGTCCGATAACCTCCAGCACCGCCGCCTCGGCCTGGCGATCGGCGTCGGTGACGAAATCGAAGCGGTCCTTGTTCTCCACCGCCAGGCGCGAGCCCCAGCGGCCGCGCAGGACCTGGGCCCCGGCCGCGGCCGACGCCCGGGCGGTCTCCAGCAATTGGGATTCCATGATTGTCTTTCCCGGCCCCGAGCGGCCCCACAAATCCTTTATTTCCGCGATGACATGCTATAAGATAGCCCAAACCGGTCCCCGAGAGAAGTACTCGCCAGCCAAAGCATCTTCTGGAGCCGCCGGAAACCGAAGTGAATCCCCTCGCCGTCCATCCCCTGCCAGAGGCTAATTTACCCGAGCCGCGCATAGTGCCGCGCGGCGATCACGGCGTCAGCCGGGCCAACATCGACCCCGACGCCCTCAAGGTCCTCTACCGCCTGCACCGCCACGGCTTCCTGGCCTATTTGGTCGGCGGCAGCGTGCGCGACCTGCTGCTGGGCAAACGGCCCAAGGACTTCGACGTGGGCACCGACGCCCACCCCAGCCAGGTCCAGCGTCTTTTCCGCAACAGCCGGGTAATCGGCCGCCGCTTCCGCTTGGTGCAGGTTTTCTTCCAGCGCGGCAAGGTGGTGGAGGTATCCACCTTCCGCCGCCTGGCCGACTCCGACGACGACGCCATGCTCCAGGCCAACAACACCTTCGGCACCCCGGCCGAGGACGCCCTGCGCCGCGACATCACCATCAACGCCCTGTTCTACAACATCGCCGACTTCAGCGTGGTTGACTACGTGGGCGGCCTGGACGACCTGCGCGCCGGGCTGATCCGGGCCGTGGGCGACGCCGAGGTCCGCTTCCACCGCGACCCCGTGCGGGTCATGCGCGCCGTGCGCCACGCCGCCCGCGCCGGTTTCACCCTGACCCCGGACACCCTGGAGGCCGTCCAGCGCCACCGCGAGGAACTGGCGCTATGCCCCCCCAGCCGCATCCGCGACGAACTCATGCGCGACTTGAAGGGCGGCGCCGCCGCCAAATGGCTGGAGCTGGCCCATGAAACCGGCCTGCTCTACAGCCTGCTGCCCGCCCTGGAGCCCATCTACGGACCCGCCGGGAGCCCCGCCCGCGCCCGCGCCCGCGAGCTGCTCTCCCGGGTGGACCAGGCCCTGGCCCAGAACTCCTCCAAGGAGGTCGCCAAGGACGCCCACCCGGATGACCCCTTCGTCGTGGCCGCCCTGCTCTGGCCCGCCCTGGAGGAATTGGCCCGCGACCTCACCCTGGAGCCCGGCCGCCTCGGACGCGCCGCCTGGTCCAATTTCGTGCGCGACACCCTGCCCGCCCTGACCGCCCCGGTCTCTTTCGCCCGCCGGGTCATGGAGCGCGCCACCCAGTCCGGCGGCCTCATGGGCCTGGCCCTCGTGCCCGGCCGGGGACGCCTGCCCAAGAAGATCGCCCAGAAGGGCTATTTCGCCGACGCCCTCGCCCTGGCCGAACTCCTGGGCCTGGACATCACCCCCGGCGATGAAGGCCAGCCCGTGACCCCCACGGCCCCCCGCCGCCGCCCCCGCCGCCGCCGCCGCCGCCGGCCGCGTGGCGAGGCGGGTCAGGCGGGTGAGGCGGGTCGCGAGGCGTAATGCCAGTTGGCGTTCAAACGAGTAGTTTGAGCGCATATTGGTATATGGCCGCCTACCTATCTCGCTAGCTCCCGTTCCTGGCCGCACTTGAAAACATGCCGGGCGGGTTGGCGTGGCGCAAACCGCCTCCGGCGACGCCGCCCGCTCCCCGCCGAGCCCGGCGCGATTTTTGTCATTGACGATGGCGCTCCCCTGGAATATCTTGTGTGCTAAACAATACGAGTGGCCGGCATGGACACCCCCGAGGATTGCACAATCTTTTTATTGGCCAAGGCCTACCAGCGGGCCCACGGCATTTTGAAGGACCGCCTGCGCGGCTATGGCCTGACCAACCTGCAATTTCTCATCCTAGGCGCCCTGGCGGAAGAAGACGGCTTGAACGTCGGGGAGATAGGCCAACGCCTGGTGCTCGATAGCGCCACGCTTTCGGGCACTTTGGACCGCATGGCCGAAAACGGATGGATAAACAAGGAGGCCGATCCTCACGACCGCCGGGTGGTGCGCGTCTTCCTGTCCTCCAAGGCCCGCCAACTGAGTGAGGAGCTGCGCGAGGTGCGCGCGCAAGGCAACCAGGAGGTTTTGAAGAACCTCTCCCTGGAGGAAAAGGTGCTGCTCAAGCGTCTGCTGCGCGATTTGCGCTAGCGGTTGTTTTTTTGGCTAATTAGTTAGTGTGCAAGATAATATCGCCACCCAGGCAGGAGCAAGGAACATGGAACAAGAGGCATATCGCAAGTTGGCCCGGCATCTGGACAGCCTGCCGGCGGGGTTCCCCGCCACCGAGGACGGCGTGGAGCTCAGGATACTGCGCCAGCTGTTCGCGCCGGAAGAGGCGGAGCTGGCCGTACACCTGGGCCTGAAGCTGGAAAAGGCCGAGGCCATCGCCCAGCGGGCCGGCCTGCCTGCGGAGGAGGCGGCGCGCCGCCTGCGGGAGATGTCCCGCAAGGGCCTCATCTTCAGCATCGAGACCCCGGACCGCCCCCCGACCTACATGGCCGCCCAGTTCGTGGTGGGCATCTGGGAGTACAACCTTAACCGCCTGACCCCCCAGTTCGTGGCCGACATCGAGGCCTACATGCCCCACCTGTCGCAGGCGGCCTTCGGCGCGCTGCCCCAGCTGCGCACCATCCCCGTGGGACGCAGCGTGGCGGCCGCCCCGGAGGTGCTGGCCTACGAGTCGGCCGAGGAGCTGATCCGCCGCCAGGAGACCATCCTGGTGGCCCCCTGCATCTGCCGCAAGGAGCACAAGATCAAGGGCGGGGGCTGCGGCAAGCTCGACGAGGCCTGCCTGGTCTTCGGCTGGGGCGCGGAATTCTATCAGCGCAACGGCCTGGGCCGCATGATCGACCGGGATCAGGCCCTGGGCATCTTGAAGAAGGCCGAGGAGGAGGGCCTGGTGGTCCAACCCAGCAACTCTCAGGACATCGTCAACATCTGCCTCTGCTGCGGCGACTGCTGCCAGGCGCTCCTGCACTTGAAGCGCCACCCCTCGCCCGCCAAGGTGGTGTCCTCGTCCTTTGTGGCCGTTCTCGACCAGGAGGCCTGCCTGGGCTGCGAAATCTGCGTGGACCGCTGCCAGATGGAGGCCCTGTCCATGGACGGCGACAAGGCCGTGCTCAACGCCGAGCGCTGCATCGGCTGCGGGCTCTGCGTGACCACTTGCTCCGGAGAGGCCCTTTCCCTGTCGCGCAAGTCCGATCCGCCCCCGGTGCCCAAGAGCGTGAGCGAGGCCATGGCCCTGCGCGCCCGCGCCAGGGCGGAGCTCAAGGCCAAGCTGGAGCGCCACCAGAACCTGTAGCTGCCCGGCGGGCCGGGAGGAGCGATGATGGGAGCTGCCGACAAGAGCATGGAGGGAGTCTGGCGCAAGACCGGCTGCGTGCTCTGCGCCCAGAACTGCGGCCTGGAGGTGTTGGTCGTAGACGACCGCATCGTCAAATCCCGGCCCGACAGGGACAACCCGCGCAGCCAGGGCTACTGTTGCCGCAAGGGCCTCAAGGTGGCCCATCACCAGCACCACGCCCAACGCCTGACCCAGCCGCTCAAGCGCACCTCCGCGGGCTTCGCGCCCATTTCCTGGGAACGGGCCATCGCCGAGATCGCCGAGCGCCTGCGCGGCCTGCTGGAGCGGCACGGCCCCCGCTGCCTGGCCTACATGGGCGGCGGCGGCCAGGGCTGCCATCTGGAGGCGGCCTACGGGGTGCGCCTGCTGCGCGGCCTGGGCTCCCATTACCATTACAGCGCCCTGGGCCAGGAACTCACCGGCCACTTCTGGGCCGGCGGGCGCTTTCTGGGCCGGCAATACCTGGGCGCCATCCCCGACGAGCATCACGCCGAACTCTTGCTGGGCCTGGGCTGGAACGGCTGGATGAGCCACCAGATGCCCCAGGCCCGGCGGGTGCTGGACGCGATCGCCAAGGACCCGGAGAGGCTGCTGGTCATCATCGATCCCCGCCGCTCGGAGACGGCGCGCCGGGCCGACCTCCACCTGGCCCTGCGCCCGGGCACCGACGCCCTCCTGCTCAAGGCCATGATCGCCATCATCCTGAACGAGGGCTGGCAGGACCAGGCCTACCTCGACGCCCACGTGAGCGGCTGGGACCAGGCGCGGGGCTGGTTCGCCGGTTTCGACGCGGCGGCGGCGCTGGAGGTGTGCGGGCTCAAGACGGCCGAAGTGGTGGACCTCTGCCGCCTGCTCACGACCAGGCGCTGGGCCATGCACCCGGACCTGGGCGTCTTCATGAACCGTCACAGCACCGCGGTGTCGTATCTCTACTACCTGCTCATGACCATCTGCGGCGCCATCGGCCGGCCCGGGGGCAACGTCATCCCCGGCTACCTCATGCCCCTGGGCGCCCACTCCGACGAGCGCGACCCGCGCACCTGGCGCACCGTGGCCACCGGCTTTCCGGCCATCATGGGCGTCTACCCCCCCAACGTCATGCCCGAGGAAATCGAAAGCGGCCGCCCCGACCGCCTGCGCGCGGTGATCTGCGGCCAGTCCAACCCCCTGCGCTCCTACGCCGACACCTCGGCCTACGAGCGGGCCTTCGGCAAGCTGGAGCTTCTGGTGACCTGCGAGCTGGCCCTGACCGAGACGGCGGCCCTGTCCCATTACGTGCTGCCCTGCCGCAGCGCCTACGAGTCCTGGGACACCACCTTTTTCACCTGGACCTGGCCGGGGGTGTTCATGCAGCTGCGCCGCCCGGTGGTGCGGCCGGCGGGCGAGCAGCTGGAGGCGGCGCAGATCTTCGCCCGCCTGGGGCGGGCCCTGGGCCTGGCGCCCGAGATACCCGACTCCCTGCGGCAAGCGGCCCAGGGCAACCGCCCGGGCTTCGGCATGGCGCTCATGTCCTACGCCCAGGCCCAGCCCGCGGCCCAGGCCATGATGCCCTTCGTGCTGGCCCAGACCCTGGGCGAGAGCCTGGGCTCGGCCAACCTGGCCGCGCTCTGGGGCCTGCTCATGACCGCGCCCAAGGAGTTCCGCGCCAACGCCGCCCGGGCGGGTTTCGCGCCGGGGCCGCTCCAGGGCGAGGCCATTTTCCAGGCCCTGCTGGACCACCCCGAGGGGGTGTGGATCGGCCAGGCCGACCCCGCCGACAATCTGGGCGGCCTGCGCACCCAGGACAAGAGGATCAACGTGGCCGTGCCGGAGATGGCCGAGTGGCTGGCCGGCATCGAGCCCGCGGCCGAGGCCCGCGCCCTGGCCGGCGACGGCCAGTTTCCCCTGGTGCTCAACGCCGGCCGGCACATGGACTACAACGCCAACACCCTCATGCGCGACCCGGCCTGGAACCAGGGCAAGCGGGCCTGCACCGTGGCCATGAACCCCGCCGACGCCTCGGGCCTGGGCTTGGCCGACGGGCAGCGGGTGCGGGTGACCACCGCGGCGGGGTCGGAGCAGGGCGAACTGGAGCTGAGCGACCAAGTGCGCTCCGGCACGGTGCTCATCCCCCACGGCTTCGGCCTGGAGTACGAGGGCAAGGTCCACGGCCTCAACGTCAACCGCCTGACCAGCGCCCGGCACCGCGACCCCCTGGCCGGCACCCCCCTGCACCGCTTCGTGCCCTGCCGGGTGGAGGCGGCCTGAGGTCGCCGGCGGCGTACCGCGGCGGGTTGGGCGGGTCGAGAGGCGAAGGCCGCCAACCCATTCCGGCCGCTGCCGTTCAAGGCCGCGCTTAAAAAATGCCGGGCGGGTTGGCGTGGCGTAATCCGCCTTGCGCGTCCCCGGCGCCTTTCCCGGTCACCAGGCCACGGGTTTTGGGCTAATATGGGCGCAGGCAAGGAGGCGGCCATGGACGTGATACGCCCCGAGAACCAGGGCCCGCCCCTGGTCAAGACCCCCACGGTCAACACCTTCGGCATCCGCTACCTGCGCTCCGGCCCGGGCTGGGTGGAGGCCGAGTTCACCCCCGACCAGCGTTTCAGCAACAACTTCGGCCTGGTCCAGGGCGGGGTGCTGGCGGTGTTTTTGGACAACATCATGGGCCAAAGTTGCTACACCCTGGCCGAGCAGGAGCAGAGCCTCACCACCACCTCGCTCAACCTGCAATTCCTGGAGCCCGCTTCCCTGGGCCTGCTAAAGGGGTCGGCCCGGGTGGTCAAGAAGGGACGGCGCATGGTCTTCGCCGAGGGCGAGGTGCAAGACGCGCGGGGCCATGTTCTGGCCCGGGCCACCGCGGCCATGCTGGTGATCCGCCGGCCGCGCACCCCCGCCCCGACGTCCTGAGGGGTGTTCAGGCCGGCGGGTCTTGCCGCCCTTGTCCGCGCAGGCCGCCGGTGAAATAGAAATAGAGGCCGGGCAGGGAGATGACGATGGAGGAGACGTTGGTGGCCAGGCCCAGCAGGAAGGCCTGGGTGGCTCCGATGCCCACCAGGCCGAAGAAGAAGACGAACAGGCCCTCCACCACCCCGAAGGCCGAGAACCACACCGGCAGCCTGGCCAGGGCGATGGCCACCGGGGTCACCGCCGCCGAGGCCAGCAGCGAAAGGTCGTAGTGCAGGGCCCGGGCCGCCAGCCAGTTGGCCAGGATGGGAGCGGCCTGCTCCAGCAGCGAAAGCACCAGGAAGGACCACAGCACGCCGGGGTGCCGCCGGTACTGGTGGTAGGCCCCGAAGAACTTGGACAGCCAGCCCGCCAGCTTGCCCCGGTCGGCCAGCTTGCGGTCCAGCGCCTCCAGCAGCCGGCCCGAAAAACGGCTCAGGGATAAAAGCAGGGCCAGCACGGTCAGCGCCGCCAGGCCCACGGTGAGGGCCGTGGTCATGCCCAGACGGTCGGGCATGCCCGCGATGGCCAGGCGGGTGAGCAGGAGCAGGGCCCCCAGCCCGGCCAGGGCCGAGGCCACCAGGCCCAGGGCCCGCTCCATGACCACGCTGGCCGCCACCAGCTCCGAGGGCCGGCGGGGACCGCTGACCGCGGCGGCGCGCAGGGCGTCGGCCCCCAGGGTGGTCGGCAGGAAGCTGCCGGCCAGGGTGCCCAGGTAGTAGGCGCGCAGGGCCTCGCCCTGGCTGATCGCCATCCCGCGGCAGCGCAGCAGCAGGGTCCACTTCCAGCTCATCAGAAACCGGTCGGCGGTCAGCCAGAGCAGCATAAGGGCCAAAAAGAGGGGGTCGGCGTTCTTCAGGCGCTCCCAGGTCTCCTCAAGGTCCACCAAGAAGAACACCAAAACCAGAATCAGCCCCACGCTGATGCCCAACCGCAGGAGCCGCCCCCAGGCCTTGCTTTTTTCCGCGCGCGCCGTTTTCATCACCGACCCCTGTCTGGCCTGGGGCTTTTTGCGCCAATAAGCGTTCAAAGAAAAACTTTGAACGCTTAAGTTGGCATGCGGGCCAAGGCTCACCCCGGCCAACAAATTGGCCGGGGTCTCCGGGGATGGCCTGCCGGATGCGCAAGCATCCGGGCGGTCGGGCAAAACCACGCTTTGACCCGACCGGCAGGCATTCAAGGCCGTGGACGGCTTTTGAATGCAACCTTGGTGTTGCGGCCCCAGACCGCCCGCGCCCTGAGCCTACTATGTCAGGGGGGCCTGGTCAAGGCGGGGCCCGGGGCGGCGGCCAGGCTCGCGGCACTGGCTTGCCATGGGATATGTACTTGTTATAACGGCGGCATCTCCCCTAAACCCCCGCGCCGCCCGCCCGCCTCGTTCATCGGCCCCGCCGGGGGCGAAAAGCCCCCCGCCAGCCGTGAAAATTCCGGCGGCCCCCCCTTTAAATAGCGTTGATACAGGGATAAAATTGGTCCGCGCCGGTTGGGGGCAGGCCCGGAACGGTTGACTTTGCATACCTCCCTGGCTATAGTGACCGCAATATAATGTGGGATAGTGTAACCATGACCAACTATATCTGGGGATTGCTGGAATCCTGGGCCCCCACTTTCAGCGGCCAGATCCAAACCACCTCGACCAGCACGGTAATGACCTCGCACGGCACCGACGTCTGGCAGATGGTCTGGCACGCCGGCCTGGTGGTCCAGTTCGTGCTGCTGCTCCTGGTGCTGTTCTCCGTCCTCTCCTGGTCCATCATCCTGGCCAAGTACAAGGCGATCCACGACGCCCGCAAGGAGAACGCCGAGTTCGAGGAGGTCTTCTGGAGCGCTGGCTCACTCTCGGCCGCCCACAACCAGACCAAGCACCTGGTCTCCAGCCCGCTGGCGGTGGTTTTCCGCCTGGGGTACGCGGAGATGGGCAAGGTGATGCGCGCCCAGAGCGGAGAGGGCCATGGCGAAAACATCCTGGGCCAGGGGGTGATAGAAAACCTCTCGCGCGCCCTCAGCCGGGGCCAGGCCGCCGAGAGCACCCGCCTGGGCCGGGCCGTGACCTTCCTGGCCACCACCGCCAACACCGCCCCCTTCATCGGCTTGTTCGGCACGGTCTGGGGCATCATGGACTCCTTCCGCTCCATCGGCGCCTCCGGGGCGGCCAACCTGGCCACCGTGGCCCCGGGCATCGCCGAGGCCCTGGTGGCCACGGCCACCGGCCTTTTCGCCGCCATCCCGGCCGTGGTCTTCTACAACTATTTCAATCGCCGCTTTCAGGTCTTGGAGAACGAGATGGCCTCCTTCGCCCAAGACTTCCTTAACTTGGTGGAACGCGACCTCATGCGCCGCACCGGCCCGGCGCCGGAGGCGGCCGAGCCCCGCGGAGCCGCCCGGCCCTGACCCGGCCGGAACGCGCCGCATCGGCCAGCGAATCTTTTTTTTAGGAAAGGGAACCCGCCATGGCGGGCGTGAGCACAGGCAAGGGCCGTTTCATGGGCGAGATCAACGTGGTGCCCCTGGTGGACGTCATGTTGGTTCTATTGATCATCTTCATGGTCACCGCGCCCATGATGGTCCAGGGGCTGGACGTTAAGCTGCCGGAGACCACCACCGCCGCCTTGAAGCAGAGCGACGAGATGCTGGTGCTCACGGTGACCAAGGAGGGGCAGCTCTTCCTGGACGAGTTCCCCCTGGGCACGGAGGGGCTTTCCGACAAGCTGGCGGGCATCGTGGCCCGCAAGCCCGAAACCAAGGTCTATTTGCGGGCGGACAAGGACGTGCCCTACGGGGTGGTGGTGACGGTCATGGCCGAGGCGCGCAAGGCCGGCATCACCAACCTGGGCATGGTTACCGAGCCCGAGAAGGTGCCCCCGCCCGAGAAGAAGAAAGCGCATTGACGGCGGCCGTGCGCAAATTCCTGGCCCCCGGCCCGAGCGATCAACTGGGCTGGGGGGTGGCCCTCAGCCTGGGGCTGCACCTGCTCTTGGTGGCGGCCATGATGTTCGGCCATGTCTTCCTGCCCGGCAAGCGGGAGATATTTTCGCCGGTCTACAACGTGCAGCTGGTGGGCCCGCCGGGGCCGCCGGCGGCGGCTCCCCGGCCAGCGCCTCCGGCCCCCAAGCCGGCGGCGGCCCCGGAGCCCAAACCGGAGCCCAAGCCCGAGCCCAAGCCCAAGGCGGAGGTGAAACCCCCGCCCAAGCCCGAGCCGGTCAAGGAGCCCATTGCCACCAAGCCGCCTGAAAAGCCGGAACCCAAGAAGCCGGAGGTTAAGAAGGAACCGGAGGTGGACGCCAGCAAGGAGCTGGCCAAGTCGCTGGAAAAACTGAAGGCCAAGGTTGACGATGAACGGCGCTACGACCAGGCCATGAACAGGCTGGAAAAGAAGTTCGCCACCCAGGCCAACACCGTGGGCGGGGCCTTCAGTTCAGGCACGCCGGGGGCGGGCGGCGGCAGCAACGTCTCCACCCGCGACCAAGTCTACCTGACCGAGCTTTGGGAGCGCATCCAGCGCAACTGGATTCTTTCGGAGGTGCTGGTGCAAAAGCCCAAGGGCCTGGTGGCGGTGATCATGCTCCGCATACGCCGCGACGGCGTTCTGGACAAGGCCTGGCTGGAGCAGGGCTCGGGCAACCAGCGCTACGACGAATCGGCCCTGCGGGCCACGGAGAAGGCTTCGCCCTTCCCGCCCCCGCCGGCCGCCTCGGGGTCCTATTACGAAGTCGGAGTCCGCTTCCGGGTGGAAGACATCACGGGGTAGCGATGAAAACGATGCGCCAAATAACGGCATTTTTCTGTCTGGTTGCCTTGGGGGCGATCCTGGGGGCGTCCCTCTTCTGCCCCGCCCCGGCCTCGGCCCGGGTCTACATCGACATCACCAAGCCCTTCTCGCGCAAACTGCCCCTGGCCCTGCCCGAATACACGCCCATGCCCGGCTCGGCCCCCGCCGCGGTGGGCTCCGACGGCGCGCGCATCCTGGCCACCGACCTCAGCTACACCGGCCTCTTCGACATCCTGGACCGCAAGACCTACCTGGGCGGGGCCGATCAGGTGAACCCGCGCCTCTGGCGGCGCATCGGGGCCGAACTCCTGGTCACCGGCAGCTACAGCCTCCAGGGCGAGGTGGTCTCCCTGGAGATGCGCCTGCACGACGTCACCGACGGGCGGCTCATGGTGGGGCGGCGCTACGACGGCACCCTGAAGGACGTGCCTGCCATGATGCACCGCTTCGCCGACGAGATCATGCAGGCCATCACCGGCGAGCGCAGCGTCTTTTCCACCGCCATCGCCTTTGTCCACGCCGATGGCGGCAAGAAGGAAATCTGGATGATGAACTTCGACGGCACGGGGGCCCGCCAGGTCACCCACCGCGGAGACATCACCCTCTACCCCGCCTGGTCGCCCGATGGCGCGCTCTTGGCCTACACTTCCTATGTCAATCGCCGGCCCGCTGCCTTCATCCAGGCCATCAGCGGCGGCGAGGGGCGCATAATATACAACCGGCCCGGCGTGAACCTGACCCCGGTCTTCCTGCCCACCGGCGGCCAGGTGGCCGTGAGCCTTTCCTTCTCCGGCAAGACCAACATCTACCTGGGCGACCAGACCGGCAACCTGGGGCCCAATCTCACCGACGGCTGGGGCATCGAGGTTTCGCCCACCTTCTCCCCGGACGGCAAGAAGATGGCCTTCGTCTCCGACCGCGGGGGCTCGCCTCAGATCTACATCCGCGACATGATCAGCGGCTCGATCAGCCGCCTGAGCTTCGGCCAGAAGTACGCCGCCGCCCCCGACTGGTCCCCGCGCGGCGACCGCATCGCCTACCAGGCCATGGTCAACGGCAACTTCCAGGTGATTTCCATCCGCCCCGACGGCAGCGACATGCGCGTGCTCACCAGCGGCCACGGCGGAGGCGAGGACCCCTCCTGGTCCCCGGACGGCCGGCTCATCGCCTACGCCAGCCGCACCACGGGCCGTTATCAGATATACGTCATGACCGCCGCCGGCGAGCCGGTGCGGCGCATAACCGAGCTTTCCGGCGACAACACCGACCCCGCCTGGTCGCCCAGGGGGGTGGCGGGCAGATAGGTTCGGCTTGAGGCTATACAGGGGAGCCTGGACCCTTAAGGGGCATTTGGTTGCATATTTTCCGAAACATATTCAGATACGGAGGCTAATCGTGAGAAAGAGTGTGATGTTGACCCTGATTCTGACCCTGATGCTGGGTCTGCTGGCCGGCGGCTTGACCGGATGCTCCAAAAAGGCCGTGGGCCCCGGCGAACTCAGCGCCGAGGAGCAGGCCCGCCTGAAGGCCGAGGAGGAGCGCCGCCTGCGCGAGCAGCGCCTGCGCGAGGGCCAGGCCGGCGCCCTCTCGGGCACCGAGGCCCAGATGCGCGAGATCTTCCAGAACCAGGACATTCACTTCGACTACGACCGCTATGACCTCCGCGGCGACGCCAAGCAGGTCTTGAACGACAAGGCCGCCTTCCTGCAGTCGCACAGCGACCTGAACGTAATCGTCGAGGGCCACTGTGACGACCGCGGCTCCTCGGCCTACAACCTGGCCCTGGGCGAGAAGCGCGCCAAGGCCGCGGCCGCCTACCTGGCGGCCATGGGCATCGGCGCCAGCCGCATGGAAACCGTGAGCTACGGCAAGGAGCGGCCCCTGGTCATGGGCCAAACCGAGGAGGCCTACGCGGCCAACCGCCGGGCCCACTTCGTGATTAAGTAGAGTCCCGTCGGCGCATCCCGGCCCGCCGCCCCCCAGCGGGGGCGGCGGGCCTCCGAGCAATCCGCCGGACGCGTCCGGAAGAAAGGGGGAGCTTTTATGACCTTGGCTCGGTTGACCAAGACCGCTCGGCTGCTTTGCTGGCCCGCCTTGGCCGCCCTGCTCTTGGCAGGCTGCTCCACCGTAAGCTCCGATGATTTCGCGGCGCTGCAGGGCACGGTGGCCCGCGAGCAGGCCCGGCAGCGCGAGCTGATCAAGAGGGTGGACGCCCTTACCCGCAACCTGGAAGGCAGCCGGGGACCCCAGGCCAACCTGGTGGCGGACATGGACACCATGCGCCAGGACCTCCTGCGCCTGCAGGGCCGCATTGAGGAGGAGTCCATGCGCCGGGGAGGCTCCGAGGAGACGCAGATGCTGGAACAGCGTCTGGCCCGGGTGGAGTCCATGCTGGGCATCGCCGCCGCCGCCGGCGAGGCGCCGGCCGTCGCCGGCCCCAAGCCCCCGGCCCGGCCGGCGCCGGTGGCCGAGGTGGACAACACCCCCCCCGCCAAGCCCGGCAAGGCCCCCGAGCCCGCCCCGCAGGGCGCCGAGGCCCTCTTCGGCCTGGGCCAGCGCCTGCACAAGCAGAAGGCCTACCATGCCTCCCGCGAGCGCCTGGAGGATTTCATCAAGCGCTATCCCAAGGACAAGCGCATCGACGACGCCCAGTACATGATCGGCGAGGGGCTATACGCGGAAAAGAAGTACGAGGAGGCCATCCTGGCCTTCAACCAGATGGTCAAGCGCCACCCGGAGAGCAGCCTGGCTCCGGCGGCCCTGCTCAAGGAGGGCATGTCCTTCGCCGAGCTGGGCGACAAGCGCACGGCCAAGATCGTCCTGGGCAAGCTGGTCAAGACCTATCCCAAGTCCAACGAGGCCAGGCAGGCCGAGAAGCTCATGGCCAAAATGCCCTGAGCCGGAAGACCTGACCGGGCCGGCTCGCCGGCAAAGCCAAGGGAGCCCCCGCCGGGCTCCCTTGGCTTTGCCGGCGGGTCAATCAACCAACATATCCAGCCGTTGGCTGTTCGGCGGAGGCGCGGCCACCGTCGTGCAGACGGAATCAGCGTCCGGTGAAGCCATCCACCGTGGCCGAGCCCGAGGGAGGCAGGTCCACGTCCAGGATTCTTTCCCGCGCCAGCAGGTAGAGGTATTCGTGGACCTCGCCGGCCAGGTGGTCCATGTAGGTTCGCCGCACCGAGCAGGTGAAGACCACCCGCAGCCGGTGCCGCCCCGGCGGAGCCAGGAACTGGGCCGTGGTGTCCACGGCGTAGCCCTCCTGCTCTTGGATGGCCGTCCCCGGCGCGGGCGGAAGCTGATAGTAGCCGCCTTCCGGGGAGATTATGAAGGCCTGGGCGTCCCAGAGCGGCTCGGAATACCTGTTGTAGCGTGGGGGGAAGTTGGCCCACTCCAGCCCGCCGAAGGGGGCGGCGGCCATCGCGCGTTGCTCGGGCGTCACCTGCCCCTTGACGGGCACCTCCAGGCGGGCGGCCTGGGGCCCGGGGTCCAGGTATAGCCCGGCGCAGCCGGGCAGAAGCCAGGCCGCGGCCAAGACCAGGAGGGTGGCGAGGATTCTGGCGGAAAACCGGCGGTAGAGGGGGTTCGGCTCGGCGGTCATGGTTTTCTCCCGGGTTGATGGGGCCCGCCAGGGGGCCCATGACGGCTATTGTATACCAAGGCGGGCGAAGGCCAAAGGCGGTGAGGCCGGCGGAATCGGACGCCCTTGCCTTCTTAGGAGGGGCCGGAAGAAAAAACCGCTTGCCCGGACGCCGGCTTTCGGAAAAAATTATATAACGAAGTTTTCGACCGCCCTCCTGCCGGGCGTCCGTGATTTGAATGACCGGGGTAACCCAAGGTCCTGGCCGGGGAGCCCCCATCCGACCAACTAGGCAATGATTTCAGGGCCCTTGCCCAGGTTGGCCCGGGCGGGTAGCCATGCGCGCGCAACCGTGGTTCCGAAACGCAGCGGAGTGAAAGGTCCATGATTAACAAGCTCAAGCTGGGCGCCAAGATCGGCGCGGGATTCGGCATCCTCCTCCTAATCGCCCTGATCCTGGGCGCCATGGCCATGTTCAACATGGTCAAGGTCCAGGGCCAGAGTGAGATCCTGGACCGGGCCTATGTGACTGAGGTGGATCAGGCCAGCCTCCTGGAGGGCCGGGTGCAGCGCGTCACTTCCAATGTTCAGGCCTACGCCCTGAGCGAGGACAAGGAGTACCTCAAACTGGGCCGCGAGGGACTGGCCCAGGTCAGGGAAACACTGCAAGCCGGAAAGACGCTGGTGGCCCAGTTCCCGTTCCTGGTCAAGCTCAAGGACGATCTGGGCAGGATCGAACCATTGCTGCTCAACTTCGAGAAACTGGTCAACGACCTGGAAAAGTTCGACGGCCAGCTGGACGAATCGCGCAGGAAGATGGACGCCGGGGCGGCCAGCTACATTGAAAACTGCAACGCCTACCTTACCGGTCAGAACCGCAAGACGGCGGCCGAAATGCAGGCCGGGGTTCCCGCGGCCAAGCTGTTGGAGCGGCTGAAGAAGATAACCATCATCAACGAGGTGATCGACCTGGTCAACGACACCAGGGTGAAGAACTTCAAGGCCCAGGCCCTTAACAATTTCCAGGGACTTGATGATGCCCTCAAGAATTTTACGGCCATAGACAAGAAGCTGGCCGAGCTGGAATCCATCACCACCAGCCAGGACGACCAGCAGGAAATCAAGGCGATTCACAAGGCGGCCGACGCCTATCAAGCGGCCATCAAGGAATTCCAGGAGGCCTGGGTGGCCACCGAGAAGACCCGCAAGCAGGCCGACCGGATGGGCGGGGAGGTTTTGGGCACCGCGCACGAGATCGTTCAAGCCGCCATGAAGGGCATGAGGCGCATCGCCGGCGAGGCGGTGTCCTCCCTGTCCCTGGCCACCTGGGTGATGGCGGTGGGCCTGATCGTGGCCTTGATCCTGGGCGCGATGGTGGCCGTATTCATCACCAGGAGCATCACCAAGCCCGTGCTGGCCACGGTGGAGGCCGTGGGCTCGGCCGCCCAGGGCGACTTCACCCACAACGTGGACGCCGTCTATCTCAAACGCGGCGACGAGCTGGGCGAGATGATGCGCGATGTGGCCAAGATGTTCGACAATCTCTCCACCACCGTGACCGAGGTCAGCGCGGCCTCCGAGACCGTGGCCAGCAGCGCCGGCGAGATCAGCCAGGGCAACCAGGACCTCTCCGAGCGCACCCAGCAGCAGGCATCCGCCATCGAGGAGACGGCCTCGGCCCTGGAGCAGATGACCAGCAGCGTCAAGCAGAACGCCGCCAACAGCGCCCAGGCCAACGACCTGGCAAAGAAGACCGCGGCCATGGCCAACCAGGGCGGGGCGGTGGTGGAGCGCACGGTGGAGGCCATGCGGGCCGTAACCGAGTCCAGCAAGAAGATCAGCGACATCATCAACGTGGTCAACGAGATCGCCTTCCAGACCAACCTGCTGGCCCTGAACGCCGCCGTGGAGGCGGCCCGGGCCGGCGAGGCCGGGCGGGGCTTCGCGGTGGTGGCCGGCGAGGTGCGCAACCTGGCCGGGCGCAGCGCCAGCGCGGCCAAGGAGATACAATCACTGATAAGCGACAGCGTGGGCAAGGTGGAGCAGGGCAACGAGCTGGTGGCCGAGAGCGGCCGTCTGCTCGGCGAGATAATCGTCAACGTGCAGGCCGTGGCCGACACCATCGGCGAGATCACCGCCGCCAGCCAGGAGCAGGCCAGCGGAATCGACGAGATCAACAAGGCGGTGACCCAGATGGACGAGGGCGTGCAGAACAACGCCGCCCTGGTGGAGGAGGCGGCCAGCTCCTCGGAAAACCTGGCCGCCGCCGCCGAGCAGCTGCGTTCCCAGATGCGCCAATTCAAGGTGCGCTCGGGCTCGGCCAGCCCCACCAAGGCCCTGCCCGGCCCGGCGCACTCCGCCCCGGCCCCGCGGCCTCCGGCCAGGCCGGCGGCCAAGGCGGCGGCCAAGCCCCTGGGCATGTCCGCGAACAAGCCGGCGGCCAAGGCGGCGAACAAGCCGGCCGCCAAGGACGACTTCTTCGATTCCAGCGATCTGGACGGCTTCGAGGAGTTCTAGAGACCGCCGGCGCGCGCGTCCGGAGATGAAGACCGGCCGTGGCCCTCCGGCCCCGGCCCAGCCTTGCGCCGGGAGCATGTCCATGGCCTTGCCCCAAACCACCCTGCAAGCCCATCCGTCCGAGGAGGGTCGCTCTCCGGCGTCATCCAAGCCGGTGATGCAGGCGTCCACGATTCGGGTGGAGACGGACAAGCTGGACAAGCTGGTGAACCTGGTGGGTGAGCTGGTGATCGGGGTGGCGCGGGTGAACCAGCTTTCCGAGGGGTCGGGCGGTGAGGACCTGGGCGGCGCGGTGGAGGCGCTGGACCACATCAGCCGGGACCTGCAGGAGCAGGTGATGCGGGTGCGCATGATCCCGGTGGAGGGGACCTTCAACCGCTTCCAGCGGGTGGTGCGCGACCTGGCTGGGGAGATGGGCAAGAAGATCCGTCTGGAGATGAGCGGGGCGGAGACCGAGCTGGACAAGAACGTGATCGAGCAGATAGCCGATCCGCTGAAGCACCTGATCAGGAACAGCGCCGACCACGGCCTGGAGCGGCCGGCGGCGCGCCTGGCGGCGGGCAAGGCCGAGACGGGGACGATCTGGCTGCGGGCCTATCAGCAGGAGGGGAAGATCTTCATCGAGGTGTCCGACGATGGGGCGGGAATCAACCGCGATCGGGTGTGGACCAAGGCGGTGGAGCGGGGCCTGGCGCCGGCGGGTGCCCAGCTTTCCGACTCGGAGGTGTTCGGGTTCATGTTCCAGCCCGGTTTTTCGACGGCGGAGACGGTGACGGAGGTATCCGGGCGGGGGGTGGGGCTGGACGTGGTGCGTCAGAACATCGAGGCGCTGCGGGGCTCGGTGGAGGTGGAGAGCCGTCCCGGGGCGGGGACGACTTTCCGGATCAAGCTTCCCCTGACGCTGGCGATCATCGACGGCATGACGGTGAGCGTGGGGGAGGAGATCATCACCATGCCTCTGCTGTCGATCGTGGAGTCGCTCAGGCCGAAGGCGGCGGAGGTGCGGACGGTGGAGGGCCGGGGGGAGCTGATCAGCGTGCGTGGGGAGTATTTGCCCCTGGTGCGGCTGCACGAGGTCTTCGACCTGCCCACCGAGCGGAAGGACCCCACGCAGGCCTTGGTGGTGATCATCGAGAGCGTGGGCCGCCGCTTCGGGGTGCTGGTGGATGACATTCTGGGCGAGCAGCAGGCGGTGATCAAGAGCCTGGAGCAGAATTACCAGAAGGTGGAGGGCGTGGCCGGGGCCACCATCCTGGGCGACGGCCGGGTCAGCCTGATCCTGGACATCCATGGCCTGGAAAAGCTGGCCTTCAGGCAAAATTGACTTCGACAAACGCAGATGGATGAGTCATGAGCCCCAATGGCCAACATCCACTTCCCGCCCGGGAAGTCCTATCCGGCGGCCGCGATGCCGTTGAGACCTGCCTGGAGGGATTCCCCGATCCGGTTTTTTGGCTTGACCGCCAGGCCCGGGTGGCGGCGGCGAACACGGCCGCCTGCCGGAGCCTGGGCTACGACCGCCAGGAGCTGGAGGGCCTGGATCTGGGGGCCATGGACCCCTCCTTCAACCCGGAGGGCTGGGAGATTTTCTGGGGACAGCTCGAGGGGAAAGGCTGGTTCGGTTTTCCGGCCAGCCTGCGCCGCAAGGACGGCGTGGTGATCAAGGCCCGGGTGCGCGGCCGCCGGCTGGACACCCCCCTGGGCGAGGTGGTCTGCGCCGTGGCCCGCCCCCAGGACTACGCGCGCTTTCTGAACGACGACCTGCCGGAAAACCTCGGGCGGCTGCGCGACGTTTTCGAGGCCATGCCCGACTCGGCCTACCTCAAGGACGGCCAGGGCCGCTGGCGGCTGGCCAACCAGGCGGGCCTGGAGGTCTTCGGGCTGCACTGGTCCGAGTACCAGGGCAAGACCGACGCGGAGCTGGCCGAGATGGCGCCCCGCCATCGCCAGGCCCTGCTCCATTGCGCGCGGACCGACGAGGATGCCTGGCGCGGAGGCAGGCCAACCCAAAGCCAGGAGCAAGCGCCCCAGCCCCAGGGCGAGCCCCGCATCTTCGACGTGACCAAGATTCCCCTCTTCGACGCCGAGGGCGGGCGCAAGGCCCTGGTGGTGCTGGCCCGGGACGTGACCGCCCAGAAACGTGACCAGGAGAGGCTGAAAAGGAGCGAGGCGCTGCTGGCCGAGACCCAGCGCATCGCCAGCCTGGGCTCCTGGGAGTGGGACTTCCGTACCAGGGAGGCGATCTGGTCCGAGGAAACCTACCGGGTCCTGGGGGTCGATCCCTCCCTGGACCCCATACCCCTGGACACCTTCGTCGCCGAAATGGTCCACCCCGAGGACCGGCCGGCCCTGGAAAACCTGCTGGTCCAAGCCGCCCGCTCCCGGGAGCCCATCGAGATCGACTACCGCATGATACATCCCGCCCGCGGTCTGCGCTGGCTGCGCAGCCGCGGCGAGGGAAGCCTCGACGCCGCCGGCCGCATCACGCGCTTGGTGGGGACGGTGCAGGACATCACCAGGCAGCACGAGGCCCGGCGGCGGATCGAGAGAAGCGAGCGTATGCTGGCCGAGGCCCAGCGCATATCCCACCTGGGCAGTTGGGAGCGCAACCTGGGCACCGGCGCGGGCATCTGGTCCGAGGAGACCTACCGCATCATGGGCCTGGAGCCCGGCGCTCCCATCCCCTCCCCCCGGGAGGTTTTGGAGCGGGTGCATCCCGACGACCGCGAGGCCGTCTGGCAGAGCTACAACCGGGCCGTGCAAGAGCGCGGCAGCGCCGACATGGTCTTCCGTCTGCGCCGTCAGGACGGACGATGGCGCTGGCTCCACGGCCGGGCCGAGGCCAGGGCCGAGGAAAAGACCGGCGAGCTGATGGTGCTGGGCACCGTGCAGGACATCACCGAGCAGCGCGAGGCCGAGAGCCAGCTGGCCCTGGCCGCCAAGGTCTGGGAGAACAGCGTAGAGGGGGTGGTGATCACCGACGCCGCGGGTACCATCGTCAACGTAAACCAGGCCTACACCATCATCACCGGCTTCAGCCCGGAGGAGGTGGTGGGCGCCAGGGCGCCTTTTCTGCTCCGGGGTCAGCCCGGCTGGGACCAGCGCCGGGGAGTGATCGTGTCCCTGCGCCGGCACGGTGAGTGGCGGGGCGAGATGTGGGCCCGCACCAAGGAGGGGCAGGCCTATCCCCTCTGGGTGACGGTCACCGCCGTGACCGACAACCGGGACCGGCTGACCCACTATGTGGGACTGATGCACGACCTGAGCGATCTGCGCCGGAGCGAGGAGGAGCTCAGGTATCAGGCCCAGCACGACGCCCTGACCGGCCTGCCCAACCGGGCCCTGCTGCACGACCGGCTGGAGGTGGCGCTCAAGCACGCCGCCCATCGCGGGGCCAGGCTGGCCGTGCTCTTTCTGGACCTGGACAACTTCAAGAACATCAACGACAGCCTGGGCCACCAGGCCGGGGACCAGCTCCTGCGCGAGGCGGCCCACCGCATCAAGCAGCGGGTCGGCCCGGAGGTGACCGTGGCCCGCTTGGGCGGCGACGACTTCATCCTGGTGCTGGAGGACGTGCCCCGGGCGGAGGCCGCGGCGGCCAAGGCCGATGTCATCCAGGAGGTCTTGAGCCTGCCCTACCATCTTCAGGGCCGCGAGCTATTCGTCACCGCCAGCATCGGCGTCACCCTCTACCCCGAGGACGGCGAGGACCCCTCGACCTTGATCAAGAACGCCGAGATGGCCATGTATCGGGCCAAGGCCGAGGGCCGCAGCCGCTGCCAGCTCTTCACCTCGGCCCTGAACGAGCAGACCAACAAACGCCTGGCCCTGGAGAACGACCTGCGCCGGGCCCTGGACCGGGGCGAATTCCTGCTCCACTATCAGCCTATCGTCGACGCCTCCACCGGCGAGGTTCCGGCCTGCGAAGCCCTGCTGCGCTGGGAGCGTCCCGGCCTGGGCCTGGTTTCCCCGGCCGACTTCATACCCATCGCCGAGGAGACCGGCATCATCGTGCCCATCGGCATGTGGGTGATCGAGGTCGCCTGCCGCCAGGCCCAGGCCTGGCGCGAAGGGGGGCGGGACCTGCGCGTCTCGATCAACCTCTCGGCCCGGCAGTTCCTCCAGCCCGACCTGGTGGCCCTCGTCGAGGCCTGCCTGAGAGAAAGCGGCCTGCCGCCGCGGTGCCTCGAACTGGAGATCACCGAAAGCGCGCTGATGCTAAACGTCAGGAAGGCGGTGGAGATCATGGGCCGGCTCACCACCCTGGGCGTGCGGCTCACCCTGGATGATTTCGGTACCGGCTACTCCTCCCTGATGTATCTCAAGAACTTCCCAATCAGCGCCCTCAAGGTCGACCAGCAGTTCGTGCGCGGCGTGCCCGACGACCCCGATGACTCGGCCATCGTGGCCACCATCGTGGGCATGGCCAAGAGCCTGAAGCTGGAGGTGGTGGCGGAGGGCGTGGAAACCCCGGCCCAGCTGGGCTTCCTGCGCGGCCTGGGCTGCCAGCTCATGCAGGGCTACCAATTCAGCCGCCCCCTGCCCGCCGCCCAGTTCGTCCGCTTTCGCGCTCCGGGCCGTGGGACGAGGTATTGACGGCAACGCATATGCGTTGATGGCCATGACCGCCGGCCAAGGGAGAAAATCATGGACAAACCGGCCCTTCTCAAGAACATCGAATTCGCCAGGCCGCTGGACCTGGCCGGCCTGGTATCCTACCAGCCCGGCCAGGTGGTGAGCCGCACCCTGGCCCAGAACCCCTTCCTGAGCCTTACCGTCTTCGCCTTCGCCGAAGGCGAGGGCATCAGCGCCCACAGCGTCCTGGCCGACGCCCTGGTGCAGGTGGTGGACGGCCAGGCCGAGGTGACCATCGGCGGCCAGACAGTCACCGTGGCCGCCGGCCAGGTGGTGGCCATGCCCGAGGGGGTGCCTCACGCCCTGCAGGCCCGCCAGCCCTTCAAGATGCTGCTCACCGTCATCAAGCGGCCCCAGGAGATCCAGCTTTAGCCGAGCCCCAAAAAACCCGCCCCCGGCCGGGATCATCCCGGCCGGGGGCGAGCCGCGCACGGATTTTTCAAGGAGCGCCTAGCGCCTCGGTCCGGGTCCCCAAGGTCGCGGCGCGGGTCCCCAGGTGCGCGGACCGGGTCCCCAGGGACGCGGGCCTGGACCCCAGATGCGCGGGCCTGGTCCCCACCAGCGCGCGCCTGGTCCCCACCAGCGCGGGCCCCACCAGGGGCCGGCCCAGGGGGCGGGCCAGGGCCAGCCGCCCCAACCCCACCAGATGCTAACTTCGGGCGCGGGAACCCACCAGACCCCGGGCAGCGGCCAGACCACCGCCGGCGGCGGCGCGTAGGCCGTCCCGGGCTGGTAATAATCCGGCGGCGCTCCGATGGGCTGCTCGGTGAAGCCCTGTTCCTCCGGCCCCGGGCCGGCGGGGGCGGTCATCTGCGCCGGAGGCGGGGAAGCCACCACGTAGCCTGGGGGCGGGGCGGGGTAGACATAGCAGCCGCTCAACAACAACAACGCAGAGAGGCAACCGATAAGCCGGGCTTTCATTGAACCCCTCCAGAAATTGGACCTGAAAATTATTATACTCCATACGGCAGGGCCCGCACCGGTTCCGGCCAGGCGAAATCAGTTCGCCTCCCGGGCGCGCGGGGGTATACTTTCGGCATCCAAAAAGGCTGCCGACCACAACTGCCTGCCCGGGCGCCGGACGGAAGCTTTGGCTGGCCTCATGCCAAGCGGCGCTCAAGCTGCACGTTTGAACGCTGATTGGAATGATGCCAGCCTGTACCTGATAACGGGAGGTTATCGCGGGAGGCCCAAAGGAGGCTCGCGGGAGAAGCATGGCAGGCGAAAACCTCACTCACGGACTGATCGCCCACGGCAGGCTGGCCTTGGAGCCGGGCCTGCCCCTGATGTTGCGCGCCGATGAGTCCGCCGAGCAATTCCGCGCCTATTTCGTGGGGCTGCACGAGGAGAACTGCCTGGTCTTGCGCCTGCCCCCGAACGTGGGGGTGGGCTGGCAATTGGGCGACGGCTCCCTGGTCACGGCCAAGTTCCTCAACTTGGGCGCGGTCTATGGCTTCCGTTCCGAAATCCTGGGCAAGTACTTCAAGGCGCCCTTGCGCTTTCTCTTCCTCTCCATGCCCTTGCACGTGGAGAAGGTGGAGATTCGCAAGCACTTCAGGGTCAGCTGCATCCTGCCGGCCACCGTGGAGGCGCCGGGGGCCTCCACGCAAGGCATGGTCACCGACGTTGGCCTGGGAGGCATGAGGTTCGAGTGCCATACGCGGGAGAAGGCCCCGTCGGATATCAAGGAGGGAGATCGCGTCACCCTGCGCTGCCTGATGCTGGGCATGGCCGGGGTCCAGGAGATACCCTGCCTGGTGCGCGGCGTGCGCCAGGACTCCACGCGCTCATCCCTGGGTTTGGGCTTCGACGACCTGGCCCCGGAAATCCTTGAGGCCGTCCGCGGCTATGTAAACCGGGTGGTGCGCCTGACCGAGGACGTGGACCTCTAGCCCCACCTTGTTCGCGGCGGCCTCAGGGCCGATTGAGCAGGACCAGCCGCGCCCCCGGGCCCACTCCGTGGGTTTCCGCCCAGCCCGCCGGCAGCTCCAGAATCATGTCCACTTCCGTGGGCGGCCCCACCTCCCGGGGCGGCTCCTGGCCCCGGGGCGGGGGCACCCGGGGCGTCACTCCCACCACCACGCCCTCTCGCACCCAGACGAAGTCCAGGGCGAAGAGCATGTCTCGCATGACCATGCGCCATCGGCCCAGGTAGGGATAGGCGAAGGCCATGCCCCGGCCGGGGGGCAGGCCCCGCCGCCCCGACAGGCCCAGGTAGCGCGCGCCGGGGCTGGCGGCCATCTCCAGCTCCAGCCGGGCCTCCCCCAGAACCGCCGGGATCACCGGGTTCTCGCCCTGGGCCCTGGCCGCGGGGGCCGCGCCCGAAGCCAGCAGCGCCATCAGCAAGGTGAGCAGCGCCTTGATCCCCTTGGCCCGCATGGTTACCTCCCGCCCCGGCTTGTTGTCGCCACCTGTGGCGATCAGGGCAAGGTTAAGCGCCGGGACCGTCCAGGTCAAGAGCGGCCGCCGGCCGGGGCGATTGACCATGGCAAACATATTCCTTTCATGCCAAAATAAACCGCAATTTGTCCGTGGGCTAGGCCCTGGCGATTGCTGAACTGCCCCTCGGGGAAGCTGCCGCCTCCCGTGGAGAGATGGATGCGCGTCACAGAACTTGTCGATCCTCATGCTAGAAAAGCTCAACCCCTCCCGTAACTTCGGCGCCAGGCTGGTTTATTTCATAGCCGGCCTTTCCCTGGTCACGGCCCTGGCTTTTTCCCTTCTGGTGGGGGAGCGGGCCCGCCAGGACCTGACTAAATCCACCGGGGACTCCCTGGCCGAACTGGCCTTCCAGATGGTCGACAAGCTGGACCGGGGCATGTTCGAGCGCTACCGGGAGATCCAGATCATGACCACCTGGCCCCTGCTGCGCCAGGCTGACGCGGACCCGGCCCTGAAACGCGCGGTCCTGGAAAAGCTCAAGGACACCCATCCGGTGCATTCCTGGATCGCCATTACCGACGCCAAGGGGGCGGTGGTGGCGGCCACCGGGGGGCTGTTGGAGGGCCGGGACCTCTCCCACCGGCCCTGGTTCCCCGGGGCCAGGAACGGCCCCTACGTGGGCGACGTTCACGGCGCCCTCCTCCTTTCGCGCCACCTGCCCGCTCCGACGGACGGCAACCTTCGCTTCGTGGACGTGGCCGCCCCCCTGCACGATCGGGAGGGCCGCTTCATCGGAGTGCTCTGTTCCCATCTCAACTGGGAGTGGGCCAGGGAGGTGCGAAGCTCCCTGTTCCACGAGCTGCAGGGCTCCGCCGGCATCGAGGTCTTCATTCTCAACCGCAAAGGGGAAGTCATGCTGGGGCCCTCGGCTCTCGGCCAGGAGCCGCCCCCCGATCCCGGCCTGGTCGAGATGGCCAAGGCCCTGAAGGGAGGCAAGGGCTATTTCGCCAGAACTTGGCCCGACGGCCAAGTCTGCCTGACCGGACTGGCCCCTTCGTCCGGCTATCTCCAGTATCCCGGCCTGGGCTGGGTGGTGGCAGTGCGCCAGAACGTCGAAACCGCGCTGGCTCCCGCCCGTCGGCTGCAAAAGGATATTTTCAGTCTCAGCCTGACTTTGGGGCTTTTGACGGCGCTCTTGGGCTGGGCCGTGGCCCGGCGGCTCTCGCGGCCCCTGCGCTCCATCGCCGTCGCCGCCGACCAGATGCGGCAGGGGCGGACGGAACTGCGGCTCCCCACCGTCGACCGCCAGGACGAGATCGGCGTGCTGGCCCGCTCCCTGGGCGCGCTGGTCGAGTCCCTCAAACGCAGCAACGCCGAGCTGGCGGCGTCCCGCGACCTCCTGGAAGACAGGGTCCGGGAGCGCACCGCCGACCTGAGCGTGGCCAAGGACGAGCTGGAGAACGAACTGAAGCTGCGGCGCAAGGTGGAGGCCGAGCTGCGCGACAGCCAGGAAAGGCTGAACCAGGCCCAGCATCTGGCCAAACTGGGCAGCTTCGAGCAGGACCTCGCCGACGGCCGCGTTCATTTCTCCGACGAGCTGTACAACCTTCTGGGCCACCCGCCGGGGGGCGACGACCCTTCCCTGGAGGCGCTTTACCGGCGCGTTCACCCCGAGGACCTGGGCCCGCTCAAGGCCTTTTGGGACGGCCGGGAGGACGAGGCCTCCCTGAAGGTACGACTCCTGTTGGATGACGGCCAGGAGAAATATTGCCAGGCGCGGCTTTCGCGCCTGCGGGGGCCGGAAGGGACAGTCAGGGGCTGCCGCGGGGTTCTCCTGGACGCCACCGCCCGCCGGCAAGCCGAATTGCTGCGCGCCGAGGCCGAGCGCATCATGCGCCACGACCTCAAGGCCCCTTTGAACGCCATCATCAACCTGCCTCCCCTGTTGACCGACGCCGGCGGCCTCAACCCCGCCCAGGCGGAGGTGGTGGAGATGATCCAGGAGGCCGGCTTGCAGATGCTCAGCCAGATAGACGCCTCGCTGGACATCTACAAGATGGAGATGGGGGTCTACCAGCTGGAGCCCCTGCCCCTGGATCTGGTCGCCCTTTCCCGCCGGGTTATGCGGGAGATGGAGGGCGAGGCCCGGCGGCGGGGGGTGAAGACGGCGCTGACCCTGGACGGCCGGATGGCCGGCGAAGGGGAGTCCCTGACCGTCTCCGGGCAGGATACGCTGCTGCACGCGATGTTGGCCAATCTGGTCAAGAACGCCGTGGAGGCCGCCCCGGCCGGCAGCCTGGTCACCGTCGATCTGGCAAGGTCCGCGGAACTCGTGGCCGCCGCCGTCCACAATCCGGGGGCGGTGCCGGAAGATGTCCGCGCACGGTTTTTCCAGAAATACGCCAGTTCCGGCAAGAAGGGCGGCATGGGGCTGGGGGCCTACTCGGCCAGGCTGATCGCCCGGGCCCACGGCGGGTCGGCCGAGTTGGAAACCTCGGAGGAGGCCGGCACCACGGTGAGGGTTTGGCTGCCCGCCGGCCCCCACCGGTAGGGATCGGAGGGCGTTTACCGGGCCGCCAAGGCAAAGGGGCTAGGCGTTTCCGCCTAACCCCTTGTTTTCTTTGGTGGAGCTGATGGGGATCGAACCCACGACCTCATGACTGCCAGTCATGCGCTCTCCCAAGCTGAGCTACAGCCCCGAGCACAACTTTCTTATCAGAGGCCCGCCGGGTTGTCAACGCTCGCCAGGGGAAAAAGGTCCCCGGGACCGCAAGGTTGG
The DNA here is from genome assembly GCA_021811275.1 of Deltaproteobacteria bacterium. Lineage (GTDB taxonomy): Bacteria > Desulfobacterota > Desulfarculia > Desulfarculales > Desulfarculaceae > JACRDC01. The sequence goes on from JAJZPI010000002.1 coordinate 32,233, forward strand.
TTGACCGGGGACCCGGCTCGTGCTACAAGCCAAAATACCCGAAGTTGGGTGGTGTTACATGGATTTCCCCGAGCGGGCCTTCAGCCAGGTAGTTCACAACGATCTTCCCCTCTGGGAAAGGTGCGTGGCCTCGCCCCAGGGCCAACCCACCCTGGAAGATATCCTCAAGGTCCAGGAATTCCTGCATATCGAATCGGGGCTCCTCCATCCCTACGGCCCCGATTACCCCCTGGTGGAGCCCCGGGAGCTAACCCCGACCTTCGACGCCGCCCTGATCGAGTACAAGCACCTGCCGGCCTTCAGCATGGTGATCCTGGACCGCCCCTTGAGCTTTCAGGACGAAGGCTTCCAGTTCGACCTGCTCGTGCCCGAGGGCCAGCCCTCCGACCCCGGCAAGGCCGCCTACAACCGCCAGGTCATGCGCGAGCGCCTGCCCCGCAACCTTATCCCCGAGTTCGACCAGTCCATGGGCCGCAAGGCCATGACCAACTTCAGCCGCTACGCCCTGCTCCTGCCCTTCCTGTTCAAGATGGACCGCGGCCACGTCATGGCCCGCGATGAGAGCGGGCGCTTCCACCTGGCCGGGGTCTTCGCCTCCTTCCCCTCGGACCTGGATGGCGAGATCAAGCGTTTCGGCCGGCATATCGGCAAGTTCGTCCCCGGGGACAACGAGACCTACGCCAACAACCGCCGCTGGGTCTACCGCTTCCTCATGGAGCAGCTGGGCTTCCCCATCTGCGGCGAACGCCACACCAGCGCCGCCCTCTTCGCCCGCCGGCTCATGCGCCGGGGCGAGCGTTTCGTGGTCAAGGTGCTCGGCAACAGCGACCGCACCATCACCACCCTCACCAGCCTGGGGGCCCGCCGGGGGCTGCCCAGGGTGGAGAAGGTGGCCTTGGTGGCGGCGGTGGGCCTGCGCAAGGAGGCCGAGGCCAAGCTGCGCGAGGAGGGCTATTTCATCGATCCCAAGCGCAAGGCCGTGATCCTGCGCGTCCACTACGCCCAGCACCTCTACCACCCCGACAACGTGCTGGAGGACCGCGCCATGTCCGTCCTGCGCCAGGAGATCATACACCCCCGCAACGGGAAGCTCCTGGAGATGGACGTGCTGGGCTTGAGCTACGACCGCCTCCTGGCCCTGCAGGACATCGTGCGCGGCGAGTTCCAGGGAACCATCGTCTATCACGGCCGCGAACGGGTCGAAGGCACCGCCGACGTCAAAAGCCGGCTAAAGTTCCTCTCGGCCTGGCTCAACAAGCATCGCCTGATCCTGGCCGACTACTCCCCGGACCACTTCGAGCGCCTGCTCAGGCTCATGGCCTCCTTCCTGGACGACCCGGCCCAGGACGAGGAACTGGCCCGCCAGCCCGAGCTGCGGCAGGAGGTGGTCAAGACCATGGCCACCCTGCGCCTGAACCACCGCCTGCGCCTGCTGGAAAAGCTGGTGCAGAACCGCGCCGACGCCAGCGGGCGCAAGCTCCAGCTGGCCCATATCCTCATCATCCTGGTGCACGTGCTTTCTCAGGAGGGCGAGGAAATGGCGGCCGAGCACCCCCGCTCCCTGCGCAAGCTCTTGCGCATCTGCCGCAAGCAGCTGGCCGACCGCACCCTGCGCCGGCTGCTGGTGGCCAAGGCCCTCCGCTCCAGTTACGAGCGCGAGGTGATCAGCGAGGCCAAGATGCTCATCCACATGGTCGAGGATATGGAAGCCAAGCTGGCGGCCTTGCTGAAAACCGAGGGCCGGCCGGCCGGCGAGCACCATCCCGCCCCAGCCAAATCCGCCGAGGCCAAGCCGGCCGAGGAACAGCCCCCCGGCCGTCCGGCCGTCATTTGACGCTGCGGCCCGCCGGGGCTACACTTCCTTCAGCCATGCGAGAACCACTTCCCAGCGCCGGCCCGCCGCCCGGGCTCCTGATCGACCGCTTCGGGCGGCGCCTGCACTACCTGCGCTTGTCCATAACCGACCGCTGCAACCTGAGCTGCCTCTACTGCATGCCCAGCCAGGGCATGGCCAAGCTCCCCCACGAGGAAGTGCTCTCCCTGGAGGAGCTGGCCCGGGTGGCCCGCGTGGCCGTCTCCCTGGGCGTGGACAAGATCAGACTCACCGGCGGCGAGCCCCTGGTGCGCCGCAACCTGGCCTCGCTTTTGGCCGAGCTGGACGCCCTCAAGCCCCGGCCCGACCTGCGCCTGACCACCAACGGCCTGCTCCTGGCCGACAACCTGGACCTGCTCGTGGCCCACGGCGTCTCCACGGTCAATGTTAGCCTGGACACACTCAAGCCCGAGCGCTACGGCCCCATCACCGGGCTGGGCGCCGAGGAAGGCCGTCGCGCCTTCGCCCGGGTCTGGGAAGGCATCGAGGCCGCCCTGGCCGGAGGCAAGCTGGCGGTCAAGATCAACGCCGTGCTCCTGGCCGGGGTCAACGACGACGAGGCCCGCGACTTCGCTCGGCTCACCCTGGATCGGCCCCTGGCCGTGCGCTTCATCGAATACATGCCCGTGGGCCGGCGCACCCCCTTCCAGGCCCAGCGCTTCCTGCCCGCCGAGGAAATGCTCCAGGACCTGCGCGGCATGGGCAACCTGGTTCCCCTGCCCGCCCGCCCAGGCGACGGACCCGCCCAGCGCTACAAACTGGAGAACGCGGCCGGCGAGCTGGGGGTTATCACCGCGCTCACCAGCCACTTCTGCGCCGCCTGCAACCGTTTGCGTCTCTCTGCCGAGGGCCAGCTCGTCCCCTGCCTCTTCTCCGACCAGACCCTGGATATCAAATCTCTCCTGCGCGGCGAGGCCGATGACGCCAAGCTGGCCGAGGCCATGCTCGCCGCCGCCGCCGCCAAGCCCGAGCACCACCAGCAAAACGCCAACAGCCACCGCTCCGCCGGCTGCCAGATGTCCCGCCTCGGCGGCTAGCCGGGTGCCCCGGCGGGCGTAACGGGCCGGGGAGGCCGTGCTGGGGGCGAACCTGGCGCGCTACCGTTCAACGCTGGCTGGGGCTCATGAAGGGTTGGCCGGCGTCAGGATAACCCGCCTTGCGGCACAGGCCTTATACCAAGTCGCACCTATGACAGGCACGCGTTGGTCAAGGGTTCATTTTTCACGGCTAACGGTTTTGATTATGTAGGGAGCTCGTCGCCAAGCATTTATTCGTGCTCGCGGATAGGCGGCGCAGTGTTACGCATACGATAATAGCAATACGCGATCAAAACCATCCATGGCCTTGATCGCCGGTCAGCGGGGCCAAAGCGTGGTCCGACCCCACAAGGCAAGCCTTGTGGGGACCCAGGTTTTGCCCTGCCTCGCGATCGCTTGCGCCCTTGGCGGGCCATCCCCGGGGCCCCCAGCCAACTTGCCGGCTGGGGTGAGCCTTGGCCCGCATGCCAAATCAGCGTTCAAGGTTATCCTTTGAACGCTGATTGGTATCAGGCGGTATCCTTCCCGGCCTCGCCGGCGTTGGCGTAGCCAAGCCGCTTGAGCACCGCGTCCAGAAGCTTGACGGCTTCGGGGAAGGCGGGCTTGAGCTTCAGGGACAGGGACAGCTGTTCGGCCGCGCACTGGAAGTCGCCCATCTCCCAATAGCAGCGGGCCATGTTGTAGAGCAGATTCTCGTCCTCGGGGTGGAAGGTGAGCGCCTTCTGGTAGAGATTCAGGGCCAGCTCGTAGTTGCCCTGGCGGCGGTAGGCCATGCCCAGGTGGTTGTAGACGTGGGCCAGCTCGGGGTCCAGGGCCAGGGCCTTTTGGTAAAACTCCACCGCCTCGTCTACGTAGCCGGCCTTTGAAAGGGCGTCGCCGATCTTGGCCGGCAGGCGGGGGTTGGCGGGGTCGGCCCGGCAAGCCTCGCCGAACAGGCCCATGGCCTCCTGCAGGCGCATCAGCTCCAATTCCAGCTCGCCCATGAAGAAATAGATGCTGGAGCGGGCCTGTCCGGCGGCGGTCAGCTTCTTGGCGGCGCCCACCGCCCCGGCCAGGACCTTCAGGGCCTCCTCCAGCCTGCCCACGGCCTGATAGACCTCGGCCAGGCCCAGAAAGGCGCGCAGGCTGGAGGGGTGGGCCTTGAGGGTGGCCAGGAAGACTTCCTCGGCGCCCGCGAAATCGCCCTTGTCCTTGAGCAGCTTGCCCAGGCTGAGCTGGGCCTCTTCCTCGGCCTTGACGGAGATGGCCAGGCGGTAGGCCTTTTCGGCCGCGTCCAGGTCGCCACGGCGCATGGCCTGGCGGGCGCTGCCGATCTGCTCGAGGTAGGTCTCCTCCTTTTCGTCGACATAGGGAGCCAGCGCCGCCTCCACCGCTTGGCGCAGGTCGCTGGCCTCCAGGGGCAACAGCACCACCCCGGCGGGTTCGACCGACTTGGCCTGCCCGACGGTTTCCTGATCCCGGCGGTCGACGGTCAGTATCACCGGCAGTCCCTTTAAGCGCTCGTCGGAACCCATCATGGCCAAAAGCTGGAAGCCGGAGATGGGCTGCTGCTTGGCCGCGCAGATCACCAGGTGCAGCCTTTTGCCGGCCAGGAGCCGGTTGGCCTCATCGACCGAACGCACCCGCCAGACCCGATAGAAGTGAAAGGGCTCCAGCGCCGCGTCGAGGGTGTCCAGGGCGGTGGAAATGGGGTCGACGAGGAGGACGTTCATGCGGCGGTAACTGAGCTTCAAGAGCCCTCCCGGGGTTTCGGGTATCCCATTTCCCTATAATACACGCCGAGGCGCCAAGGCAAGGGGGCTAGGTTGGACGTCGCCCGCCGCCGTCGAGGCGCTTGACCCCGCCGCCACTCTGTCCGTATCCTAATAGTCAGGGCACACGCAGCGCCCTTAATTCGGCTTCCGCACGGAGGAGCCATGACCTGTCCGGCCCACGGACGGACTTCAGCCTTCTCTCCAAGCCCCTGTCCGCGCAGCCTTCCACCCTGCCCGGCCGGCCCCGGCCCCAGCCGGCCTCCCCGGCCGGGCATAGCCATTGATCCGGCCAGCCCGCCCCGGTCCTTTCGCGAGGCCGGGGCTGTCCGTTCCCACCGCCGGTCCCCGACCATCACGGGAGGGCGACCCCAGAGCAACGGAGGAAAAAGGCATGCTTGACCCCGGTGAACTGCTTAGCCTGGCGGAAAAGAACACCCGGCCCCACCCCACCTTAAGCCTGTACCTGGCCCTGGACCAATCGCGCGAGGCCAGGCTTCTCTCGCTGGGCCAGATGGTCCGGCGGCAGGAGCAGAAGATGGCCGAGAGCGGCCAGGCCGAGGCCTGGAAAGCCCTGGCCGCCGACCTGGAGAGATCCACCCGGCTGGTGGAGGAACTGCCCACCGGACCCCACAAGGGACTGGCCTTGTTCGCCTGCGCGGGCCAGAACCTCTTCGCCTCCTACACCCTGCCCCTGAGCGTGCCCAACCTGTTGGAAGTGGGCGCCGTCCCCTATATCCGCCCCCTGACCGCCCTGCTCAGCGACCACCGCCGCACCCTGGTGGCCGTGCTGGACCGGCGACGGGCCCGCTTCCTGGAGGGCTACCTGGGCGGCCTGCAGGAGTTGGAGGACCTGGCGCTCGCCAACGACGCGGCCCCTCCCGAGCGCGACGGCGACCAGGGCCGGGCCGGCGACAGCAGCCTGAACCGCCGGGCCGAGGAGGCCCTGACCCGCTATCTCAAGCAGGTGGCGGCCACCCTCATGAGCGAATTCAAGACCCGGAAGGCCCAGGAGATTCTGGTGGGCGGCTCCAAGGCGGCGGTGGAGGCCCTGCTGGGCCAGTTGCACCCCTACCTGGCCCCCAAGCTGGGGGCGAGCTTCATCTGCGAGTCCGGGGCCTCCCTGCGCCAACTGGGCGAGGAGGTGGCCCGGGCCCAGGCCGAGGCGGCGCGTCAGCGTCAGGCCAAGCTCCTGGACAAGCTGGGCGAGAGCCTGGGCAGCCGGGGCCAGGCCGCTCCGGGGCTCATGGAGACCCTGGCCGCCCTGCACGAGGGCAGGGTGCACACCCTGTTCGTGCGCCGGGGCTTCACCCACCCCGGCGGCTTCTGCGCGGACTGCGGCCGTCTGCGCGACCAGGCCGGGGCCTGTCCCCTGTGCAAGACCGAGATGACGCCGGTTGAGGATGTGGTCAACTTGGCCGTGGCCCGGGCCCTGGATTCCGGCGCGGCCCTGGTGCAAGTGGAGGGCGACTCCATCCTGGACAAGATGGGGGGCGTGGCCGCGCTCATGCGCTACGCTTAACTTATTGCGCGCCAAGCCGCCAGGGCGGGGAAGCCCCCGCCCTGGCGGCGTTTTCGGACTCGGCGAAGGACCCGGTTCCTGGCTCCGCCGGGGCCATGGCCCTAAAAGGAAGAAGACGCGGAAGGCGGGTTACGCTTGCGCTAACCCGCCCTACATTTTCCCGGCTTCTCCACCGAACAAGCCCTGCGAAAGCGCGCGAGGCAAGGGAGCGATACGCCGCCCGCGAGCGGCCATGTTTGGCAACAACCAGGAGCGGGAGCGTATGAGGCCGGCCCGAAGGATGGTTTCACCGACCCGCCTTGGCGCCCGCGGCACGCGGGCGACTCGCTTTAGCCACGGCGTTACGCCGTTAGAAGCGGAGGGTGATCGAGCCGGCGGGCCCCACCCCGGCGCGGCCGATTACCGCCGCGGCCAGCCCGCGCTCCTTGAGCAGGGCCAGGGCCCGCTCCAGGCAGGGCTCGTCCAGGCCCATCAGCAGGCCGCCGGAGGTTTGGGCGTCGGCCAGCAGGTCGTAAAGCACGGGGTCGGGGCTGCCCTCGATGAGAACGGAGCGTTCGCAGAAGGCGCGGTTGGCGTGGGAGCCCACGGGGACCAGGCCCAGGGATGCCATCTCGCGGGCTTCCTTGAGGATGGGCACTTGGCCGGCGATGATCTCCAGGCCCAGTCCGGAGGCTTGGGCCAGCTCCAGGGCGTGGCCCAACAGGCCGAAGCCAGTGATGTCGGTGGCCCCGCGGACTCCGCACATGGCCATGACCTCGGCCCCGCCGGCGTTGAGCTGGCCCATGACCTCCACGGCCTCGGCCACGGCCGCCGGGCTGGCCAGGCGGGCCTTCAAGGCTGTGGCCACCACCCCGGTGCCCAGGGGTTTGGTGAGCACCAGAACCTGCCCGGGCTTGAGCCCGGCGTTGGTCACCACCTTGGCGGGGTGCACCACCCCGGTCACGGACAGGCCGTACTTCAGTTCGGGGTCTTCCACGGAATGGCCGCCGGCCAGACAGGCCCCGGCCTCGTGTACCTTGTCCAGCCCGCCTTTCAGGATGTCGCGGAAAATCTCGGGGGGCATTTCCTTGACCGGAAAACAGCATACGTTCATGGCGGTGAGGGGCCGGCCGCCCATGGCATAGACGTCGGAGAGGGAGTTGGCGGCGGCGATTTGGCCGAAGAGATAGGGATCGTTGACGATGGGAGTGAAAAAATCGACGGTGAGGATCAGGGCCAGCTCGTCGGTGAGCTTGTAGACCCCCGCGTCGTCGGCCGTGCCCGCGCCCACCAACAGGCGCGGATCGGTCTCGGCGGGCAGGCCCGATAGGATGTTGGCCAGGTCGCCCGGACCTATCTTGGCCGCTCAACCGGCGGCGCGGGCCTTTTCGGCCAGCTTGTAGTCGTCGTTCAAGGTAGTGCTCCCGGTGTTGGCGCGGGGCGGCCGGACCGGCCGCCCCGCCTACTAATTCTACTCCCCCTGCTCGGCCAGGCACAGGGCCAGGAAGGCCTGGGCGGCGGGGGAATGGGTGCGGCGGCGGCGGGTGACCAGGTGGAATTGGCGGGTGATGTCCAGCCCCTCCACCTCCAGGAGCACCACCCGGCCGGAGGCCAGGTCGTCCTCCACGGCCCGGCGGCTCAAGAGCCCCACGCCCACCTGGGCGCGCACGGCCATGAGCACGGCCACGGTGGAGCCCATCTGGGCGGCCACCTCCAGGTCCTTAAGCTCCAGACCGGCCTTGCGCAGGGCCTTGGCCAGGGCCTGGCGGGTGCCGCTGCCCGGCTCGCGCAGGATGACGGGGGTGTGGGTCAGCTCGGTCAGGGTCAGTCTGCGCCCGGCGAGGGGATGGCCGGGCCAGGCCGCCAGGACCACCTGGTCGTCCATCATGGGGGTGAAGGCCAGGCGCTCGTCGTCGATGGCCGCCCCCACCATGCCCACCTCCAGCTCGCCCTTGAGCACCTTCTCGGTGATCTCGCTGGTGTCGCCGATGGTGAGGGTGACCTGCACCTCCGGGTGCAGCAGGCGGTAGCGGCCTATGATCTCGGGCAGGACGTACTGGCCGGGGTGGGTGGAGCCGCCCAGGAGCAGCTCTCCGCGCAGGCGGCCCAGGTAGGCGTCCACGGCGCGCTGGGCCTGCTCGACCATCTCCAGAATCTGCTTGGCGTGGGCGATGAGAACCTCGGCGGCGCGGGTGGGGATGATCTCCCGTCCCAGACGGTCGAAGAGGTTGACCCCCAGCTCGGTCTCCAGGCTCTTGATGTGGCCGCTCACCGTGGGCTGGCTGAGAAGCACCTCCTCGGCGGCGCGGGAGAAAGACCTGCACTCGTAAACCTTTGTGAAAACTTGTAATCGTCTAAGGTCCATGCTCGTCCTCGCGCAAAGTGGGGAGGGGTGGAGGCCAAAAAGACCAAAAATTATTAGGCATATGGATTATTTCACTTTCATATATAGTCAATATCTATATTTATGTCAATCGTCTGGCGAGACGTTTTTGGCGTTTCCTGGCTTTTACTGGAGACGCTGTGGGGGAGGGAGCGAAGCCGGCCTGTAAGCCGAGTTCTGTTCCGGGCCTGATGGCCCGGCGATGGTCATTCCTCTAGGACGCCGGTTGCCCGGCGTCTCCAGCGACCTACCCGGAGGCTTCGGACGGGCCGCCCTCAAACGCCTCCCTATTTGGTCTTGCACCGGATGGGGTTTGCCTAGCCCCGGGCGTCGCCGCCCGGACTGGTGAGCTCTTACCTCACCGTTTCACCCTTACCGCCTCCCCGGGGGGAAACGGCGGTCTGCTTTCTGTGGCGCTTTCCGTGGGGTCGCCCCCCCTGGCCGTTAGCCAGCATCCCGCCCTCTGGTGCTCGGACTTTCCTCCCGCCCCCCTCTGGGAAGGGGGCCGGCGACCATCCGGCCGACTTCGCTCCCGTGTACATTATAAGGCATGGGACAACCTGCCGCAGGCGGGCGGGCGCCGCCCGCCCTGGGTCTGGGTTTTTTTGTATTCGCCGCTACGGGCCCTCAACGGGAGCCCGCGAGGCCCGGGCGGGCGCGAGCGCTTTCGACCCGCTTCGGCAGCCCGGGAGCCGGGCCGCCTCAGCCCTCGTCCATGGCCTGGTTGGCAAGCTCGTCGGCCAGGGCGTTTTGGGCGCGGGGCACGTGGACCAGGCGGGCGCGCTCGAAGCGGGCCAACAGGGCGCGGGCCTCCTCATAGAGCGGCAGCAGGTGGGGTGCCCTGACCTTGTACTGGCCGTTCAGCTGGCGCACCAAAAGCTCGCTGTCCAGGCGCACCTCCAAGCGGCGCACGCCCAGGCGCAAGGCCTCTTCAAGGCCCATGAGCAGGCCATGGTACTCCGCCACGTTGTTGGTGGTCTGGCCCAGGTAGCGCTTGAGCAGGGCGACCTCGCCGCCCTGGGGGTCCAGGAGAACCGCGCCGGCCCCGGCGGGGCCGGGGTTGCCCCGCGAGCCGCCATCGGCGTGCAGGATGTGGGGGCCCGGTTCTTGCCCCGGAGCCCGCGGCGGGGCCGGGGAAGGGGCCGGAGGGCTGAAGGGCAGCTTGGCAGGGACCGAGCCCATGGCCTGGCCGGCCCGCTCCAGACAGCGGGCCAATTCCCCGGCGTCCACCCCCAACTCCTCGGGCTGGGGCAGCCGGCCCCGGACGGTCAGGCCCTCGGCCAGCCGCGCCAGCCAGCCGGGGCAGGGATCCCCGCCGGGCCGGCGGCTCACTTCAGGTCGGCCAGCGGCTCGGCGTCGGCCCAGTAGAGCAGGCGCTTGCAGGACTGGCAGGCCATGATCTTGTCCAGCCGTTGCAGCTCGTTGAACTGCTGGGGCGGGATGTCCATGTGGCAGGCCAGGCAGGTGCCGTTGGAGACCGGGGCCAGGGCCACGCCCTGCTTGCGTTTGCGGATGAAGTCGTACTCCTTGAGCAGGGTCTCCTCCACCACCTTGGCCAGTTCCTGGCGCTCGCTGTCCAGCGCGCTCACCAGCTTGCCCACCTCCTGGGCGCGCCGGGAAAGCTCCTGACGCTGGGCCTCCACCTTGGCGCTGGCCACCGCGTGCTGCTCGCTGATGCTCTTGACCTGGCGTTGCAGGGCCTCGTGGCGCTCCATCAGCTCCAACAGCAGGTCCTCGCTGCCCTTGACGCTGTCGCGGGCCTCCTCGATCTCGGCGGTGGCCGCCTTGTACTCGCGCTGGGTCTTGGCCCCCATGAGGCGGCTCTCGGCCTTGCGCATGCGCTGGCGCACGGCCTCCACGCTGGCCTCCAGCTCGCGACGCTGGGCGGCAACCTGCTCCAGGTCGGCGCTGGCCGCGGCCAGGGCCTGGCCCAGGCGGTCCTCATCCAGGCTTAGCTCGGCCAGGCGCAGGGGTATGGTCTCCTGCTCCTGCGTCAGCCCGAAAAGAGTTTTGTCCACCGCCTGTAGCTTGATGAGAAACCTGATCTGTTCCAGCACCTCAATCCTCCTTGCCAACTGCCACCGCGCGCCAGGGGCGCGCGCTTTCTATACAAGGGGTCACCTGGGCGTCGAGGCCGGCCCGAGTCAGGGCAGAGGCCAGACGCTCGGCCCAGGGGCCGACCATGACGTTCTCGGTTTCAAAGTGTCCCAGGGTCAGAAGACAAATGCCCAGGTCAAGAGCTTCTTGGGCGGCGTGGTGGCGGGCCTCGCCGGTCACCAGCACCTGGGCCCCGGCCGCCGCCGCCTCGCCGAGCATCTCTCCGCCTGCGCCGCTCACCACCGCCACCCGCGCCACCATCTCCGGCAGCAACCCGGCCATGGCCGGGGCCGCCGAGCCCAGCTCCCGCGCGGCCCTGGCGGCAAAGGCCGCGCCGGGTTCCGGGCGGGCCAGCCGCCCCACCCGGCCCAGGCCGAAGCCGGCCGGCGGGTTGCGCAAGGGGTAGAGGTCGGCCGCCGGCTGCTCGTAGGGGTGGGCCGCGGCCAGGGCGGCCAGGACCCGTTCGGCCCGGGCCAGCGGAGCCACGGTTTCCAGGCGGATCTCCGCCACGCGCTCGCGTCGGCCCGGCCGGCCCAGGAAGGGCCGGCCGTCCTCCGGGGCCAGGAAGCTGCCCTGGCCGGGGGACTCGAAGGCGCATTCGCGGTAGGCGCCGATGCGTCCGGCTCCGGCCGCGAAGAGGGCCTGGGCCACGGCCTCGGCGTGGTCGGCTGGCACAAAGGTCGTGAGCTTGGCCAGGCCGTCCGCCCCTGCCGGAACCAGGGGCTTGAGTTCCGTGAGCCCCAGCCGCGCCGCCAGGGCGTCGTTCACCCCGCCGGGGGCGGAGTCCAGGTTGGTGTGGGCGGCGAAGATGGCCAGATCGGCGGCGGCGGCTTGGATGAGGCGGTTGGCGTGGAGGCGGTCGGAGCGAAGGTCGGTCAGGGGTTTGAAGATCGGGGGGTGGTGCAGGAGGAGCATCTGTTGGCCCTGTTTCAGGGCGGTGGCCAGCAGGTGATCGCTCAGCTCCAGGGCCACCATCACCCGCCTGGCCTGGCCGCCGGGGTGGCCGCAGGCCAGGCCCACCCGGTCCCAGGACTCGGCGGTCCAGGCCGGGGCCCAGTCCTCCATTATGTCCATGACGTCCTTGACCTGGGCCGGGCGCATGGCCATGTGGGTCAAATTAAGCCGGCGCCCCGTTGTGGGGGGCGCCGCGGGAAATGGGCGTTGGGACGTTGTTTCATTGCCTGCACCTGCCGGACGCCCCGGTCGGAGGCGGCCACGCATGCTTGAATGGTGGGCCCACCTGGTCTCGAACCAGGGACGATCCGGTTATGAGCCGGAGGCTCTACCAGCTGAGCTATGGGCCCAGGATAATCAAGAATATGTATTATGGCCGGGGGTTGGGGGGCTGTCAAGGGAGGGGACGAAATGAGCCGTCACGGATCGTTCCGATTCGCGCCTCGCCGACAGCGCCCGACCCGTCTTGGCCGGCGCGGCACGCGCCCGACCCGAAGTCCGAGCTTCACCGGGAGCGCGCCAAGCTCGCCCATGGAGGCCCTCGTCGACCCGCCTTGGCCGGCGCGGCACGCGCCCGGGCTACCATTTTTCCTTTCCCGCGCCCCAGCGGGGTCCCTTCCAGCGGGTGGTGCTGGTCGAACCCAGCACCCGGCCTTCGGCGTCGAGATAGAAGATGTCGTCGAAGGTGACCGGGCCGTACATGGGGTCGCGCAGGCGGTAGACGTGGCGGATGGCCTGGGCGTAGGGCCCGTCCTGGAACTTGACCGGCTTGCTCCAGTTGACGCTCTGGTAGGAGCCGGGGTCGATGGCATTGTCCTTGATGAATTTCTCCACCTCGGACTTGACGTTGACCGCCTGGGCGCGGGCGGCGGGGGTGAGGGCTAGGCTGGCGGCAAGGGCCAGGAGGGTAAGGGAGAGCAGGAGCCCGGCGCGCCTCGGAGAAGACGGGGATGCTGTCTTCGTGGTGGGGTTTATCCCCGCCCTCTCGCCTTGGCGCGCAAAAAAAGGACGGGCGGGGGAAAACCCCGCCCCTGCGAAGATGGCCGTGAAGCAGGCCGCAGATTCGGCCAAGGACCCGGCTCCGACCACTGCCGGCGGCGCTGGCCCCACCGCCCCTCAGTTCTCGATGAAGGCCCGGAGCTTGCGGGCGCGGCTGGGGTGGCGCAGCTTGCGCAGGGCCTTGGCCTCGATCTGGCGGATGCGCTCGCGGGTGACGTCGAAGTCGCGGCCCACCTCCTCCAGAGTGTGGTCGGCCTTCTGGCCGATGCCGAAGCGCATCCGGAGGACCTTCTCCTCGCGCGGGGTGAGGGTAGCCAGAACCTTGCGGGTCTGTTCGCAGAGGTTCAGGTTTATCACCGCGTCGGCGGGATTGATGATCTTCTTGTCCTCGATGAAGTCGCCCAGATGGCTGTCCTCCTCCTCGCCGATGGGGGTTTCCAGGCTGATGGGCTCCTTGGCGATCTTCAAGACCTTGCGGACCTTGTCCAGGGGGAAGTCCATCTTCTCGGCGATCTCCTCGGGGGTGGGCTCGCGACCCAGCTCCTGCACGAGGTAGCGGCTGGTGCGGATGAGCTTGTTGATGGTCTCGATCATGTGGACGGGGATGCGGATGGTGCGGGCCTGGTCGGCGATGGCGCGGGTGATGGCTTGGCGAATCCACCAGGTGGCGTAGGTGGAGAACTTGTAGCCGCGCTGGTACTCGAACTTGTCCACGGCCTTCATAAGGCCGATGTTGCCCTCCTGGATCAGATCCAGGAACTGCAGGCCGCGGTTGGTGTATTTCTTGGCGATGGAGACCACCAGGCGCAGGTTGGCCTCCACCAGCTCCTGCTTGGCCTCGTGGGCCAGCGACTGGCCCTTGCGCACCCGGTCCAGGAGCTTGCGCAGGGTGGCCCCGCTCATCTTGCACTCGGTCTCCACCTCGCGGATTCGCACCCTGGCCTCCTTGAGTTCGACCTCGATGGCCAGGAGGCGCTCGGAGGTGCAGCGGCACTTGCCCATGGCGCAGCGTTTGCCCTTGGCGGCGCGGATCTTGCGGGCCAGCTTGGTTATCTCGCTTTTGGGCAAGGCCGTTTCCATGAGCCCGCCGCTGATGGCCCTCTCGGCGCGCTCGATGACGTTGAGGCGCTTTTCCAGGAGGCCGGCCAGGTGATCCATCTGGCGCTTTTCCAGCTTGAGGTCGGTCAAGAGTTCGGCCACCTTGCGGCGGTTCTTGGCCAGGGCCTCGCGCAGGCGCTCGCGCTCGGCGGCCTCCACCCCGTTGTCGCGGCGGTTGAGCTTCTCGTAGTGGGAGACGTTGCGCTTGTCCAGGCGGCGGACCTTTTCCACCAGAGCCAGGAAGGCCTGGCGGCGCTCCTCGTGGGCCGAGAGCGACTCCTCGTCGTCGATGTCGCGCACCACGTCCTTGATGCGGATGGTGCCCTCCTCCAGTCCGCGGCCGATCTCCAGAATCTCCTGCACGCACAGCGATGATTCCAGGAGGGCGCCGATCACCTGGCGCTCGCCCTTCTCGATGCGCTTGGCGATCTCGACCTCGCCCTCGCGGGTGAGCAGCGAGACCAGGCCCATCTCGCGCAGGTACATCTTGACCGGATCGGAGACCCGGCCCTCCTCGCCGGGGGCCTCGGCCTCCTCGCTCAAGGTCTCCTCGTCCTCGGCCAGGGGCTCCTCTTCCTCGTCCACCTCCACTTCCACGCCGTCGCCCACCTTCAGTTTTATCTTGTTCTCTTCGTCGATGAGCGGGATGTCCATCTCGTCCAGGACCATGAGCATGTCGTCCATGCCCTCCGAGGACGTTTCGGGGCTCAACGCGTTGTTGATCTCGTCGTAGGTCAGAAAGCCCTTGGCTCTTCCCTTGGAGATCAGCCCCTGCAGCTCGGAGAGCTTCTTTTCCTTGGTCATGTCCTAGTCCTTTGCGGCGTTAAGGGAGGAAAGCCTTTGCCTCAATTCCTTGCGCTTGGCCTGGAGGCCGGCGAGCCGGTCAAAATCGCCCTGGGCCTCGGCGGCGGCGATGGCGTCCTTGATGGCGGCCTGCTCCTGGCGGAGCAGGCCGCGGTGGATCTGGCGCAGGAGGTCCAGGGCCATGGAGCGGGCCTTGGCCGGGTCCACCTGAGGGGATCGCTGGGCCAGGTCGGCCACCAGGGAGGCCAGGGACTGGTCGTCCAGCTCCAGGGCCACGGCGTCGGGGGTGGGCTCCACGGACCGGGCGATCAGGGAGGCCATGGCCCGGGCCACCTCGTTCAGGCCGGAGTCGTCCAGGCCGGAATCGTCCTCGGGCGAGCCCCCTCCCAAGGCTCCGCCCTCCAGGAGCACCCGGGCCGCCTCGGGCGAGGCCAGAGCCAGTTCCATGGCGACGCGACGGTTGCTCTGCGCCCGGCAGGCCCGGCCGGAGACGGCGGGGGCGGCGATCTGGCGCGCGCCGGCCAGGGGCAGGCCCAGCTGGGCGGCCACCACCCGGGCGTCGAGCTTCAAGGCTCCGGCCACCTGGTCCAAATAGCCCGCCCGGGTCACCGGGTCCTTGATCTGCTGGAGAACCTCGCCACAGGCGGACACGATCCTGCTGCGTCCCTCGGGGGAGGTGCGGTCGCCCTGGCCGATTACGCGGTCCAGCACCATCTCGATCAGGGGCCGGGCCTTGGCCAGGGCCTTCTCGAAGGCGTCCGCGCCCTGCTCACGCAGGAAGCTGTCGGGGTCGTGGCCGCCAGGCAGGGTGAGCACCCGGGCGGAGAGGCCCTCGCCCAGGAAGACCGGCAGGGCCCGCTGGGCGGCCTTGATGCCGGCGGCATCGCCGTCGAAGACCAGCACCAGGTCGGCGGCCTGGCCCTTCAAGGTGCGCGCCTGCTGGGGGGTGAGCGCGGTGCCCATGGGCGCCACCGTCTCGCCGAAGCCATGCGCGGCCAGGGTGATCACGTCGAAGTAGCCCTCCACCACCAAGGCCCGGTCCTTGCGGCGCATGTGGTTCCGGGCCTGATCCAGGTTGTAGAGAGAGCGCGACTTGTGAAAGACCGGGGATTCGGGGCCGTTCAGGTACTTGGGTTCATCGTCGCCCAGCACCCGGCCCCCGAAGCTCACCACCCGGCCGCCCGCGTCGCGGATGGGGAACATTACACGGCCGCGAAAGCGGTCGTAGCAGCCCGAGCCCGTGCTCGATCCCGCGCCCTTGTCGCGCCGGACCAGGAGTCCGGCCTGCACGGCCAAGTCCTCGGGCACCTTCTGGCCTGCCAAGAAGCGCCCCAGGCCCTCCCACTCGGCCGGGGCCCAGCCCAATCCGAAGGAGGCCACCACCTCGGGTGCGAGACCGCGCCGGCCGTCGAGGTAGTCCCGGGCAGAAAGGCCGGCGGGCAACTCCAGTTGCCGGCTAAAAAATGTACCAGCCAATTGAAGCACTTGCAACAGGCGGTCATTGACCTCCTGGCGCCGGCGCTCCTCGGGGTCCTGGCGGGGGGCGGGCAGGGGAACCCCGCAGCGGGCGGCCAGCTCGCGCACCGCCTCGGGGAAGGAGAGGTTCAGGTCGCGCATGACGAAGTTGAAGACGCTGCCGCCCTCGCCGCAGCCGAAGCAGTGCCAGGTGCCCTTTTCGCGGTCCACCTTCAGACTGGGGCTGGAATCGCCGTGAAATGGGCACAGCCCCCAGAAATCCTTGCCCTTCTTGTCCAGGCGGATGCGCGAGCCCACCACCTCCACGATGTCGGCGGCCAGCCTCACCTCATCGATCTTCTCCGCCGGTATGCGCTCGCCCTGGCTCATGCAGCTCCCGCGATTTCGGGAGGGCGGGGATAAGCCCCGCCCCTACGTCAAAAGGAAGAAGACAGCCCTAAAAGGAAGCTCCTTATTCCCGCAGCTCGGCCACGGTGACCCCGGCCCCGCCGCGCCGGCCCTCGGCGCGGTGGGTGGCCACCACGTAGGGGTGGTTGTCCAGAAACTCGCGCACGGCGGCGCGCAGGCGGCCGGTGCCCACCCCGTGCACCACCGCGAAGCTGGTCTTGCCGGCCAGGATGGCCTGGTCCAGGGCCTTGTCCACCTTGGGCAGGGCGTCGTCGACGGTCAGGCCGACCACGTTAAGGTCGATGCCGTCGCCGGCGCTGGCCTGCACGGAGACGCCGGAGCGGGGCCGGGAATCCTGGTCCTTGGCCTGGCCTCGGGGCAGGGGCTCCATCTCGCGCAGGGCCATCACCACCCGCACCCCGCCCACGCCCACCGAGACGGGCATGGTCTCCAGGCCGGGGCGGGGGTCCTCCAAGAGCACCCCCCGCTGGCCCAGGGCGGTGAGCAGCACCGGGTCGCCGGCCTTGCATGCGTAGAGCCCGGCCAGGGAAGGGGCTTCGCCCTGGGGAGAGGGCGGGGGCAGCACCGCGGCCTCCACTTCCTTGAGGGCCTGGCGGCGCTCGCCGTAAAGCTCCTGGCGCACCCGGCCCGGACGCGGCCCGGTGGGGGGCTGGGCCCCGGCTTCGGAGGCGGCCTGGGCTGCTGCCTCGTGCTCCTCCTGGGCGGACCGCGCGCGCTCGAAGAGTTCCTCCAGGCGCCTCTCCAGGCGGGCGGCCACCTCGCGCACCCGGCGCTTGCCCTCGGCCAGGGCCCCGGCCTGTTCGCGGCGGGCCGCCTTTTGCATGGCGCGGGCCTGTTCGCGCTCGTTTGCCGCCACCAGGCGGTCGGCGGCGGCGGCGGCGCGGCTGGCCTGGGCCTCGTCCAGGGCCTGGCGCACTTGGCGCATGAGGGCCAAGGTCTGGGCCTCGCCCTGGTCCACCTGGGCGCGGGCGGCCTCCACCAACTCCGGGGGGAAGCCCAGGGAGCGGCTTACCGCCAGGGCGTCGGAGAAGCCGGGCAGGCCGTAGGTGAGCTGGTAGGTGGGCCGGCCGCTCATGGGGTCGAAGGCCACGGAGACGTTCTCCACCCCTTCGGCCTGGGCGGCGTAGGCCTTGAGCCGGTGGAAGTGGGTGGTGCAGAGCACCCGGACCCCCCGGCCCTTGAGCCAGTCCAGCACCGCCACGGCCAGCGCCGCGCCCTCGCCGGGGTCGGTGCCGCCGCCGATCTCGTCGATGAGCGCCAGCGAGCCACGCCCGGCCCTCTGGACCATCCAGGCCAGGCGGCCGGCGTGGGCGGTGAAGGTGGAGAGGTCGCTCTCCAGGGACTGGTCATCGCCCACCTCGGCCAGGACTTGGCTGAAGATCGCCACCCGGCTGCCCTGCAGGCAGGGAGGGTGCATTCCGCACATGACCATGAGGGTGACGAGCCCCACGGTCTTCAAGGTGGCGGTCTTGCCCCCGGCGTTGGCCCCGCTGACCACCAGCACCCGCTGGCCCTCGTCCAGGCTGACGTTGATGGGCACGGCTTGGCCCCGGCCTTGGGCCGCCCGCCAGGCCAGCAGGGGATGGCGCGCGGCCAGGAGCTCGACCCTGCCTCCGGCGTCCAGGATCGGTTCGGCGCAGTGCAGGCGCTCGCAAAACTCGGCCTGGGCCAGGAGGCAGTCCAGCTTGGCCAGGACGCCCAGGTTTTCGCGCAGCACTTGCAGGTGGGAGGCCAGGGCGCGGGAGGCCTCGATGAGCACCCGCTCCTCCTCCTCCCGCTCCTTGCGTCTGAGGAGCGCCAGCTGGTTGTTGCCCTCCACCGCCTCCAGGGGCTCCACGAAGCAGGTGGCCCCGCTGCCGCTGGTGTCGTGGATGATGCCGGTGAGCCTGCCCTTGGCGTCGGTGCGCACCGGCACTACGAAGCGGTCGGCGCGCTGGGTGACGATCTGGTCGCTGAACACCCCGGCCAGATCGTCGCGGCTGACCAGGGCGCTGAGCTGGCCGCGCAGGCGCTCGCGGGCCGCGCCCAGGTCCCGGCGGATGCGGGAAAGCTCCACCGAGGCCGAGGAGGCCACGGAGTTGCCCGGGCCCACCACCCGCCTGAGGCGCAGGGCGATCTCCGGTAGGGGGGTCAGGCGGTTGTAAAGGCGGTAAAGCTCGTCGAAGCGGCCCTCGCCGCCCTGAAGGACCTCGGCCGCGCGGCCGGTCGCGCCCAAGAAGTCGGCCATGACCGTCAGCTCCTCGGGCAGCAGATAGGCCCCGTCCACGGCCAGGCGGGAGAGCAGCGGGCGCACGTCGGTCAGCCCGTCCAGGCCGGGCCGGCCCCGCTCGCTCACCAGGGCCCTGAGCTGGCTTAACCGGCGCTGGCGGCGCTCCACCAGGGCCAGGTCGGCGCTGGGAGCCAGGCGGCGAGCCAGCTCCGCGCCCAGGGGGCTCATGGCCAGCGAGGCCACGCGCGCAAGCAACTGGGGCAGCTCCAAGACCTTCAAGGTGTGCTCGTTGGCGACAGGGAGCTCGCCCGTGGGCGAGGGTTCCCCGCCGCCGGACTGGCCGGCGGGGCCCGCCTCGGCGGCGGACGGCTCCCGGGGATCGGCGGCGTTCATGGAATGGCTAGGATTCCGGGGTTCATCATGTTCCTGCCCGCACGGGGAGGCCTGGCCTGACCAGGCTCCGGCCGGATTCATGCCAATTAGCGTTCAAACGAATGGTTTGAGCGCTAATTGGCATGCGGGACGAGAATGGCCCGCCGAGCGCGCAAGCGCTCGCGAGGCAGGGCAAAACCACGCTTTTGCCCTGCCGATCGGCGATCAACGCCATGGATGGCTTTGATCGCATATTGGTATCAGGCCCCAAGCTTCTTGCGGACCAGGGCGTTGACCAGCTTGCCGTCGGCGGCGGTCCCCAGGCGGGCCATGGCGGTCTTCATGACCTTGCCCATGTCCTTGGGGCCCTGGGGCTGGATTTCGGCGATGACCTCAGCCAGGGCGGCGGCGATCTCGGCCTCGCCCAGCTGGGCGGGCAAATAGGCCTCGACCAGCTTGAGCTCGGCGGCCTCCTTGGCGGCCAAGTCCGCCCTGCCGCCGGAGGTAAACTGCTCCACGGACTCGCGGCGCTGCTTGGCCAGGGTCTTGAGGACCTGGATCTCCTCCTCGCCGGCGAGGGGTCGGCGCAGGTCCTTGGCCTTGTTTTTCAGGGCGTTTTTGATCAGGCGCAAACAGGAAACTACCGCTTCGTCGTGGGCCTTCAGGGCGGCGATCAGGTCGGCTTCCACCTTCTCGGCGATGCTCATGACAACCTCCCCTGAAAAACGGCCACTTATCAGCGGGTTTGGGCTGGGGCAAGCTTACCAGCGCCCCCCCGGCGCTGTCAACGCGGGCCTGGGCGGTCCCCTGGCTGGCGCGGCCCTTGCCGGGGGGCCGGAAGCCGGAATCCGGCCCTCAGGCCGCGCAAGGGGCGTGCCAGCCGGTCTTCCGCAACGGGCGGGAACGGGAGCGCGCAAGGCCCGACCAGAGAGCAGCCTCGACGACCCGCCTTGGCTGGCGCGACGCGCGCCCGAACCCCTTTGGCCGCGGCGGCGAGGCAATCGCCTGCGACGATGCTTGCCAGGCCCGGGCATAGGTGCTATTTTGCGCAAGTCCTGCAAACTCCCAACGGGAGAAGCTATGAACAGCCCTCCTCCTCCGCCCGCTCCGGCCTACCTCTACACTGATGAATTCCTCAGCTTCGACTACGGCCCCACCCACCCGCTGCGCATCTGGCGCCTGGGGCTCACCCATGAGCTGATCGGGCTCTGCGGCCTGACCCAGCCCTCGGAGGAGATTCATCCGGCCACGCCCGAGGAGCTGGCCACCTTCCACGACAAACACTACCTGGAGACTTTGCAGGACCTGAGCCGGTTCCCGGCCCAGGCCGACCATGTCATCTCCTTCGGCCTGGGGGCGGAGGACAATCCGGTCTTTCCCGGAGTCTACGAATGGTCGGCGCTGCTGGCCGGGGCCAGCCTGCAAGCCGGCCGCCTGGTCATGGTCAAGAAGCACCCGGCGGCCTTCAGCATGTCCGGGGGAATGCACCACGCCCTGGCCGGCCGGGCCTCGGGCTTCTGCTACGTGAACGATATCTGCCTGGTCATCAAGGACCTGCTCTCCTGGGGCTACCGGGTGGCCTACGTGGACATCGACGCCCACCACGGCGACGGCGTGCAGTGGGCCTTTTACGACAGCGACCAAGTGCTTACCATCAGCCTGCACCAGCACCCGGCCACGCTTTTCCCCGGCACCGGCTCCTGCGAGGAGATGGGCCGGGGGGCGGGCAAGGGCTACGCGGTCAACGTGCCCCTCTGGCCCGACACCGACGACGACATCTACATCCAGTGCTTCGACGAGGTGGTCCCTCCCCTGATCGAGGCCTTCAAGCCCGACTACATCGTCACCCAACTGGGGGTGGACACCTTCCTGGCCGATCCCCTGGCCAACCTGAACATCACCACCCGTGGCTTCGGCCACTGCCTGAAGGGCCTGCGGGAGATGGCCATGGGGCGTTGGATCGCCCTGGGCGGCGGCGGCTACCACGTGGTCAACGTGGCTCGGGGCTGGACCCTGGCCTGGGCCACCATGCTGGGCCGCGAGGATGAGCTGCCCCATGACCTTCCCTGGGAGTGGTGCGAGAAGCTGAACCTGCCCTATGACGAGCGCTGGCTGATCGACCCCAAGGAGAAGATAAGGGGCCGCATGTGGAACCGGGCCGGCCGCGACGCCGAGGATGTCATCGCCTTTATCCGCAAGAACATCTTCCCCATCCACGGCGCCAAGAAGGCCTGAGGCACGGCACGCGCCCCGCGCCACGATTCCTCCAACAACCATGAACGGGAGCGCGTCAGGCGCGAGGGCGGCGCGCCCTCCCCGACCCGCCACGGCCGGCGCGGCCACGCGCCCGGCGCGCCCCTAGCGGAGGCGGGGGTCGAGGGCGTCGCGGATGCCTTCGCCCAGGAGGTTGTAGCCCAGGACGGTGACCAGGATGGCCAGGCCGGGGTAGAGGGAGAGCCACCAGGCTATCTCTATGTTGGCCTTGCCCTGGTTGAGGATGTTGCCCCAGGAGGCGTCGGGCGGCTGGACGCCCAGGCCCAGGAAGGAGAGCCCGCTCTCGGTGAGAATGGCCCCGGCCACGCCCAGGGTGGCGGCCACCAGCACCGGGGCCATGGCGTTGGGCAGCAGGTGGCGGAAGATGATGCGGGCGTCGGAGGCCCCGAGCGACCGGGCGGCCAGCACGTACTCGCGTTCCTTGAGCGAAAGCAGCTCGGCTCGCACCAGGCGGGCCACGCCCATCCAGGAGGTGAGGCCGATGACGATCATGATGTTGATGATGCTGGGCTCCAGCAGGGCGATCACGGCCAGGATGAGAAAAAAGGTGGGGAAGCAGAGCATCATGTCCACGAAGCGCATGATGACCGCCTCCACCCAGCGGCCGTAGTAGCCTGCCAGCGCGCCCAGGAGCACGCCGATCAAGGTGGAGAGCCCGGCGGAGACCAGTCCGACCTGCAGGCTCACCCGCGAGCCGTAGACCATGCGCGAGAACACGTCGCGGCCCAGCTCGTCGGTGCCGAAGTAGTGGGCCGCGCCGGGCGGGAGCAGGATGGCTTCGACGTCGATGGCGTTGGGGTCGTAGGGGGCGACCCAGGGGGCCAGCACGGCGATGGCGAGCAGCGCGGTCACGATGGCCAGGCCGGTCATGGCCAGGCGGTTGGCCCGCAGGGCCTCTCCGAAGCCGACGCGCGCCGTGCTCACGAGCGCCTCACCCTGGGATCGGCGGCGGCGTAGCCCAGGTCGGCCAGCAGGTTGCCGGCCAGGGTGAGCACCGCGCCGATGACCAGCCCGCCCATGACCATGGGGTAGTCGCGGCTCATGACCGCGTCGTAGAACAGCTTGCCCATGCCGGGGATGGCGAAGATGGACTCGAAGATCACCGAGCCGCCGATCAGCCCCGGCAGGGAGAGGCCCAGCACGGTGATGACCGGCATGAGCGCGTTGCGTAAGCCGTGGCGGTAGATCACGGTGGTCTCGGTCAGGCCCTTGGCCCGGGCGGTGGTGATGTAGTCCTGGCGGATGACCTCCAGCATGTTGCCGCGCATGTAGCGGCTCATGCCGGCCAGGCTGACGAAGGCCGAAAGCGTCACCGGCAATAGCAGGTGCCAGGCGTAGTCGAGGAGTCTGGCCCCGGCTGAGAGGGTCTCGTGGTTCAGGCTCTTGATGCCGCTGATGGGCAGCCAGCCCAGGTTCACCCCGAAGAGGATCATGCACAACAGCGCCAGCCAGAAGGTGGGGGTGGCGAAGCCCAGAAAGACGAATACCGTCGTGGCCTGGTCGAAGAGGCTGCCCCGGTGGGTGGCGCTGAATACGCCGATGGGCACGGAAAAGAGCAAGACCAGGGCCAGGGAGAGCAGGTTGATGGTCACGGTGATGGGCAGGCGCTCGACGATCTTGTCCAGCACGGGCCGGCCGTCGGGGGCGAAGCTCTGGCCGAAGTCCAGCACGGCCAGGCGCTTCAGCCAGGTCCAGTACTGCACGTGCAGGGGCTGATCCAGGCCGTAGAGCTTGGTCAGGCGCTGTTTGGCCAGCTCGCTGATCTTGGGGTTCAGGTCGGTGAGCACGTCGGTGGGCGAGCCCGGGGCCAGGTGCATGATGAGGAAGCTGATGAAGGTGATGCCGATCAACAGCGGCGCCATCATCGCCAGGCGTTTGGCCAGATAGGTCAGCATGGGGGCGTTGGGGCCTCCGTCAGTGGGCTCGCGCTGGGGGCGGCCGGGCGGCCCCCGCGTTGGGGGTCATTATAGCGCGCTCGCGCCGGGGGACCTAGGGGGAAGGCGGGGGAAGGGCGGCAGCGGCGGGTTACGCTTCGCCAACCCGCCCCACGTCATGCGCCTTGGATCATTGGGGGCATTGGGAGGCGCCCCACACCGTGCGCGCGCACGGTTCACCCCAAGCACGGCCGCCCCGACCCGCTTCCCATGAGCGGTGGTAAACCGCGCCCGTTGGTTTTGGGGGCTTCATGAAAAAGTTTATCAGAGCTTGATCCTGGGCGTGGCGTCCAGACCAAGGCCTGCGCAAGCATCCGGGAGGTCGGGCAAAACGCGGTTTTCCCCGACCGGCGGGCATTCCAAGCCATGGACGGCTTTGAATGCGACTTGGTATGAGTTCCGCCTCCCGGCCTCGCCGCCGGCGGTTGCGTTTTTGGAAACCTGAAACCCTGCTTCACCTGGCCGGAGCCTCGACTTGAGCTTGGCCGGGCATCTCCGGGGCGGCGTAGGCCTTCTGGCCCGTGGCCAGAAGCCGGTCGGCCTCGCGGTTGAAGTTGACCAGCCGTTTCTTGCACTCGTAAAAACCGTGCCACCAGGCGTAGTCCGGGGCCATCATGGCCGCGCCCATGCGCGCCCGCCGGCCCTCGTGGTGCCACAGCTCGTAGAACTCGGTTAACAGCGGGGTCCTGAAGAACGACCCCGGATCGACGAGGCCCTTGGCCGTCAGCTCGTCCAGCTTGGCCTTGGCCGGCCGGTAGTAGACCCGGTTGTATTCCTCCACCACCTGGTCGAGCTTGGCGAAGTGGTCGTCCACCCAGGAGCGGCCGTGGCAGTTCAGGCAGACCGCGCCCATGGCCGCCCGCTCGGTGCGCCAGTCGGTCTTGGCGGGCCAGGGCGCGAAGTCCTGGGGTCTCACGGTCAGCGGGGCCTGCAACTCCCAGCTCAGCCGGCGGGTGACGTCGTGGCTGCCCGCGACCTGGCCTGCGGCGGAGATGTGGCAGGCCGCGCAGGTGGGCGCGCGATAATCCTGGCCCGGCCGCCAGAGCCCCGGCGGGGCGGCGAAGTTCCATTCCTGGTTTTCGGCGGCATGGATGGCCCCGTGCTTGGACTCGGCGTAGATCTCCTTCTGGGGGTGGTCCGGGCCCAGGTGGCATTGGCCGCAGGCCTCGGGCTTGCGCGCCTCGGCCACGCTGAACAGATGCCCGGTGTGGCAGGCGGCGCAGGAGCCCTTGCTGCCGTCGGGGTTTAGCCTACCCACCCCCTGGTTGGGCCAGGTCAGGGGGGCGGGCTTGCCGTCCTTGAACCCCACCGCCGTGCCGTGGCAGTGGTAGCAGCCGCTGGCCCTCTCCAGTTCGCTGTTCAGCCCGGCCTGGAGCCAGGGGTCGATCTTCCACATGATGTCCCAGGTCTGGGCGTGCTTGCTCGCCGCGAACTCGACCGCCTGGCGCGGATGGCAGCGGGCGCAGTCGGCCGGGCTTACCAGGGCCTTGACCGGTAGGCGGTACTCGGCCTTGGCCCAGGGCGAGCCCCCCTGCTCGTAGATCTTGTCGTGGATCGGGCTGCGGGCGGGGTCGTCCTTGGCGGCTTGGTGGCAGTGCAGGCAGCTCACCCCGGCGCGGGCATGCTGGCTGCCGATCCACTCGGCGTGCTTGGCCGGGGTGGCGGTGGCGTGGCAGCCCAGGCAAGAGGGGGCCAGGTCAACCCGCCAGGTGGGCGCGGCCTGGACCAGGGCCGGGCCCCAGCGCCACCAGGCCAGGCAGATGAGCACCACGCCGATGCAGACCAGGGCCGAGTAGGTCAGCACCACGAAGAGGCGGGCCACCAGCGGGGGCGGTGACTCTTCCCCGCCGGGCTTGGGCGCCGGCCCCAGCTTCGGCACCCGCTGGAGCACCTCGGGGCCGTGGGGCGCGGCGGCCAGGGCCTCGCTCAAATCTTGGCCGGCCTGGTGGCGTCCCATGTGTTTGCCGTTCTTCCAAAGCTTGCTGGCCCCGACGTCGTAGAGCAGGCCCTGGACGGCCACGTGGGCCGGACGTCCTTCCTGGCCGTCGGCTTCAGCCAGGAGGTCGGGGCCGGACCGGCCCCCGGCCTGGATGGCCCCGGCCTCCTTGAGCTTGCGGTTGATGTAGCCGGTGGTGGTGATGGCGATGCCCAGCATGACCAGGAAGGCCCCCACCTTGACCAGCCAGACGATGCCGAAGGTGGTGGTCCACAGCTCGGCGAGTGAATGCAGGCGCAGAATGCTGAGGCCGACGCCGGTGAGCCCCACGGTCACGACGCAGGTCAGGCCCAGGATGCGCTCGCCCCTGGGCAGCCCGCCGGTAAGCGAGCGCGGCCCGATGAACAGGTGCACGTAGAAGATGGAGCCGAACCAGAGCACCCCGGCCGCCACATGCAGCAGGCCCAACCCGAACCAGGCGCCCTGCCGCCAGGCCACGGGCTGGCCCTGGGGGGGCGGGACGAAGCCGGCGTCGCGGAAGTCCTGGCCGCGCCGGGTGAGGGTGCCTCCGCCTTCGGGGCTTTCGTGGCAGGCGGCGCAGGAAAGGCTGGTCTGGGCGGAAAAGGCCGGTGTGGCCCAAGCCGGAGCGGGGGCCGCCAGCCACAGGGCGAGGAGTCCCAGCGCCATCACGGCCCAAAGGGCGCGGGCGCGCGTGGGGCCCCGGCCGGGCCGGGGGCGCGCTGAAGCTGCCTGTCTCATCGTCAGCCTTGTTCCTTTTTGACGGCCTGATTATGCCACAAGCCTGGATAGGCAGCCAAATGGCTTTTGATTTGAAGCATCTTGTAAAACAAGCCACAAAGCGGCCCCCCGCCTTGCGCCTGGCGCGGCGGGCGGTTTAGACTCCCAAACACATCTTAAAACCCCCAGGAGGAGCATGACTGTCAACGCCTCCGCCCCGGATCGCCCCTCCAACTACCGCTGGGTGGTGTTCGCCCTGCTGGCCCTGGCCTACCTGCTGGTCTACTTCCACCGCACCTGCCCGGCGGTGGTGGCCCTGGACCTCATGAAGGACCTCCGGGCCGGGCCGGCCCTGATGGGCTACCTGGCCTCGGCCTACTTCTACCCCTACGCCCTCATGCAGCTGCCGGCCGGCCTGCTCTCCGACACCTGGGGCCCCCGGCGCACCATCACCATCTTCTTCCTGCTGGCCGGCCTGGCCTCCCTGGGCCTGGCCTGGGCAGGCTCGGTGGCCACGGCCATGACCGCCCGGGTCCTGGTGGGCCTGGGGGTGGCCATGCTCTTCGTGCCCACCATGAAGATTCTCACCCGTTGGTTCCCGGTGGAGCAGTTCGCCCTGATGATGGGCATCCTCATGGCCGTGGGCGGCCTGGGGGTGCTCTCCGCCGCCGAGCCCCTGGCCCTCCTGAGCCAGGCCGTGGGCTGGCGGGGCAGCTTCCTGGCCATCGGCGCGGCCACCGTGGTCCTGTCGGTGGCCATCTGGTTCATGGTGCGCAACGGCCCGGAGGAGATGGGCCTGGCCCCGGCGGCCGGCACGGCGGGGCAGGCCTCCGCCCCGGCCATCGGCATCCGCCAGGGCATGCGCCTGGTGCTCACCTCGCGCGGCTTCTGGCCCCTGGCGGTGTGGTTTTTTTTCACCCCCGGCGTCTTCTTCAGCTTCGGCGGGCTCTGGGGCGGGCCCTATCTCATGCAGGTCCACGGCCTCAGCAAGCCCCAGGCCGGAGAGGTGCTCAACATGCTGGCCTGGGGCATGATCTTCGGCAGCCCGCTGCTGAGCTGGCTTTCCGACAAGGTGCTTTGCTCGCGCAAGAAGGTGCTCATCCTCACCGCCCTGGGCCTCACCGGGCTGATGGCCCTCTTGCTGCTCTTCCCCGATTCCATGGGCCACTACCAGCTGCGGCTGTGGTTCCTTTTCTTCTCCCTGTTCAGCAGCGCCATAGTGGTGGTGGGTTTCACCACCGCCAAGGAGCTTTTCCCGGTGCGGATCGCCGGCACCGCCACCGGCTTGGTCAACCTCTTTCCCTTTCTGGGCGGGGCCATCCTGCAACCCCTGGCCGGCCTGGCCCTGGAAGGCAAGGTCCAGACAGCGCCGGCGGCCGCCTATCGCGGGGCGTTCCTTATCTACCTGGTTTCGGCGTTGGCGGCCCTGGCGGCCAGCCTGTTTTTGAAGGATACTTTGCCCGGGCGGCGGCAAGGTGAGCGGCCCGCGAACTCCTGAAAAAGCCGCGAGGTTGTCATGGGCGAAAACGATCGGATCAAGTACGCGCGCGAGGTGGTGGGCGGCGATCCCCTGGCCACCTTCCTGGGCATCAAGGTGGAGGAGGTCTCCCACCAAAAGGCGGTGGTCAGCCTCCTGCCCGGCCCCCAGCACATGAACGCCGTGGAGAGAGTGCACGGCTCGGCCATCTACGCCCTCATCGACCAGGCCGCGGCGGTGGCGGCCAACACCATGGAGCGCGGGGCGGTGCTCTTCGAGACCAAGGCCAACTTCCTGGACGCGGGCCGGCCGGGCGAGAAGCTTCTGGCCACCGCCACGCCCCTGGACCTGAAACGCAAGCTGAGCCTGTGGGAGGTGCGGGTCAGGGCCCAGGACGGCCGCCTGGTGGCCCTGGCCCAGGCCATGGCCTATCACCAGTAACCACGCCCGGCCCGGGTGAAGCGCGCCGTACTTCTGATATTGTTAACTGAGCGCCGGCGACTCGGGCCCGCCTGGGCGCTGGCACTTCACAATCTGGGCGCGGGTTGAGATGTCCTGGTTCTATCTCTCGTTCTTCGCCATCTACTCCGCCATGCACGCGGCGCTCTACCTGCGCCTGCGCCCCCTGCTGCCCGCCTTCCGGGGCCGCTGGGCGGTGGCGCTCCTCTTCGCCGCCCTGATGGTGCTGGCCCCGTTTTTCGCCCGCCTGAGCGAGCGGGAGGGCCACCACGCCCTGGCCTGGACCTGGGCGGTGGTTGCCTACTGGTGGATGGGCCTGTGCGCCCTGGGCTTCCTGAACGCCCTGCTCTCCTGGCTGGTCCAGGGCGGCCTGACCCTGCTCAAGGCCTGGACGCCGCTAGCCGTTCCGGACCTCGGCCCGCGCTTCTTCGCCGCGGCCGTCCTGACCCTGACCCTGGCGCTCACCGCCTTCGGGGCCTGGGAGGCCGGCTCGCCCCGCCTGGAGCGCCTCGCCATGACCACCGACAAGCTGCCGGCCGGACGCGAGCGGGTGGTGGTGGCGCTGGTCAGCGACGTGCACCTGTCCATCATGACCACCCAGCGCCGCCTGCGCGCCCTGGTCGAATTGGTGGCCGCCCAACACCCCGACCTGGTGGTCTCCAGCGGCGACATGATCGACGGCACCCTTTTCCAGCAGGACGACCTGGCCGCCCTCTGGGCTGCGCTCAAGCCGCCCCTGGGCAAGTTCGCCGTCACCGGCAACCACGAGTTCTACATCGGCCTCGACACCGCTCTGGCCTACCTGGACCGCTGCGGCTTTACGGTGCTGCGCGGCCAGGCCGTCAGCCCCGGCGGAGTCCTGGCCCTGGCCGGGGTGGACGACCCCGCCTTCCCCGGCGCGCGGGCGGAGGAAGCCCGGGCCCTGGACGCCGTCTCCCCCGGCCTCTACACGATTCTTTTGAAACACCGGCCCTCGGTGGAGGCGGCCAGCCTGGGGCGGCTGGACCTCCAGCTCTCCGGCCACACCCACGGCGGTCAGGTGTTTCCCTTCAACTACGTAACCGGCGCGGTCTATCCCATGCAGGAGGGGCTTTACCGCCTGGGCAAGGGGACCTCCCTCTACACCAGCCGGGGCAGCGGCACCTGGGGGCCCCCTCTGCGGATAGGGTCCCCTCCGGAGGTGACCGTCATCGAAATCAAGCGCCAGTGAAAACGCTGGCGGCATAAAACCGTTACAAGGAGAGAGCAGCATGGACGCCAGAGTCAGCACCACCGGACGCCGGATCATGGGCCGCCTGCCCAAGGGCCAGGACCTCCTGGAGAGCCTCACCGCGATTTGCGTGCGCGAGCAGATCACCCTGGGCGAGGTCCGCGCCATCGGCGCCGTGACTAAGGCCCGCCTGGGCTTCTACGACCAGGAAAGGCAGGTCTACGAGTACCTGGATTTCGACCAGCCGCTGGAAATTGTCACCCTCATGGGCAACATAAGCCTGAAGGACGGCAGGCCGTTCGTGCATGCTCACGTCACCCTGGCCGACCATCAGGGACGCTGTTTCGGAGGCCACCTGGTCGAGGGCGCGCCGGTCTTCGCCTGCGAGTTCGTCGTGAAGGAGTACCGCTCCGAGACCGCCTTCGCCCGCGGCCTGGACATCCCCACCGGCCTGGCCCTCTGGCCTAGCGCCTAGGCCCCCAAAGCGGGTCGGCGGCGTGCCGCCGCAGCCATAGCGGGTCGGTAAGGTAGGGTCCTTGGGCGGACCTTTGCCGCTCCCGTGGCGGGCTCGCGGGGGGCGAAGAAATGGTTTCGTATTTTGGGGCGGGTTCGTGTCCGCCCCTATTTTTCCCTCCGTGAGGAGGAGGGGGGCGGCCAGGGCGTGGAGCGTTCGCGACTGATATTCCTGGGCCTGGACGGCGTGGGCCTGGACCTAGCCGCCGGGCTGGCCCGGCGCGGGGTGATGCCCCGGCTGGGGCGGCTGCTCGAGGCCGGCGCGGCTTGGGCCACGGCATCGCCCCTGCCCGAGGTCTCCCCGGTATGCTGGACCACCATGTTCAGCGGGGCCGATCCCGGCGATCACGGCGTTTTCGGTTTCGGCGAGCACATCCCCGGCTCCTACCAGGTGCGGCCGGTGGACGCCGGCGCGGTCCGGGTCCCCCGCCTTTGGGACAGGCTGGGCCTGCTGGGCCGGCGCTCGGTGGTGCTCAACGTGCCCCTGACCTATCCCGCGGCCCCCTTGGAGGGCCTGATGGTGAGCGGCTTCGTGGCCCCGGAGCTTTCCCGCGCCGTGCATCCCCCCGGGCTCCTGGCCCGCCTTAAGGCCCACGGCTACCGCCCCGAGGCCGACCTGGACCAGGGCCGGGACGACCCCGCCGCCTTCATCGCCGACCAGGCACGCGCCCTGGCCGCCCGCCTGGCCCTCTTCGGGGAGCTGCTGGACGAGCCCTGGGATCTCTACGCCGCCGTCTTCACCGACACCGACCGCGTCAACCACTTCCTCTGGCCGGCGCTCTCCGACGACGCCCATCCCCTGGCCGGGGCGGCCAGGGAGGTCTACGCCCGCATCGACGGCTTCATCGGCCTGGTGCTCGAGCGCTTCGCCCCGGAGCTGGAATCCGGCGGCCTCAAGCTTCTCATCGCCGCCGACCACTCCTTCGGGCCCATCCGCTCGGAGGTCTACCTTAACCCCTGGCTGATCGAGATGGGCTACCTGAAGACCGAGGGCCCGCCCGGGGCCGAGCGCATCCTGCCCGAAACCACGGCCCTGGCCCTGGACCCGGGGCGAATCTACCTACACCGGGCCGGGCGCTTTCCCAGGGGCCGGCCCCTGGGCGATGCCCAGGCCCTTGGTCTACTGGAGGGCATCCGCTCCGGGCTCAAAAGCCTGCGCTTCAAGCGCATAACCCGCGAGGGCTGCGGCATCTGCGTGGTGGAGGACGCGCCCATGGCCCAGGTCCGCCTGGGCCGCGAACTCTACCAGGGCCCGCGGGCCGCCCAGGGGCCGGACCTGGTGGCCACCCCCGCGCCGGGCTACTCCCTGCGCGCCGGCTTGGGCCGCGGCTCGGTCTTCGGCCAAAGCCACCTCACCGGCACCCACCAGCCCGCCGGGGCGCTGGCCCTGATGTGGCCGCCCCTCCCGCCCGAGCAGCGCCCGGATACGGTGCGGGGGCTCTTCGGCCTCATGGCCGTGGCCCTGGGCCTGAGCTAGGCCCGCCGAGCGCGCACGATCCGGGATGTCGGGCCAAACCACGCTTTGGCCCGGCAAGCATTCAAAGCCATGGATGGCTTTGAATGATGCAACTTGGCATCAGATTGAAAGGCGTTTCATGATTTCCAGCGGGTTGAGCACGGTGATCTCGCGCCCGCTGACGTTGATCAAGCCCTCCTGCTGAAGGCTCTTCATGATCTCGCTTACGGTCTGCTGGCAGGAGCCGGTCAGCGAGGCGATGTGCTCCTGGGTCAGCCGCATGGGAACCGCCACCGGTTTGTCCCAGTCGCCCTCGCGCTCGCCGGCCAGCTGGGAGAAGCACAGGTAGATGAGGGCCTTGAGCAGCCGAGTGGGCGCGTCCAGGACCATGACGTTTTCCAGCACCTCGTTCATGTAGCGCAGGCGGCGGCCCAGCACCTCGATTACTCGCCGGGCCAGGGGGTAGTGGGCGGCCAGCAGGTGCTCGAAGTCGGCGCCCTTGATCCGGTGCACCACCGACTCGCTGATGGCCCGGGCGTTGCACTTGCGCTCCCGCCCGCCCAGCACCTCGGCCAGGCCGAAAATCTCTCCCGGCTGGCGCACGCTCATGATGGGCTCCTTGCCCTCCGAGGAGGTGCGGAAGATCAGCACCGTGCCCCGCTCCAGGTAGTAGGCCTGATCGCCGGGCTCGCTCTCCAGGAAGATGAAACTGTTGCGCTTGTAGCAGAGGCGCTCGGCCAGGGCCAGGAAGGCCCGCTTCTCCTGCTCCAGGCCCAGGAAGAAATCCTGCTCGCTCAGGTGCCAGTGGGTCTCCATCCCTGCCCTCGTGGGTTTGTCCCCATTATAGCAGGAATGGCGCTTGGCCGAGCGGCCGGCGCCGCACGTTCAGCCAGGCGGGCCCAGGAACTGCTCGAAGACCAGCCTTTTGACCAGGCGCGCCACCTCCACCCCGTGGGGGCACTTGACCAGGCACTTGCCGCAGAAGCGGCAGGAGTGCAGGAAGGGGTGGCGCGCCGCCTCGTCGCGCAGGCCCAGCTGGACCAGCCTCACCACCCGGCGCGGGGAAAGCTCCGGCGGCCGGGAGCGGGGGCAGACCGAGGCGCAGCGTCCGCACTGCCGGCAGGCCTGGGCCGGGGGCGGAGGGCCGAAGTGCAGGGCGCGGTCCGGCGCGGACATGGCCTTCACATCCGGAAGGGGTTGGGGCCCAGGGCCCTGAGCGCGGCGGCGTATTCCCCTACCAGTTCGGCGAAGCGCCCGGCATCGCCTATGCCCAGGTGGGCGAAGCGCACCCGCTCGGGTTCCAGGCGCATCTGGGCCAGCTTATCGCCCAGGTCGCGGCTGCGCCGCCCGGCCAGGCGGCTGCCCTCGCGAAAGTGGCACTGGTCCTCGGCGCAGCCGCCGATGAAAACCCCGTCCACGCCCAGGGACAGGGCGTCGGCCACCAGGGCGTTGTTGAGGGAGCCGGCGCAGTTCAGGGGCCAGAGCACCACCCCCGGCGGCAGGGCCAGCCCCGCCGCCGCCGCCGCCCGCGCCGCGATCAGCGCGTCATGCCGGCAGAGGAAGGCCAGGATCACCGGCTCCTTGCCCGCGAAGGCGGTCCCCTCGCCCAGGACCTCCACGGCCTTGGCCGTTTGGTTCACCGTCCGGTTGGGCAGGGAGATGGCCGTGAGCGGGCAGGAGCCCATGCAGATGCCGCACTGGCGGCAGCGCGCCAGGTCCAGCCGGGGGAAGCCGCGCTCGTCCAGGGACCAGGACCCGAAGGGGCACTCCTCCACGCAGCGCTTGCACTGGTCGCACTTGCCCTGGTCCAGCTGAGGCAGGTGGGGCGCCAGCCAGGCCTCGCCCTGCATGAAGGGCAGCGCGGCCAGGGCCGCGCGGGCGGCCGACTCCAGGGAGCGGGCCACGTTCATGGGCTCGCGAGCGCAGCCGGCGGCGAAGACCCCGCTGCGCCCGCTCTCCTCGGGGTGGCATTGCAGATGGGCGGGGAAAAAGCCGTGGGGCCCGGCGGGCAGGCCCAGCAGGCCACCCAGCTCCGCGGCGCCCGGCGAAGGCGTCATGCCGCCCGCCAGCACCAGCAAATCCAGGCTGAGCTTCAGCTCGCGGCCGGCGTAGGCGTCCTCGCAGCGCAGGGCGAGGCGGCCGTCCTGATCCTGCTCGCGGACCCCGGCGGGCAGGCCGCGCACGAAGACCACCCCCTCCATAGCCGCCACATCGCGGTAGAGGTCCTCCTCGAAACCGGGGGTGCGCATGTCCTGATAGAAGATGTAGACGGTAAGCTCGGGCCAGAGCTGCTTGAGCCGGCGCGCTTGCTTCAGGGTGGCCGAGCAGCACACCCCGGAGCAGTAGGGCAGATGGGCCAGGTCGCGGCTGCCCGCGCACTGCACGAAGCCCAGGGCCGGCGGCTTCCCCTCGGCCCCCAGCAGCCCGGCCAGGGAGGGCAGGCCCCGCTCGCTCAGGAGCCCCTCCATCTCCAGGTTGCCCACCACCCGCCGCGAGCGCGGGTAGCCGTACTCCGTGAGGCGTGAGAGGGGATAAGGGTCCCAGCCCGTGGCCAGGATCACCGCCCCCGCGCCCACCTCCAGGCGGCTCTCGTCCTCGTCCAGGCGCACCGCGCCGGCCGGGCAGGCCGCCACGCAGGCATCGCAGCCCTCGGGGCAGCGCTCTCGCAAAACCCGGTAGCTTGTGCCCAGGGCGGGGTTCCCCGTCGGGCCGATGGCCTTGGCCGGGGCTCCGGCCAGGGCGAAGGCCTGCGCGTTGAGCGGGGGCTCGTCCTGCCACCACTCGGCCAGGTCCGGCAGCTGAACCGGGCAGGCCTCGGCGCAGGCCCCGCAGCCGTCGCAACGCTCGGGGTCCACGTGGCCGGGACGCCGGCGCAGCACCGCCCGGAAGGCGCCCGGTCCGCCGCTTATCTCCGCCAGCTCGCTCAGGGTGTGCAAGCGAGCCTTGCCGGTGGCGCGCAGGGCCTCCAGGGTGAAGGACAGGCCGCAGGCCGGGTCGCACCCCAGGGGGTAGAAGCCTGAGAGCAGGGCCACCTTGCCGCCCAAGGCGGACGTGCGCTCGGCCAGGTGCACCTCCACCCCGGCCTTGGCCAGGGCCAGGGCCGCGCCCAGGCCGGCCACCCCGCCCCCCACCACCAGCGCCGTGGGCTCGGCAGGGACGGCCACCGGCATGAGAGGCCGAGCCAGGCGCAAGTCGGCCAAGTGCATCTTGGTTATCAGCAGGGCCTTCTTGCGCCTTGGCTCGGAGGGGAAACCGGGGGGCAGCGCGGACTCCTCCTGCAAGTCCAGCCAATGGACCAGGTGGGGGTTGAGGCCGGTGGCGGAAAGCCGCCGCCAGATCAGGTCGCGCTGGGCGGGGGTGGCGCGGCCCAGCATAAGCAGGCGGTCGGCCCGCCCCTCGCGAAATGCCTGGGCCAACTCCTCCAGGCCCCCCTCCAGGTCGGCGGGCCGCCAGAGGCCGGCCACGCCGGAAAGCTTGGCCAGGGCGGCGGCGAAGGCGTCCAGATCCAGGGCCCGGGCCAGGGCCCCGCCCTGGTCCCAGAGCGCCAGGGCTATGCCGGGCTTGGTAGGCATGCGTTTCGTTCCCCGGGAGTGTCGGGGGAAAACCCCTTAGGCGGCCCCAAAGGGTTTTCCCCCACGCCCCTCTTCCGAAAAAAGGCCGATGGAGGCAGCCTTACTCGCCGTAGCGGCCCCGGGTTTTCACCCGGAAGCGTTCCACGTTGCCGTTTAGGTCCACGCAGGTCCAGGTCACGCTATTGGTCCCCATCATCGGGGTCAGCGAGGCCCCGTGGTAGCCCAGCTGATAGGGGACGCGGGTGTCGATGGCGCCCTTGGGGCACACCTTGGTGCAGGACATGCAGTCCCAGCAGTCGCGCAGCTCGCGGCAATAGGCCTTGGCGTTCTCGCCCAGGGTCATGAGATTGCCCGGGCAGACCTGCTCGCAAAGGGGTTCGTCCTGGGCTTGGCAGCCGTCGCACTTGTTCAGATCAACCTTGGGAGGCATGATTGGTCTCCTTGTTCGCCCTAACCTAGAACTTGCCGTCCAGGGTGGGCTTGAAGCGGTCGCCGGGCACGACCTGCTCATAGGGTCGGGTGAAGGATTTGATCTCGCCGGTTAGCGGATCGCGCACCGTTTCCACGAAGCAGTCCAGGGCGGGATCGGCCTCCGGGAAGTCCGAGCGGGTCTGCCAGCCCGGCCAGCGGGTTTCCCGGCGGTGCTTCAGGTGGTGGCAGAGCACCTCGGCCACGTCCAGGCGGTCGATGACCTCGTGGGCCAGCATGAGCCCATGCAGGTCGCCGGCGTGGAGCAGGCCGATCTGGCTTTTCAGCATGGCCAGGTGCCTCAGGGCGTAATCCAGGCGCTCCTCGTTGGTGCGGTAGAATTGGCTGGTGCCGCCGGCGTACTCGTCCATGAGCCGCTGCATGCGCTCCTCCATCTCCACCGGACTCACCCCGTCGAACTCGGCGCCCTTCATCAGCGGGGAGAAGACCCGGGCCTTCTCGGCCTCGATCTGGGCCTTCATCCGGGCCTGGTCCAGCGGGGGCAGGGTCACGGCCTGCATGTATTTCAGGGCCCCGCGGGTGGCCAGCTTGCCCTCGGCCGCGCAGCCGCCTACGAACTTGTTGGGGTTGCCGCCGGCGGTCTCCCCGGCGGCGAAGAGCCCGGGTATGGTGGTCATGCGCTCCACGTCCACCCAGTAGCCGCTTTGGGTGTGGCCGCCGACGATGTAGGGGTCGGAGCCGTAGATCTCGATGGGCTCCTTGGTCACGTCGTGGTTCCGGCTGGCCAGGAAGAGCACGAAGGAAGGCCGCTCGCAGAGGTAGTCGATCTTGAGTTCCTTGGCCTCCTCGTCGGAGAGGTGGGTGGTGTCGACGAAGGTGGGCCCGCGGCCGGCCAGCCACTCGTCCATGGGGGCGTTGGCCCGGATGTAGCGCGGTGCCTTGTCGCCGCCCAGGTGGGCGTAGTGCTTCTCCAGGATCTTCTCGCCCCGGCCGTTGATCATGGCCGAGCGGTAGCCCACGCTGATGGTGTCCACCGGCCCGCAGAAGTCCTTGGTGCGGGTGGCCACCCAGCGCTGCTCCATGGAGGTCATCTCCGCGCCCTGGCGGATGCCCATGGCGTAGCCGGTGCCCACGTTGAAGGGGCACATCCAGGTCTGGTGGTGGCTGGTGGTGGAGTCGGCGGTGTAGGACTTGTAGAGCCCGCAGGCCCCGCCGGTGGCCACGATGGTGGCCTTGGCCCGGAAGACGTAGAACTTGCCGTCGCGCAGGCCGAAGCCCATGGCCCCCACGCATTTTTCGCCGTCCATGAGCAGGTTGGTGGCCACCACCCGGTTGTAGACGCGGGCTCCGGTCTCTATGGCCTTCTCTGCCATGATGGGCTTCAGGGCCTCGCCCCGGATGCTGATGTCCCAGCCGCCCCGGTATTTGATGTTGCCCTCGTCGTCGCGCACGATGGGCAGGCCCCAGTCCTCCAGGTCGTCGACGGCCTGGTTCAGCTCCTGGGCGTTGGTGAGCGCCAGGTCTTCGCGGATGGGACCGCCGCCCACCTGGGAGCGGCTCCAGCGCACCAAGTCCTCAGGGGTCTTGCCGGGGGGGATGTAGGTGTTGATGGCGTCCATGCCGGCGGCGGTGGCACCGCTGCGGCTGATGTGCGCCTTCTCCATGATGACGATGTCCATCTCCGGGGAGAGCTTGCGCGCCTCCACCGCCGCGAAGCAGCCGGCGTTGCCGCCGCCGATGATGAGAAGGCCGCAGGATACTTCCTCCACGGGAATCTCCTGCGGGTCCTTGGGGGGTTGATAGGCCATGACGGACTCCTTTGAGTTCAAGGGTGATTTTATCGGGGCCTAGAAGGGCCAGGGCGCGGCCGGGTTCCAGACCGGCAGGCCCAGCAGGGCGTACCAGGGGGCCATGACCAGCAGGCCGTAGGCCATGGCCAGCAGGATGCAGACCCAGCCTGCCTTGGCGTAGTCGGTGGTCGAGAAGGTGTCGGTGCCGTAGGCGATGACCGCGGCGGTGATTTGGGTGGGCAGCAGGTAGGCGTAGGTGTCGGTGTCGCAGACCAAGAGCGTGAAGGCCACCGGGTGCAGGCCGACCTTGGGGGCCATGGCGAAGACCACGGGCGCCAGCATGGCCACCGCCGCCACGTTGCTGAGCATGCCGATGCGCATGACGTGGGTGCCGGCCATCAGCGCCAGGATCACCCCCCACCAGGGCAGGCCCACCACCGCGCCGTGGATGCCGTCGGCCAGCCAGGCGGCCAGGCCGCTCTTGCTCATGGCCGAGGTCATGGACAGCGCGCCGCCCAGCAGCAGGAAGGTGCCCCAGGTGGTCTTTTCTTGCACCTGCTTCCAGGTGAAGGGGAACAGCCCGGGGATGAAGAGCACGATCATGCCCACCAGGCCGATGATGCCCAGCTGGAACTTGTGCAGCTCGAAGATGGGGCTGCCCTTGCCCAGCAGGAAGGCCAGGCCCATGAGGGCGAACACCGCCAGCAGAAACCACTCCGACTGGCTCATGGGGCCCAGTTCCTTGTGCATCTGGTGGATGGCCTGGTGGCCGCCGCCCACCTCGATGCCGGCGGTCTTGAAGTGGTGGCGCACCCACCACTGGGTGAGCACGAACATGCCCAGGTAGGGGAACTGCAGCAGGGCCCAGTGCATGTAGTCGAGCTTGAAGCCGGCCTTGTCGAAGATGCCCACCATGATCATGTTGGGCAGGTGGGCGGTCATGATGAACATGCCGGTTATCATGCTGCCGTAGACCATGGACTGGATGACGATGGCCTTCTTGGCCTCGTTCTCGCGGTCGGAATCGCCCAGCAGGTTGGTGATGCCCTTGATGACCGGCAGCAGGGTGGCGGCGCGGGCGTTGGCCGCCGGGATCAGGAAGGACAGCACGATGTTCACCCCGAAGAAGCCCCAGATCACCCGGCCCACGCTGCTGGCCTTGACCTTGTCCAGGATGGCCAGGGCGATGCGGCGGTCGAGCTTCAGAAGTTGCATGACCGCGCCCACCATGAAGGCGAAGAGGCAGAGCCAGACCACGTGGTTGGTGAAGCCGGCGAAGACCTCGCCCATGGGGACCTTGCCGTCCTTGGCCGTGAGGGCGCCGGTGAGGATGATCAGGGTGGGGATGGAGATGCCGGTGATGCCCACGGGCAGGGCCTCGGTCACCCACATGATGGTGGCCCAGAGCACCACCGCGGCCACGGCCATGCCGCTCCTGGACAGGCCCTCCGGCGCGGGCAGGACCCAGTAGACCAGGGCGAATACCGCCCAGGCCGCGGCGAAGCCGGTCAAGAGTTTGGCCGGGCTCTTGCCGCATGACCTGATGTTGTCGCCCATGCAGGCCAAGACCCCTTTTTCTTGGCCCAGGGCTTGCGAAGCAGCGTCCATGTTTTCCTCCCTCCACCTGAAACAGGCGGCCTCCTCAATGCCTCGGCCGGACCCCGGACCCCCCAGGGCTGACCTCAGTCTGCACCAGGGGCTAGGGATTTTTTATCGGCTGGACGATAAGGCGCGGTTTTTTTGCCGGCAGGACTCCGCGGGAGGGTCCAAGTCCTCACTTATCATTAACACTGTTGCCAATGTCCCTGATTTTCGTGGTTTTTGGTCTGCTCGAAACGGTAGGGCGCTAGTCTGATCCGAGCGGGCCCGGGAAATTTCCTCGTGGCATATCCCATAATTATATATAACATTAATCCAATTAGACGCAGAGGGGCAAGGAGGCTTTCGGGGTCTTGTCTGCCCGCGCTCCGACCGGGTGCTCCAGAGACTACGCAGGGGGTTGTCCGGTGATTGTTTATGGTATTATATAATGCGTAGTCGGGTCGTGGCCAGTCCTTGGATCATGTAAAATTAAATAAAATTAGCTAGTTTAAAAAATTTGCAAAGCCCCTCGAAAATTTTATGGACAAATTAAGCGCCTTTCGATATCTTCGTTAACATCATGAACGGTAACACTATTGACCATAGCGACCCCGCCCTCCTGGAACAGTCCCGGCGTTTGCAGGAACTGATGGTGGAGATGGCCCACTGCTGCCAGGAGCGTATGCAATCCCAGGCCCGCCGCTTCAACCTGCGCGATGCCGAGTTCCGCTGCCTGCTGCTTCTGGGCCAAGAGCGCTACGCCACGGTCAAGGGCATAGCCGCCAAGCTGGGCGTGGCCAAGAGCCGCGCCACCATCATCCTCGACGGCCTGCTGCGCAAGGGCATCCTGAACCGCACCGCCGACCCCAACGATGCCCGGGTGCGGCTCTTCGGCCTGACCCCCGCCGGCAAGGAGACCCTGGCCGGCCTGCACCGGCACCTGCTGGAGACCCACCTGGCTCTGCTCGCGGCCATCCACCAAGAGCAACGCCCGGAGCTGTTGGCCTCCCTGGAGGCCCTGCGCGCCTCCATGCGCCTGACCAAGCACAAGTGCGCCCCGGACGATGAAGGCAACCCGGCCGGCAATAGCCGGCCCTAAAGACGAGGTGAATCATGGATCCAGAGATCAGTAAGCAATTGGCGGAGTTGCAAGCCCAGATCGATCGGCTCGGCCAGAACGCCCCCCAGAACAAGCTTTCCATGGTGGTCTTTTCCGGCAACCTGGACCGGGCCCTGGCCTCCTTCATCATCGCCACCGGGGCCGTGGCCATGGGCATGGAAGTGGTGATGTTCTTTACCTTCTGGGGCACGCCCCTGCTGCGCGACAAGCGCAAGAGCGCCGGCGGCAAGGACATGATGGGCCAGATGTTCGGGGCCATGCTGCCCAAGGGCGCGGGCGACC
Source organism: Deltaproteobacteria bacterium (assembly GCA_021811275.1). Lineage (GTDB taxonomy): Bacteria > Desulfobacterota > Desulfarculia > Desulfarculales > Desulfarculaceae > JACRDC01. The sequence continues at coordinate 71,966 of JAJZPI010000002.1, forward strand.
TGAAGCTTTCCAGCCTCAACATGGGAGGCATGGGCACGGCCATGATGAAGTCGCTGATGAAGAAGAAGAACGTGGCCTCCCTGGAACAGATGATCGAGATGGCCGGCGAACTGGGGGTGCGTATCTTCATCTGCGACATGTCCATGGATCTCATGGGCTTCAAGCGCGAGGAGATGATCGACTACCCCGACCTGACCTACTGCGGGGTGGCCAAGTTCCTGGAGGAGGCCATGGGCAGCAAGATTCAGCTGTTCATCTAGTTTTCACGCTCGAGCGCGGCCGCATCAGGCCGCGCCCGCGGCTTTGACCGCAAGCGACAAGAAAGGGAGAGCGACGATGGCCGAGGAAATCAAGGCGGACAAGAGCATGGACTTGAAGGGGCTGCCCTGCCCCATGCCGGTGGTGAAGATCAGCAAGGGCATCAAGGACGTAGCCGTGGGCGAGGTGGTCATGTGCGAGACCAGCGACCCCGGCGCCCTGGCCGATTTTCCGGCCTGGGCCAAGACCAGCGGCAACGAGATTTTGCAGACGGTCCAGGAAGGCAACACCGTGAAGTTCTACATCAAGCGCAAGGTCTGATGGACCTGACGGCGGCGGCCCGCCTCCCGGGGCGGGCCGCCGCTTCCCCAAGCTTTGGCCAAAGGAGTCAGTGGTGCAAACCGCCTACTATCTTATCCTGGTGCCCATGGTGTACCTGGCGTTTGCCGTGTTCATCGTCGGCACCGTCGCGCGTCTGGTGAGCATCTGGCAAAAGCCCAAGAATCCCAGCACGCTGATGATTCATCACACCAAGTCGCCGCGCTGGTTGTGGGCCCTGGCCGACACCTTCCTGCTCCCCACGGTCCGCCGCCACAACCCGCTTCTGTGGCTCTTCCTGATGATCTTCCACATCGCGCTGCTCTTGCTCATCATAGGCCACCTGGAACTTTTCCAGCGCTTCGCCATCTTCCAGGTCATCGATCACGAGGTGTTCCTGGGGCGGGGCTTCGTGGGTCTGGCCATGGCGATCGCCCTGCTGTTTTTCCTCTTCCGCCGCTTCGTTTCGCCCAACCGCGACCTCTCGGTGCCCGAGGACTACTACCTGCTCATCCTGCTCCTGCTCACCGTGATCTTCGGGGCGGAGATGGACTGGGCCCGGCGCTGGTACGACTACGGCGAGATGCAGGTGGGCGACTACCGCGCCTACCTGATGAGCCTGGTCATGCTCAAGCCCAAGCTGCCCGACGCCCTCACCGGCTCCGGCCACTCCTTCATGCTGGTCTTGCACGTGTTCTTCGCCAACCTCTTCATCATGTTCTTCCCCTTCAGCAAGATCATGCACTCCTTCTTCGCCCTGCCCATGAACAAGCTGCGGAGGGGCTAGCGCCATGGATGAACAAACCCGTCAAGACCTGCTCAAGCTCTTCGAGAGCAAGCTCAACCAGGCCATGCGCCTGTACCTGGAGACCTGTTCGCGCTGCGGGGTCTGCACCCAGGCCTGCCACGTCTACGCCTCCATGCCCCAGGCCAAGTACATCGCCGCCTACCGGGCGGAGATCGTTCGGCGCATCTACAAGAAGTACTTCAAGAAGCAGGGCGAACTCATGCCCAGCCTGGGCGAGAGCAAGAGCCTGACCGACATGGCCCTCACCGAGCTTTACGAGGCCGCCTACTCCTGCACCGGCTGCCGGCGCTGCATGGTCTACTGCCCCTTCGGCATCGACACCCAGATGATCATGTCCATCGCCAAGCTCCTGCTGGTGGGGGCCCACGCCGAGCCCGAGATCCTCACCATGCTGGCCGACACCTCCATCGCCAAGGGCGAGTCCCTGGACATCTTCCGCGAGGGCTTTTTGGCCAGCGTCAAGAATCTGGAGGCCCAGGTCGTCGAGAAGTGGAAGGCCGAGGCCGGCGAGACGGTCATCCCCGTGGACAAGGAGGGGGCCGATCTGCTCTACGTGGCCCTGGCCGGGGCCCACTCCATCATCCCGGCCGCGGCGGTCTTCAACGCCGCCAAAGAGAACTGGACCCTCAGCTTCTTCGAGGCGGTGAACTTCGGGGCCTTCGTGGGCGACCCCAGCCGCACCAAGCTGATCCTGAACCGCATCGTGGGCGAGGCCCTGCGGCTAAAGGTCAAGGAGGTCTGCATCTGCGAGTGCGGCACCGCCTTCCGGGTGATGAAGCAGCTCTCCGGCAAGCAGCCCTTCAAGGTCTCCTCGGTCACCGAGGTTCACGCCCGCTATCTGCGCGAAGGGCGCATCAAGCTGGACAAGAGCAGGAACCCCGAGCCGGTCACCTACCACGACCCCTGCCAGATCGCGCGCAACGCCGGGATCATCGACGAGCCGCGTTACATCCTGAAGCACTTGGTCCAGGACTACCGCGAGCTGGCCCCCGAGCCCATCTACAACTGGTGCTGCGGGGGTGGCGGCGGCCTGGTGGCCCTGGGCGAGGACACCCTGGACTTCCGCATGAAGTCGGCCAAGGTCAAGGCGGAGCAGATCAAGAAGACGGGGGCCAAGACCGTCTGCACCGCCTGCGAGAACTGCCACACCCAGCTCAGCGACCTGAGCGCGCACTACCAGCTGGGTACCGAGGTCAAGTTCCTGACCTCCATGGTGGCCGACTCTTTGGTCAAGTAGCAAACCCCGGCGGCCGGCCTTTTCCGGAAGGCCGGCCGCCGGTCCGACGGATCGCGCCCCGACCGCAACCAAAATGGAGAGTGAGGAGGTTATGAAAAGACTTGCGCAGACTTGCGCCGCGGGAGCCCTGGCCTTGTTGCTGGCCGCCCCGGCCTGGGCCACCAACGGCATGAACATGATCAGCTTCGGCGGCCAGGAGGCGGGCATGGCCGGGGCCAGCCTGGGCGTCTCCGACAACCCGGTGGCCATGAACAACAACCCCGCCGGCTTGAGCCAGATCAAGGGCCAGGAGATCAGCCTGGGGCTGTCGGCGCTCATGCCCAACCTGGAACACAAGGACATGTTCCATAACGACGTGGACGGCGAGAAGAACATATTCCTGCTGCCCATGGTGGCCTACGCCCACCGCCTCCAGGGGAGCCCCTGGACCTTCGGTCTGGGCCTCTTCGGCCAGGGCGGCATGGGCGCGGAGTTCAAGAATTTGAACACCGCCTTCGGCACCAGGGACGAGACCTACACCAACGTGGCCTACGCCAAGGTGACCCCTTCGCTGGCCTACCAGGTCAATGACAAGTTCTCCCTGGGCGCGGCCCTGAACGTGGGCTATTCGGCCATGGAGATGAAATTCTTCCCCAACACCGTGATGCCCGGCATGTTCTACGGCATGAACCTGGAAAACGTCTACGGCTTCGGCTACGGCGTGAAGCTGGGCGCCCAGTACAAGGCCACGGACAAGGTCACCCTGGGCCTGGTCTACACCTCAAAGAGTTCACTGGACTTCAAGCACGGCGACATGACCTTCACCGGCCTGGGCAAGTACAGCGCCGAGGTCACGGGCTTCAACTGGCCGCAGTCGGTGGGCGCCGGCGTGGCCTACCGCCCCACCCACAAGTGGCTGCTGGCCCTTGACCTCACCTGGTACAACTGGAAGAACGCCATGGACCAGGTGGACATCAACACCAGCGCTCCGGGCCCCTTGAGCGACGTGCGCTTCGACATGAACTGGAAGGACCAGGTCGTGGTGGCCGTGGGCGCGGCCTACAAGCTCACCGACCTCTGGACCCTGCGCGCCGGCTACAACTACGGCAACAATCCGGTCCCGGCCGAGAACCTGAGCCCTCTGTTCCCGGCCATAGTGGAGCACCACCTGACCCTGGGCGTCGGCTACAAGCTCAACGCCAACTGGTCCATCGACGCCGCCGTGGAGCACGCCTTCGGCAACAGCGTCACCTACACCAACTTGGGCACCCCCTTCGGCATGAACGCCGAGGAGGTCCACGACCAGAACACCGTGGCGGTCTTCGCCACCGTCAAGTTCTAGCCCCTCCGGCCGCGCTGGATTCGAGAGGCCTCCCATCGGGAGGCCTCTTTTAATTTTCGCCCCGCCAAGACCGGCCTGGACCGCCGCCCCGCCCTTGGGCTACCATGCATCCGGACTTTGGCGGCCGCGGCGGATTCCAGGCCGGCGGCCGGGGAGGAGCGTCTTGGACCAGACCCAGGCCGGCCGGCGTCTGCTTCAGATCATCCGGGAGATCGCCGAAGGCCGCTATTCCGACGACATCATGGAGCTGACCAGGGACGACGTGCCCGAGCCCATCCGCACCGTGGCCGAGGCCATGGGCCTGATGATGGTCAAGGTCGAGGCCCGCGAGTTCCACCTCACCCAGCTCTATGAGCGCATCCGCCAGGGGACCATCGCCACGGTCTCGGCCATGGCCAACGCCCTGGCCGCGCGCAACGCCTATACCGAGGGCCACGCCGGCCGCGTCGCCGATCTGGCCCGGGAGACGGCCCTGGCCCTGGGCTTGGACGAGGCGGAGGTGGAGCGGGTGCGTCTGGGCGGGCTCTTGCACGACATCGGCAAGATCGGCTTCAGCGACCGGCTCTTCGAGGACCACGGCCAGAAGAACCCGCCCGAACTGGTGAAGATAATCCTGGGGCATCCCGAGGCGGGCTGGCGTATCCTGGCGGACCTGGACTTCCTGGGCCCGTCCCTCACCTATGTGCGCTGCCACCACGAGCGCCTGGACGGCAGCGGCTATCCCCGCCGGCTCAAAGGCGAGGCCATACCCTTCGGGGCCCTGATCATCGCAGCCGCCGACGGCTTCGACGCCATGACCACCGACCGTCCCTATCAGAAGGGCATGGACGTCGCCACCGCCCTGGCCAACCTGCGCCGGCAATGCCCGCACCGCCTTGACCCCCGGGTGGTGGAGGCCCTGGCCGGGGTGGTGGAGGCGCCGGGCTGGTCGCCTCCGGCCCAAGGCGGTTCATGAGCCGATCGGCGATCAAGGCCAGGGATGGCTTTGATCGCATATTCTTTGGTATTGATGCTCCAGGCTGGAGGGGA
>JAJZPI010000073.1 GCA_021811275.1 Deltaproteobacteria bacterium
TTCCCCGGAACCGGTCTACCTGTGGATCGACGACGATCAAGCCGAGATCAGGCCCGCCGACGATCTCTGGGGCATGACCACCCACCAGTGCGAAGACGCCCTGCGCGCGCGCACAGACGCCAAGGCCAAGGTCGCCTGCATAGGCCCGGCCGGCGAGAATCTGGTGCGCTTCGCCTCCATCATGAACGACAAGGACCGCGCCGCCGGCCGCTCGGGCGTCGGAGCGGTGATGGGCTCCAAGCGGCTCAAGGCCGTGGTGGCGCGCGGCCGCGGCGAAGTGCCCCTTCATGACCCGGTTGAGTTCAAGCGTCTGGTCAAGGGCCTGCTCGAAGGCTTCAAGAAGTCCTACCCCGACGCTCCGCCGCCGCTGCGGGCACACGGCACCGCGGTGACCGTGGCCGCCACCCAGCACTACGGCGTATTTCCAACCCGCAATTTTCAGCAGGGGACCTTCGAGGGCTGGGAGGCCATCCACGGCGAGACGCTGACCAAACGCTTCCTCAAGGGCCCCCGCGCCTGCTTCGCCTGTCCCATCGCCTGCGGGCGAGTGACTAAAGTTGAAGAGGGACCCTATAAGGGCGAGGGCGAAGGCCCGGAGTACGAGACTGTCTACGCCCTGGGCAGCGACTGCGGCGTGAGAGACCTGGCCGCCCTGACCAAGGCCAACTACATCTGCAACGAGCAGGGCATGGACACCATAACCATGGGGGCGACCATCGCCTGCGCCATGGAGATGAGCGAGCGGGGCTACCTGGGTCAGGCCGAGGCGGGCCTGGGACGCGCCTTGCGCTTCGGCGACGCCGCGGCCCTGGTGGAGCTGACCCGCCTCACCGCCGCTCGCCAAGGCTTCGGAGCGCGGCTGGCCGAGGGCAGCCTGCGCCTGGCCATGGCCTGCGGCCACCCCGAACTGGCCATGGTGGCCAAGGGCCAGGAGTTCGCCGGCTACGATCCCCGGGGCGAGCAGGGCATGGGCCTGGCCTACGCCACCAGCCCCATCGGGGCTTCCCACATGCGTGGCGACCCGGCCTACATCGAGCTCCTGGGCGTGCCTATGCTCATCGACCCTCATTCCTGGCGGGACAAGGGCCGGTTGGTCAAGGACTGGCAGGATATCTTCGCCGTCATCGACTCGGCCGGGCTGTGCGTGTTCTTCTCCGTGCGCAATCTGGTCGCCCCCACCCGGGACATCAGGCCCGAGGGAATAGCCGACCTGCTCAACGCCGCCACAGGCGCGGCCTACAGCGTCGACGAACTGGCCCGGGCCGGCGAGCGGGTCTTCAACGCCGAGCGCATATTCTTGAACCGCGCCGGCTTCGACCGCGCCCAGGACACCCTGCCACCGCGCATTACAAGCGAGCCCATGCCCGCAGGCCCCGCGCGAGGCATGGTCTGCCATCTCGATGAGATGCTCGATGACTACTACAAGGTCCGGGGCTGGGATCAACGGGGCTACCCCACCTTGGCCAAGCTGGCGGAGCTGGGCCTGGCCTAGGCCGGCGGAAAGATCGTTCGCCATGCGCGTAGATGTCAAGCTCTTCTTCCATCTGCGGCGTCACGCCTCGGATCCGAGCGGGCATTTCAGCCTGGAGCTGCCCGCCTGGGCCAGCGCGGGCCAAGCCTTGGCGGCCCTGGGCATCCCCGAGCTTCCCGCCAAGGTGCTGTTGATCAACGGCCACCAGGCCAGGCCGGCAGACAAGCTGCGCGAGGGCGACGAACTGGTGGTTTTCCCGCCCGTGGAAGGCGGCTAGAGGCGGGCGCGTTTCCCACCGCAGCGTGGCGCGGAATGGACAAATTCTACCGTAGCGTCGCGATCTGGTCCGCCTTGCGAATATTCAAAAGCCAGAAAAGCCTTTATTAATGCGGATTGTCGAGAAAGGACCCGATGAGGTGCGATGTTTGCTATTGCCATCGTCCAAGATTGGACCTGCCTGGCAGAGAACATAACGGAATCATTCTTGATCGGGGGCGCTGCGAAAAACCGCTTGCATCGCGTGGCCGAAAAAGTTAAAAAGGACCGTGGTCGCCTTTTGGTTTCCCAACCAAGTTAGTTAGGCTGGCCCGCCCTCGTAAACGCCTGGACGGAGAGGCAGACTAATTATGGTGATGAAACACGGCCGCGAGACCGTTTGGGCAGTCGGAAAATCTTCCCGGGCCCGCATGCTTTGCAGAACCATCCTCGTCGCTCTCGCCCTGTTTTCGTTGGTGCTCGTTTCCCAGGAATCCCAGGCCTACCCGCGCAACAAGATACAATCCATCATCCAGACCGCGCAGCACCAATTGGGCGTGCGCTATCGCCGCGGCGGCGACCGTCCCGAGGTGGGCTTCGACTGCTCCGGCTTCGTGAGTTGGGTCCTGGCCCAAAACGGCATCGACCTGGGCCGCTCCTCCCCCGAACTCATCAGACACGGCGTCAAGGTTTCCCGTAGCGAACTGCTGCCCGGCGACTTGGTGTTCTTTACCTCCAACCGCAAGCGCAAGCACGTGGCCCACGTGGGGATCTACCTCGGCGGGGGCGAGTTCATCCACGCCGCCAGCAACAACCGCCGCATCCAAGTCAACGATTTGTCCGAGGACTACTGGTCCAAGCATTTCTACGGGGCCCGCCGGATATAACCGGTTCCCATTTCCGCCTAGCCCCGTCCGCTTCCGCGCTCCTGCTTCATGTTAATATGATTTCATTCCCGGGTTTTTCGGCATGGAGCGCCGTGCGTTTTGCTCCGGGACTATTGCCTGCCCGGCCTGCTATGCGGTCAACCGTCTTGCGAGAGGGGTTGAAGATGCTTTTCAAGCGTGCGGCGTGGTGCATGGCCGCAGTGTTGGCATTGGCCACCGGGGCTACTACAGCCTGGGCGGCCCCGGGCAGGGAACGTATGGTGGAGGTGATTCTGGATTGCTCCGGCAGCATGAAAAACCGTCTCCCCAGCGGGGAAACCAGGATCGAGGCCGCCAAGAAGGCGGTTGGAGTCATTCTGCCCAAGCTGCCGGAGCAGACCGTGTTGGCCTTCCGCGCCTATGGCCACCAATCGCCCACGGCCAAGCACGACTGCCAGGATAGCCAACTCATCGCGCCCTTCGCCCCGGCAGGTCAACAGGTCAGCCAGGTGGTGGCGACGGCCCAAGCCCTGCCGGCCCAAGGCTACACCCCCATCACCTACGTTCTGGGCTTGGCGGCCCAGGATTTCCCGTCCGGCGACGAGGCCGACAAGGCCATAATCCTGGTCAGCGACGGCAAGGAAACCTGCCAGGGCGACCCCTGCGCCAAGGCCAAGGCCCTGCATGATAGCCTCAGAGTTGTCATCCACACCGTGGGCCTGGGTGTGGACCAAACCACCAGGGCACAACTGGAGTGCGTGGCCTCTGCCGCCGGTGGCAGGTATTTCCCCGCCGCCAGCGCCGATGAACTTGCCCAGATGCTGCTGGCCGCGGTGGAGACCGCCGAGACGCGGACAATTAAGAAAAAGGGCTTCGGCCATCTTAAGGTCAAGGGCGCCGATTTGGGCGGCCACCAGGTAACCAACACCGAGACCGGCGAGAAAGTGGCCTCCCTCAGCCATGTTCAGTCCACGGTGAAACTGCCCGCGGGCATATATAATGTAACCGTGGGCAAGGCGGTTTGGCGAAGCGTGGAGGTCAAGGCCGACGAGACCACGGTATTGGAGCCGGGCATCCTCACGGTGAACAGGGCAAGTTACAGGGGCCACCAGGTGAAGGACCCCGAAACCGGTGAGGCGGTCGGCGAGGTGAGCAATACCCGCGCCACCATAGCCCTTATGCCCGGCGCTTATCTGGTCACCTTCGGCCAGGCTATTTGGCCGATAAAGCTTGAGGTCGGGCAGAGACTGGCCTTGAATCCGGGATTAGTGACGGTTGAGGGCGCCAAGATCACTGGGCACAAGATCTATGATGCCCAAGGTCAGGAGTTGGGCGCGGTGAGCGCCACCGGCAACAGCATGGCGCTACCCCCCGGTTCGTATGCTATCGACATCGATGGTAATAGGGAGCAATTCATCCTGACGGAGGGACATTCGGTCAAGTTTCGCACAAAATAGAGCCCTCTGCCAAGGCTGGGAAAAACGTTGTGTTTGCCGCTGTCGCCCCACATGATATTCTTAGTGAATATTTGAGGCTTCCTTCCAGGCCCGGAACCTGCACGGAGGTTGCTGATGAGACAGAGTGAAAAAAAGATGGGCGGGGTGTTGATGGCCGGGTTGGCCGGTCTAGGTCTACTGGCCATTACCTCCGAGGCCCTGGCCCAGGTAGTGGTGGTGCCCCCGCCGCCCCCCCACCGCAGGGTGGCCCCGCCGCCGCCGCGTAGGCTACCCCCGCCGCCGCGTCGGGTACCGCCGCCCGTGCGCCGCGTGGCCCCCCTGCCGCCAGCGGTAAGGGTCGGCCCGGGCAGGTTCATCGTGCCTGCGGTGCCCTTGATCATATTGCCGCCCCTGGTGGCGGGCTATGTGATTCCTCCTCCCCCGCCCCCGCCGGTGGTGAACGCCCGCCTGGTGGTGGCATATGTCAACACCCTCAATCTGCGCAACTGCCCGGCCACCAATTGCCAGGTGATCGGCGTTCTGCAGCGCGGCACTCCCCTGCTGTTCATGGAATATCAGAACGGCTGGACGCGGGTGATGGTGGAGGGCACCAACGTCGAAGGCTGGGTTGCCTACAAGTACCTGGCCCCGGCTCCCTAGGAAAACACGGAGCCCGGACGGCCTGACGCCGTCCGGGCTCTGCTCTCGTCCCGGTCGGTTTTCTTGGCTGGTTCTTTTGGCCGGTTCTCTCGCCTTCCGGCTCTCAGGCCGGCGGGGCGATTTCCTCGTCGCTAAGGTAGCAGGCCGGGTCCACCGCCCAGAGGTCGCCTGTGGCGGCCTCGGCCCGCACCCGGAAGTTGCCTCCGCAGATGTCCAGCCAGCGACAGGTGGCGCAACGCCCCTTGACGTGTGGCCGCTTGTCTTTCAGCTTGCCCAAAACAGGGTGGCTCAGGTCCTCCCAAATCTGGCTGAAGGGCCGCTGGCGCACGTTGCCAAGGTTCAGGTGCCGCCAGAACTGATCGGGATGCACCGAGCCGTCCCAGCTCACGCAGCCGATGCCCCGGCCCGAGCTGTTGCCCTCGTTCCATTGCAGGAGCTTGAGCACCTCGGCCGCCCGCTGGGGATCCTCCCTGCGCAGACGCAGGTAGACGTAGGGACCGTCGGCGTGGTTGTCCACGGTCAGCACCTCCGGTCACATGCGCTTGTCGAAGAGCGCCCGGGTGCGATCCATGATCAGGTCCAAAAGCGCCCGGGTGCCGGCGTGGTCAAGATCCTCTTCCATCAGCTTGGTGCCACGTCCGGCGTAGACAAGGTGGTAGAAGCAGACCCGGGGGATTCCCTCGCGCTCCAGAAGGTCGAAGACCGCCGGCACCTCGGCGGCGTTGTGCTTGAAGACCGTGAAGCGCAGACCCACTTTGAGCCCGGCGGCCAGGCAGTTGCGGATGCCGGCGATAGCCTGGTCGAAGGCTCCCTCCACACCCCGGAAGCGGTCGTGGACCTCGCGCATGCCGTCCAGGCTCACACCCACGTAGGACAGGCCGATCTCTTTGAGTTCCTTGGCCTTGTCGGCCGTGATCAGGGTGCCGTTGGTGCTGATGACCGCGCGCATGCCCTGGCCCACGGCGTAGCGGGCCAGTTCCGGCAGGTCCGGGCGCATCAAGGGCTCGCCGCCGGAGAAGAGAATCACCGGCGCGCCGTAGGCGGACAGGTCGTCGATCAGGGCCTTGGCCTCGGCCGTGCTCAACTCCTGGGGGCTGGGTCCGGCTGTGGCTAGGGCATAGCAGTGCAGGCAGCGCAGATTGCAGGCCTTGGTCATGTTCCAGACCACCACCGGCTTCTTGTCCGCCGCGAACTGTAGGAGATGGCTGGGCAACTCCTTGGAATGACGTCCATAGCGCAGCGCGTCCGAAGGCTCCACCGTCCCGCAATAAAGCTTACTGATGCCGATCATGGCGAGGTCCTTGTGCGGGAAGCCCTGTCGAGCCTCCCCGGCTCAGGCAAAAATTGCGCCCCGGATAAGGTTCTTTTGGAGGGGCGGGGACCCTGTTGCTCACCCAATGGTTGGGAGGGCGGCAACTCTCACCCGCCCAACTATCATAATAAAGTTATGACATGACATGCCGTAATGCCATCTGCCGCGCCCCGGGGACAGTATGTACCATAATACCTTGTTTTTGCCAATAAACTAGTTCGAGGCCCGTTCCAGGCCAACGGTGCCCGAGGAGGCCCTCCCGCATTTGTTATCAGAATAGGCCACGACCCGTTGAACCGCTGTTCCACGGTTTCACTGTCCGGTTTTACATATTATATTGGTGTTTCACCAGGCAACGGCCCATGCAGGACGCTCTCCAGAGCCGGCTCCAAGTTCGCCGGGGAGCAGACCCGCGCCAGCACGCCCCGGGGCGCCCATATGGCCGGGTCGCTGGCCTGGAAAACCGCCAAGGTGGGCGCGCCCAGGGCTGCGGCCAGATGGGTCACTCCGCTGTCCGCGCCCAGGTAGGCCGGCGTGGCCTGGAGAGCCTGGGCCAGCTCGGTGATGGGCGGGCAGTCCATGACCTTATGCGGGACGCCGGCCAGGGCCTGGGTCAAGTCCGCTCGCCAGGTCGGGTCGCGCTCCGGCCCTTCGGCCGGGCCCAGAACCAAGAGCGGCGGTCCATAAGCCTTTGTCAGCCGCCGGGCGGCCCGGGCGGTGAGTTCGGGGCTCAGGCGCTTGGCCGCCCCGCCGCTGCCCGGGGCGATAACAGGCGGGCCTTTCTCCGCGGGCGGCCCCAGGCGCAGGGGCGGGGCCAGGGCCGGTCCGCTTAAGCCGCGCGCCCTAAGCGCCTGCACCTGCAACTCTCCGGCGTGCAGACGCTGGGCGGGGGTGGGGCGGGTGGGCAAGGGCCAGATTTCCTTGATGCCGGCCAGGCGCAGGTGGGCCAGCAACGCGGGGTCCGGGCGAAAGGCGAAAACCACCGCCCGCTTGAAGCCGGCCAGCCATTCATCGGCCTCGCCAGCGGGCTCCATGAGAAAGAGCCCGGCCAGCCGGCCCGACTCGCGGTCGCGGATTCGTTCCTGCGGCAGGATCAATTCCCCCCAGGCCGGGTTGGCCAGCAGGTGCAGTTCATTTGGCGGCGGGCCGGACAGCAGGAGACCAAGGGCCGGCCAGGAGAGCACGAAGTCGCCCAGGGCCCCGAAGTGCAAGGCCAGGGTGCGCTGGCCGGCCAAGTCTAGGCCCTGCCCAGCACGCCGTACTTGAGGCCCCAGAGGACCAGGTGCTCGAGCTGGTAGGGGGCCGGCCCCGGCCCCAGGGCCCCGGCCAGCTGCTCCAGGCTGGCCCGGCCGCCCAGGAGAGTTTCCAGGGTGGCCAGCACCTTGTCCAGCAGCTCAACCTTGATGCCGCCCCCCAGGTCCGGGTGGGGCGAGCGGGCCCAGGTTCCCTGCCGGAACTCCTCGGCCAGGGGGCCGGGAGTCAGAATCATGGCCGGGCTGGTCCCGGCGGAGGGAAAGTGGCCGAAGGCCCGCGCCAGGCCGTAGCCCATGACATCGGCCGGGGCGCTTTCCCTGGGGGCGGGGTCGGCCAGCGCCACGGCCTTGAGCTCGCCCCAAAGGGCTTCCATGCGCCTGACCACCACTGCCCACTCGAAGCGCTCCATTATCCTGTGGCGGCTGGCCCGGCCCATTTCAAGGCGCAACTCCCGGTCATTGGCCAGAAGCGTCAGGCGTTCGGCCAGGGCCTCCAGGTCCACGGCGGTGCGTTGGGCCACCTGTAGGGCCGCCACGTGTTCGGCCAGCAAGGGGTAGAGGGCGTCAAGGGGGCCGTAGTCGGCCGGCCCCAGGGTGGGCAGCAAAAAGCCGTTGACGCCGTCATCGACCAGGTCGCGATAGCCGGAAAAGTCGCTGGCCACCACCGGCAGTCCGGCGGCCATGGCCTCGATCAAGACCAGGCCGAAGGTCTCCTGGAGGTTGTCGGCCGGGGAGACGAAGACGTCGGCGGCGGCGTAGAGGGCCGGTTTGTCGGCGCTGTAGAAATCGGCCTTGAGCGCGATCCGGTCGCCCAGGCCCATGCCCCGGGCCATATCCACCAGCGAACGGCCGTAGTTCTGGTGCTCAGCCCCGGCCAGGATCAGGCGGGCGGGCGTTCGGCGGTTGAGCAGGGCCAGGGCCCCCACCAAGGGAGTGAGGTCGAACTTGTCGCTGGGGGTCAGCCGTCCCAGGCAGAGCAAAGTGAAGACCCCGGGCGCGAGCCCCAGGCGTGCCTGGGCCGTGGCTTGGTCCAGGCCTTGGAAGTCGGCGGCGCGCACCCCCAGGGGGGCCACGTCCAGCCGGCCGGCATAGCCGGGGTGGGAGAGCCCCAGGTCCGCCAGGCGCTGGGTCATGCCCCCGAACACGGCGTGCAGGTGGTCGCGGGCGGCGCGGCTGGTGCAGAAGATGGAATCGTAGGGCCGGGGGCCGGGCAGCACCTTGTAAAGGTTGCGGACCTGGGTGGACCAGTAGCAGAGGGTGTGCGGGGTGCAGCTGACGGGAAAAGGCTCGCGGGCCCAGTGGTTGCGCAGGTGGCAAAGCTCGGGGAAGTAGCGGTCCAGCTCGGCGGCGTGGATGGCCAAGTAGGGCGTGCGCTCGACCGCACCGGCCAGGCCCAGGGAGGGCAGCAGGCGCACGCGCTCGCGGTTGCCGGCCGTGGCCAGCCAGGGGGCGTAGACTTCCTCGAAGGGCCCCAGCGCGCCGAAGAAGGGCAGGAAGAAGTGCAGCTCGTCGCAGGTGCTGTGCTCCAGGAGGGCCGTGACCAAGCCGTGGTTGGCCACCTTGCGGCCCAGCCGCCGGTCGGGGTCGGCCAGTTCGTCGAAGGCGTTTATGAAACCCAGAACCCGCATGATCCCCTCTCCCTCCGCCCCTCTCCCGCCGGCCGGGATCAGGGGCCGCCGCTCCCGGCGGCCCGAGCCTTCCCATGCCAAAATATAAGCTATAATTTCGGCCTAGGGGAGGTTAAATGACCGGCGCCATCGTCAGCTATCATCCCGGCCTGGCGGCCGAGGTCAATATGCTCCTGGTGTCCCAGCGCCCCTTGGACACCGGGGACCGCGCGGCCTTGGCCGGGGCGGCGGCGGTGCTGCTGCCCCAGGTCTGCCGGCCCGACCTGCACGACCTGGTCCGCTCCCTGGGCAAGCCTCATTTCCCGCGGCCGGCCTTGCAACTCACCCTGGACGGCAAGGTGGGCAACCATCTGCTCTTCAGCCGCCTGGGCCTGCCCCAGCCGCGCACCCTGTCCTTCGAGGGCATTGGACAGGCCGCCCAAGCCTGGCGAGAGGGCGTCCTGGCCGCCGCCGGCCTGCGCCCGCCCCTGGTGGTCAAGGGCGCCGGGGGGGGTGAGGGGCGCAACGTCTTCCTGGCGCGCTCGCCGGAGGATCTGGAGTCGCTGGAGGGCAGCCTGGAGACCCGCTGCGTCTACGGCCCGCCGGGGCTGGTGGCCCAGGAGTTGGTGGAAAGCAAAGGCCGCGACCTGCGCGTGATCCTGGCCGGCGATTACCAGGAGGCCTATTGGCGGCTGGGCAGGCCGGGGGAGTTCCGCAACAACCTCAGCCAGGGCGGGCGCGTGGAGCGCGAGGACTGGCCGGAGGAGATGGCCGCCGGCCTTAAGCTGGCCCGCCTGCTCCAGGGCCGGGCCGGCCTGGACCTGGCCGGAGTGGACGTGCTCGTCGATCCGGAGCGAGGACCCTTGCTCCTGGAGATTAATTTCTACTTCGGCCGGCGCGCCCTGGGCGGGCTGGAGGCCTGGCGCCGCCTGCAGCTAAAGGCCGCGCGAGGCTGGCTGGCCGGCCTGGGCCTGGACCCCTGCCGGGTGCGCGAAGCCCAGGACTAGATGCTTCAGGCCGCCCGGGTTTCGGGTCTCTTGGTGCTGTGGTCGTAATGGGAGCTCTTGTAGAAGTCGCAGGCCATGCAATTGGGTAGCTTGACCGCAAAGCTGCCCTGCACCTTGCCTCCACAGAGGGTGCCAGCCGTTCTGGCGCAGTTACGGCCGTTATTGGGCCAAGCCGGGCACACCCCCAGCTCCGCCGCCTTGGCGCCACCCTTTTCGCGACCGCACTTCTTGAATTCCCAGCAGTTCATGACGCACCTCCGAGAAGGAGTCGAACCGGGAGCACATTTTCTGATTATAGCCTACTAAATTAGTAGATAATTGGCAAGGACAATTGCTCGGGTCTAGACCTGCCCCAGAAAATCCATCATCAGCGCGGTGACTCGCCCCTGGGGATCCTCCTGCCAACAATTGTGGGGATAACCGGGCAGGAGCGTAAAGCCCGCCCCCAGCTGGCGGGCCAGCCGCTCCAGCCGGGCGGGGGGAACGAAGAAATCCCGTTCCGCCGCCGCCACCATACGCGGCCGCCGGCCCAGGGGGGGACGCGCCTTGGCCAGGCCCAGGCCCATGTCCAGGGCGGCCCGGGGCGGCTCCGGTCCCAGGCGGGCGAACATGGCGCGGGCCTCGTCCATAGGAAAATCGAGGAAGCAGGCCCGGTGCAGGGTTTCAGGGTCGCGCACCTTGAGGGGCCGGCCCAGGAAGACGCCGTTCATGCCCAAAGGGTCCAGGAGGCTCAGACGGGCGGTGGTGGTCCAAGGCAGGCCCGCGCCCGGTACCGGACAGAGAAGGAGGGCTGGCAGGTCGGCCACTTCCAGGATTTTCTGGGCGATCCAGCCGCCCATGGAGTGTGCCACCAGGGCAGGCCGGCCCAGGGACCCGGCGGCCCGGCCCGCCACCGAGGCGTAGTCCTTGAGCCCGGACCCGGCGGGTAGATCCCAGATGCGCGCGCCGTGGCCGGGCAGGTCCAGGAGATTGGCCCCGAAGCCGGCCTCGGCCGCGGCCCAGGCCAGGGGCTCCAGGTGCCAGCCACCCACCCAGGCCCCGTGCAGGAACAGCACCTCGCCCCGTGCCTCCTTCGGCGGAGGTCCCAGGCGCCTGAGCTCAGGGGCGATGTGATCCAGGGGTCCGGCCATGCCTGCGTCCCTCAGGCCGGGTAGTTGGGCGGGGTGAGCACCGTGGGCTGGGGGGGCTGGCTCTCGTCGGGCCGGGGATAATCCAAGGTGTAGTGCAGGCCCCGGCTTTCCTTCCGGCTTTGGGCCGAGCGGATGATGAGGTCGGCGCAAACCGCCAGGTTCCTGAGCTCCAGGAGGTCGCTGGTCACGCGGAAGCGGCCGTAGTACTCGGCGATCTCCATAAGCAGCATGTCCACCCGGCGCTTGGCCCGTTCCAGGCGCTTGTTGGTGCGGACTATGCCCACGTAGTCCCACATCAGGTGCCTGAGTTCGACCCAGTTGTGGGCCACCACCACCTCCTCGTCACTGTCGGTGACGCCGGCCTCGTCCCAGGCTGGGGCCGAGGCCGGGGCCTCGATATGGGGCAGTTCCTGGAGGATGGCCCGGGAGGCGGCGGCGCTCACCACCAGGCACTCCAGCAGTGAATTGCTGGCCATGCGGTTGGCCCCGTGCAGGCCGGTGCAGGCCGCCTCGCCCAGGGCGAAAAGGCCCTCCAGGTCGGTGCGACCTTCCAGGTCGGTCATGACGCCGCCGCAGGTGAAATGGGCGGCGGGCACCACCGGCACCGGGGCCTTGGTCAAGTCGAAGCCGAACTGGCGGCAGGCCTTGTAAACGGTTGGGAAGTGGCCCTTGATGAAGTCGGCGGGCTGATGGCTGATGTCCAGGAAAACCGACTCCACGCCCAAGCGCTTCATTTCGTGGTCGATGGCCCGAGCCACGATGTCGCGGGGGGCCAGCTCGGCCATGGGGTGGAACTGGGGCATGAAGCGGCTGCCGTCGGGCAGCCGGAGTACCGCCCCCTCGCCGCGCAGGGCCTCGGTGAGCAAAAACGACTTGGCACGGGGGTGGAAAAGGCAGGTGGGGTGGAACTGGGTGAACTCCATGTTGGCCACCCGGCAGCCGGCCCGCCAGGCCATGGCGATGCCGTCGCCGGTCACCGCGTCGGGATTGCTGGTGTAGAGGTATACCTTGGAGCAGCCGCCCGAGGCCAGCACGGTAATCTTGGCCGTGAAAGCACGCACCCGTCCCGGGGTCTTGTCCAGGACATAGGCCCCCAGCACCCGGCCGGTGCGGCCGTCGGGCCGGCGTTCGCGGATCAGGTCGATGGCCACCTGGTGATGGAGCATGACGATGTTGGGGTGGGAGGAGGCCTGCTTGAACAGGCCGTTGGACACCGCCTGGCCGGTGGCGTCGGCGGCGTGCACCACCCGGCGGTGGCTGTGGCCGCCCTCCCGGGTCAGGTGATAGGCCAGGCGGCCCTCGGGCCCCATCTCGGTGGTGAACTCCACCCCGGCGGCGGCCAGCTCGGCAATGGCCTGGCGGCCCCGCTCCACCACGAAGCGCACCGCCTTTTCGTCGCATAGCCCGGCGCCGGCCACCAGGGTATCGTGGATGTGCGACTCCACCGAGTCGGTGTCGTCCAAGACCGCGGCGATGCCGCCTTGGGCGTGGAAGGTGCTGGAGTCCTCGTGGGTGCCCTTGGTGAGCACGGCCACCTTAACCTGGTCGGCCAGGCCCAGGGCCACCCGCATCCCGGCCGCTCCGCTGCCGATCACCAGCACGTCGTAGTTCTGCGCCTGATCCATTTTCGACTCCAGGTATTTCAGGCCCGGGACGGCTGATCCAGGGCCGTCCAATCCAGGCCGATATCCACCGCCGGGGCGGACTGGGTTATGCGGCCCACGCTGATGAATTCAACGCCTGTCTCGGCTATGCCGCGTATGGTCTCCAGGTTCACCCCGCCGCTGGCCTCGGTGGCGGCCCGGCCCCGGGCCATCTCCACCGCCCGGCGCAGGGTGGCGTTGTCCATGTTATCCAGGAGAAGGCGGGGAGCGCCGGCCTCCAGGGCCTCGCGCACTTGGTCCAGGTTGTCGCACTCCACCTCGATATCCGTTAGCCCCGCCGCCCTCGCCCGCCGCAGGGCCTCGGTCACCGAACCGCAAACCGCCAGGTGGTTGTCCTTGACCAACACCCCGTCATCCAGGCGCAGGCGGTGGTTTTGCGCGCCCCCCATGCGAGTGGCGTACTTGGCCAGCTCGCGCAGGCCGGGGATGGTCTTGCGGGTGTCCAGGAGAACCGCCCCCGTGCCGGCGATGCGCTCGACGTAGGCGGCGGTCAGGGTGGCGATGCCCGAGAGATGCTGCAAAAGATTCAAGGCGGTGCGCTCGGCGCTGAGCAGCCGGCGGGCCGGCCCCTCCAGGCGGGCCAGAGTGGCTCCGGCGGTCAAATGGTCGCCGTCAAAGGCCAAGGGCTGCCAAGTCATCTCAGGGGCCAGGCGCGTGAAGACCAGGCGGGCGATTTCCAGGCCGGCCAGCACCAGAGGCTCGCGGGCTTCGATCACCCCGGCGAAGCGGGCTCCGACCGGGATGACCGCCCGGCTGGTGATGTCGCCCGCGCCCAGGTCTTCGGCCAGGGCGGCGTCGATCACCCGGTCCACGATTCGGGGGCTGGGCTGCATGGCATCCTTCCTGCGGGACGTTACTTGGGCGACATCTGAAGCATGCGTTCCAGGGAGAGCCGGGCGCGCGCGATGAGATCGGCGGGCATCTCCACGCGGGGCGCCTGGTTGAGCATGCACAGATACAGCTTGGCCAGGGTGTTTTTGGCCATGTAGGGGCAGACCGGGCCGCCGGGGTCGCCGTCCCGGCCCACGAGGGGTATGAGCCTTTTGTCCGGGGCCAGCCTGGCCATCTGGTGCAGGATATGAGGCTCGGTGGCCACGATGATCTCGGCGGCCGGGCTCTTGGTGGCGAACTCCAGCAGCGAGCGGGTGGAGCCCACGTGGTCGGCCTGCTCCAGGATGATCCGCGGGCACTCGGGGTGAGCGGCCAGAGGCGCCCCGGGGTGCTCCTTTTTCAGGCGGGCCAGAGAGGCCAGGGAGTAGGAGTCGTGCACCTCGCAGGCCCCCGGCCAAAGCGTCAGCTCCCGGCCGATCTTGCGGGCGAGGTAGGCCCCCAGGTTGCGGTCAGGCGCGAAGAGGATGGGTTTATCGGCCGGCAGGGCGCGCAGGATGTGCTCTGCGTTGGAGGAGGTCACGATGACGTCGGAGAGGGCCTTAACCTCCGCCGAGCAGTTGATGTAGCTGACCACCAGATGATCGGGATGGAGGACGCGGTAGGCGGCCAGATCCTCGGCCGGGCAGGCGGTCTCCAGGGAGCAGCCGGCCTCGGCGTCGGGCAGCAGCACCAGACGGTCCGGGCTGAGTATTTTGGCCACCTCGGCCATGAAGCGCACGCCGGCGAAGACGATGACCTCGGCCTGGGTGGAGGCCGCCCGGCGCGAGAGGTCCAGCGAGTCCCCCACGAAGTCGGCCAGGTCCTGGATGGGCCCTTCCTGGTAATAATGGGCCAGGATCACCGCCTTGAGGCGATGGCGCATCTCGTCAATGGCCTCGACGAGTTTCAGGCCGGGTTCCAGCCCTTCCTCGCCCAGCGCCGAAGGCCCGGGAAGAACGATGGTATCGGTCATGACCATGCCTCCAGGTGTGAGCGTGTCGTCCCACCGTGGCCGGCGGGGGCAGGTGCCGGAATTGTGACGCTTTCGGGCCCACCTTGCAAACCGCTTTTTGCCAAGGCTTCCGTCCGCCTTTCAGCGCAAGGCTGGGGGGCGCTCCCTATCGGCGGCGTCTTCCGGCCAGGGGGCTGAGCGCAGGGGCAGGGTGAGGGTGAAAGTGGCCCCCTTGCCCAAGTGGCTGACCGCGGTCAGATCGCCCTGGTGATCGGCGGCGATGCGCCGGGCGATGGCCAGACTCATGCCCACGGCCTCGGTTTTGGTGCTGAAGAAGGGGTCGAAGATGTAGGGCAGGTCCTCGGCGGGGATGCCTGGCCCGGTGTCGGAAACGCTGATGGAGGCGGTCTCGCCGTCGCTGGACAGGCCGAGGCGCAACTCGCCCCCCTGGGGCATGGCATCCAGGGCGTTGTCGATAAGCACCTTTAGCGCACGCTCCACCAGGAGGGGGTCGAGCTGAGCGCTTATCTGGCCTCCCAGGCCGGCGGCGCCTTCCAGGGTCAGGCGCACCTCGTTTTTGTCGCACCGCTGGCGGTAGTATTCAGCAATCTCGCCCAAGAACAGGCCCAGGTCCTGGTTTAGGGCGTGAGGAGCGGGCAGGTCGGCGTAGGCCCGCACCTCGCGCACGATTTTCTCCAGGGACTGCACGCCCGAGAGAATCTTGTCCAGGTACTTGGTCTCGCGCCCTTCCACCCCGGCCTGGCTTATCATTCTCTGGGCCAGTCCGCCAATGGTGGTCACCGGGTTCCTGATTTCGTGGGCCACCGAGCGGGCCAGGCGGTCCAGGGCGGTGAGCTTTTCCTGAAACAGCTGCCGGCTGCGCAGCAGGAGTTCGTTCTCGCGCTTCAGGAGCTGCTCGCGGGCCTGGTAATAATCCAATCGCCGCCTCAACTCCAGGGGCGAGACCCGCATGGCCGCCAGCATGTCGGCGTAGGCCAGGGAGAGCGCCTCGGACTCTTCCGGCGTGAATACCCCCGCCCGGGCCAGGGCGGCGTAGGCGGCGGCGGCGCCGATGGAGCCGGCCAGGGCGGTTTCCACCCGGCCGGTGAGGTCGGCCAACTGCACCACGCTCAGACAGCCGCGTCCCTCCAGGGCCAGCCCGTGCAGGCACTGGGACAACAGCGCCTGGGCCTCGGCCGGGGGCAGGTAGTGGGCTAGCACCCCGCTCAGCGCCTTGAGTTTCTCTTCGGCCATGATCACCGCCTCGCCTTCGGGCGGTTCGGCCGCGCGCTGGGGCGGACCCATCACACCCACCAGGTCCTCGGCCAGGCGGCGTTCGGAAGGCTGAGAGGGGAAGAGCAGGGAGCCGGCCACGAAAAGGCCGCTATTTATGAGGAGGCTCAAGAAGACGAAGTTGGTTAGCGGATCCAAGGCGGTGATCCCGAAAAGGTTTTCAGGGGAAAGGAATGTCATTCCCCAGGGGCCGGGATCCAGTATGGAGCCGGGCAGCCAGCCGTTCTTGACAAAAGCCGGCAGGAGCATGGCGTGGACCCACAACGCAAAGCCCGCGCCAAGGCCCAGCAGGGCGCCGGCCTTGTTGGCCCCACGCCAAAACAGGCCGCCCAGCACCGCCGGCGCGAACTGCATCATGGCCGCGAAGGAAATGATGCCCATGTCTACCAGCAGGTAGGATTCGCCCACCTTCAGCTTGAACCAGTAGCCCCCGGCGATGACGAGTACGATGGCCAGCCAGCGCACGAAAAGGAGGCGTCGGCGGAGGAAAGCGAGGGGGCCTATGCGTTCCAGCAAGGGCAGGAAGAGATGGTTGCTGATCATGGTGGCCAGGGTCATGGATTCGATCATGACCATGGCCGTGGCCGCCGAAAAGCCGCCCAAAAAGACCAGCAGCGCAAGCCAGCTGTATCCCAGGTCCAAAGGCAGCCTCAACACGAAGGCGTCGGCTTCGCCCGCCGGGTAGCCCAGCAACATCCCTCCCAGGGCGATGGGGGCCACGAAAAGATTGATCAATAGCATGTAGAGGGGGAATACCCACACGGCCGTGGAGATGTGGCGCTCGGCGAAATTTTCCACCACCGCCACATGGAACTGCCTGGGCAAAAGCACGACCGCCCCCACGGCCAATATCATGTAGCTCGTCCATATCAGGTATGAGCCGGCGGTGCCGTCGCCGGTGATGGCCAGGCGCTGCAGATAAGGGCGGGCGGCAATCTTGGCGAAGATGTCCGCGAAGCCGTGGTTGAGGAAGTAGGTGACGAAGACACCCACCGCCAAAAAGGCCACCACCTTGACCAGGCACTCCAGGACCACGGCAATTATCATGCCCTGGTGACGTTCGGTGGGATCCAGGCGGCGCGCGCCGAAGGCGATGGTGAAGACGATCATCAACCCGGCCACCAGCGGCCCCACGCCCAGCTCCCCGCTGGAGGTGCGCACCAGACCCCCGTAGAATTCGGTCGTGGGTTCCAGAGTCGTCAGCACGTTGAAAGTGGAGACCACCGCCTTGAGCTGCAGAGCGATATAGGGGGTGATGCCCACCAAGATGACGAGGGTGGCCAGGGCGGCCACCCCCTGACTCTTGCCATAGCGCAGGGAGACCAGGTCGGCCAGGCTGGTGACGTGGTGCATTTCCTTGATGCGCACCAAGCGTCGCAAAATGAACCACCAGAACAGCATGCCCAGGGTGGGGCCCAGGTAGATGGCCAGGAAGAGCATGCCCGTGGACACCGCTTTGCCCACGCTGCCGTAATAAGTCCAGGCCGTGCAATACACGGCCAGGGAAAGGGAGTAGACCAGGGGGTGGTTCCCCAGGTTTCGGCCGGCGCGGGCCCTGCGCTCGGCGTAGAGGGCCACGGCGAACAGCAAGCCCATGTACATGCAGATGGCCAGGAAAACTTGGGCCGGCTCAAACATCGCTCCCCGCTTCCTGGTCCGAGTTGGGTGGCGGGGGCTCCTGGGAGCGCGAGAAGGTCCGCCCGACCACGAGCAGAAGGATAATCAGCAGGGCCCAGACCAGGAAGAGGTAGAGGAAGAAAAACCATGGCTCGCGATAACGGGGGCCGGCCCAGAAGGGCCAGCTCACCGCCGCCGCCGCGCCCACGGTCACCAGCCAGGCCAAGGCTGGCTGACGGCCGGGACCCTCGCCATTCTGCATTAGGCCCCTCCTGAAGCTAGGGCCGGCCGCGCCGGCCGCGTACGCCGGTATTCGTGTCTTTTATTTTACTCCAACCCGCGCGCACGGGGAGGCCATCGTGGCCGGCTTCAGGTCCCTAGCGCCAGCGCTTCTTGCGCTTGTAGCGCTGGTAGCCCTTCACCGAGACCTCGCTCTTGATGCCCAGGTAGAACTCCTGCACGTCCTGGTCTGCCATGAGCTCTGCGGGAGTGCCGGCCAGCACGAAGCGCCCGTTCTCCATGACGTAGCCGTAATGGCTGACCGACAGGGCCATGGAGGCGTTCTGCTCCACCAAAAGAATGGTGGTTTGGTCGCGCTCGTTGATAAGGCGGATGGTGGAGAATATCTCGCGCACCAGAAGGGGGGAGAGGCCCAGGGAGGGTTCGTCCAGGAAGAGAATGCGCGGCCGCATCATGAGCGCCCGTCCGATGGCCAGCATCTGCTGCTCGCCGCCGGAAAGGGTGCCGGCCAGCTGCTTGGCACGCTCGGCCAGCCGGGGGAAAAGGCCGTAGACCCGGTCCAGGTCGGCCTTGGAGGCGCGGCCCCGGCGCGTATAGGCCCCCATCATGAGGTTCTCCGCCACGCTTAGTTCGTCGAACACCTCGCGGCCCTCGGGCACGTAGGCCAGGCCCATGCGCACGATGTCCTCGGTGTCCTTGCCGTCGATGCGCGTTTCGTCCAGCCAGATGGTGCCCTTGTCCGGCTGGTCCTCGATCAGCCCCATGATGGTCTTGATGATGGTGGATTTGCCGGCCCCGTTGGAGCCCAGGATGGCCGTGATCTTGCCCTCGGTCAGGCTCAGGCTCACCCCGCGCAGGGCCATGACCAGGCCGTAGAGGGTCTCTATGTTTTTGACCTCAAGCATCAGGCCGCTTCCACCCCGGCGTGGTCCTCGCCCAAATAGGCCTTTAGCACCTCGGGGTGGTTCTGCACCTCGTCGGGCGCGCCCAGGGCGATGGGCTGGCCGAAATTCAAGACCAGGATGCGCTGGCTGATCTCCATGACCAGGCGCATGTCGTGCTCGATTATGAGCAGAGTCACCCCGAAGACCTCCTGGATGTCTTTTAGCCAGATCATGAGGTCTTGCTTTTCTTCGAGGTTCATGCCGGCCACCGGCTCGTCCAGGAGCAGAAGTTCGGGCTCCATGCACAGGGCTCGGCCCAGCTCCACCTTCTTCTGGGTGCCGTAGGGCAGGCCGCCCACGTAGCGGTTGCGCGCCGACTGCAGGTCCAGGAAGTCTATGATCTCCTCCACCTTGTGGCGGTGAGCGATCTCCTCGGCGGCCGCCCGCGAGCCTCGACGGAAGAAGGTTGACCCGCTTAAGACACCGGTCTTCATGTGCAGGTGACGGCCAAGGAGCAGGTTGTCCAGGGTGGTCATCTTCTTGAACAGCTCGATGTTCTGGAAGGTGCGGCCCAGCCCCAGGGCGGCCATTTGATGAGGCCGCTTGCCCACCAGTTCCTGATCCTTGAAGCGGATGGAACCGGAGGTGGGCTTGTAGAGGCCGAAAACACAATTGAATAGGGTGGTCTTGCCCGCCCCGTTGGGACCGATCACCGCGGCGATGGAGCCCTTGTCCAGGCTCAGGCTCACCCCGCTCAAGGCGGTGAGGCCGCCGAAGGTCATGGTCAGGTCGTTTACTTCGAAGAAGGACATAGCCGGTTTGCCTGCGTCCGGGCCGGGGTCGGCCGCCGATTTCGGAAGATGAGGGGCGGGCGCGACGCGCCCGCCCCGGTGGCGCGTTTTCCTACTTCACCGCGATCCAGTCGCTAAGGCGCACGGCCTTGCCGACCTTCTCC
>JAJZPI010000074.1 GCA_021811275.1 Deltaproteobacteria bacterium
AAAAAATCATGAAGGAGATGCAGACGGGCCAGATTCTGGAGATCAAGTCCACCGACCCCGGCACCGCCAACGACCTGCCCTCTTTCCTGGCCCGCTCGGGCGATCAGCTGCTGGACAGCCAGGAGAGCCAGGGCTTCGTCAGCTACTACGTCCAAAAGGCCTGAGCCGCCAGCTCAAGTTTGCCGCCCATCTTAGGCGAGGGGGGAAATCCTCCTCGCCTAAGATTTTTTTAAGGCGGGGGGCCCGCGCCGAACGGCCCCCGGTGTAAGCTTCCGGCTAGGCCGAGGGCCCGCCCAGGAAGATCAAAAGGGCCCGGCAGGCGTGCTCGCAGTACTCGGTCAGGCGGTGGTGGCGCCTATCCTCGGGCAACAGCGGGCAGACCACCAGATCCGAGTTTCTGAGCTGGTTCAACAGGGCCTCCTCGCCCAAGTCCGAGGCCTTGGCCGCCGCCGGCCGAATACCCTTCTCCTCCAAGATGGCCGCCCCGCGGCTTAGTTCGCGGGCCTCGGCGGCGGGGTCGGGGTGTTCACCGGGGGAGATGCCGATCAGCGATATCTCCCGCCCCGAGGCCGGCTCGGAACGGGCCAGGAGCCCCAGGGCGTCCTCGGCCCACTTGCTGCCGTCGGTGAGCGCGCTGACCTTCTTCATGGGGCCGAGCCCGCGCACCAGCAGGGCCGGTATTTCCAGGTGGGCCTTTTCGGCATACTGGCCGAAACGCTTGGCCAGGCCGTGGGCCTGCATCCCTCGGAAAGGCACGCCCAGCACCAGCAGGTCCAGGCCCTGATCCTTGAGGGCCTTGGCGATCTGCTGGGCCGGGTCTCCGGCCATGAGCAGCGGATCTTCGATGGACGGGCACTGGTAGCGCTCGGCCACGATCAGTTCATCCACCACCAGGCGCGCCTGCTCCACGGCGTCATGCTCCCATGAGCGCCGCGCCCAGCCTATGCCGAAGGACATTTCGCGCGCGGGGTTCTCCACCACGTGGATGGGGCGGACCCTGCCCCCCAGCCAGCAGGCCGCGCGCAGGGCGAAGCTGGACTCCAGATTGCGGTCCACGGCAACCAGCGACGACAACATGATTACCTCTCCAGTACGGGCTTTACTGCGCAGTCTTCTTGCCCACCTTCTTGCGGGCCTTCTTGACCGCCTCCCTTATCTCGCCGATGCGGAAGGGCTTGGCGATGAAATCGTAGGCTCCCTTGACGAAGGCCTCGCGGGCGGTCTCGATGGTGGCGTAGCCGGTGATGACGATGACTTGGCTGCCGGGACACTTTTCGGTCACCAGCTCCAGGAAGGCCATGCCGTCGGCGCCCTCCATCTTCAAATCGGTGATGACGATGTCGAAACAGCGCTCGCCCACTCGCCTCATGGCGCTGGCGCTGTCGGTGAAAACCTCCACCTCATAGCCGTCGTTTTCCAACTCCGGCCGCAGGCGGTCGCCCACGATGGGCTCGTCGTCCAGCAGGCAGATCGACAAATTGTTTCCCATGTCATTCTCCATGGCTTGAGGTTTCCCCCCGCTTATCCTGTTGCTGGCCCATGAATTGCCCGAAATATAGATCGATGGCCGCGTCATCCTTCATGAGCACGTCCAGTTGCCTGGCGAAACCTATGAGCCGGCCCAGGAGAACCAGCAAGTCCTCGGTGCGCTCCTGGCTCATCTTCTTGACCCTTGCCACCACCAGGTCGCCCTTGATCTCCACCTTGAACGAGCTTTCCTCCAGGATGGCGCTGAGCAGGGCGGCCCGCCGGGAGCGGCGGGTCATGTCCGTCACCCCTCCCACAAAACGAAAATAGATATAGTTGTAGTTGGGCAGAGGCCCCAGGTAGGCATCAACCACCGTGAAGTGGTATCCCACCCGCAGGCTGAGATTGAGGTAGTTGGAGCCCACCACGGCCAGGTTCATTCCCGCCGCCGCCCCGTCCACCTGGGCCGCCCTGGTGCGGGTCAGGCTGGCCATGAGGCCCTTGAAGTCCACCGGTATGGGATCGGTGTTCCAGGCCCGGGGGCTGGTGAGCCCCCGCCAGAGTGCCAGCATGGGGACCGAGACGATCTGCTCGGGCGTGACCTGGCTCTTGGCGTGTGCGGTTTCGTCGAGCCCCCCGCCCACGTCGATGATCACCAGATCCAGGGGCAGGCTGGACTTCAGCCGCTTGCCGCCGCGCCGCTGGAGGTTCCAGGGGGCCTTGCCCACCTCCAGCAAGGCCTGCACCGCCTTTTCGTGCACGAAGCGGATGACGTCGTGCAGGGTCTGGCAGCGGCGGGCGGTGAATTCCGGCGACTCGGGGTCGGTCAGCGTCAGCGGGCTGATCTTCTTGAGCAGCCGGCGCAGGAGTTGGAACTCGTAGGTGGTCTCGAAGGCCGTGGCCTCAAGCAGGTGATGGTGCAGCAGTTCATCGATGCGGCCGGCGTAGACCAGGTTGCGCTCGGCGTCCACAGTCACCTCCTGGCCGGGCCTGAGCACCTTGGTGGCCACGCCCGTGTCCACGATGGTCGGCACCCTGAACTCGCGGGCCACGGTGGCCATGTGGCCGGTGGCGCTGCCCACATCGGTGAGCACGGCGTTGGCCCTTGGTATGGCCTTGGCCAGCCAGGGCGAGCTGTAGCGCGAGACCACCACCGACCCCGGCGGCACCAGGTTCAGATCGTCGCCCTCCTCCACCAGGCAGACCGGTCCGGCCCCGATGCCCCGGTAGGCGATCACCCCATGCTCGCTGATGAGCACTTCGCGGTCATCCAGCAGGCCTTTGAGTTCCGGACTGCGCGAGCGCGAACCCGCGCGCACGTTCAGTGAGCGGGCCTGCAGGATCCAGAGCCGGCCCTCCTGGTCCAGGCTCCATTCGATGTCCAGGGGACGCTTGAAGAAGCGCTCCAGGGTCAGCGCCAGGGCCGCCAGTTCGGCCGCCTCGCCGCCGCTCAGACTGGAGTGATCCTGGTCCTCCCCGGCCACCTCCCTGGGCGGGCCGGCCTGCAACGGCGCCAGCATGACGGTCTTGTGCCCGATGCGTTGCTCCACCAGGGGATAGGGGGCCTGTCGCGAAATCCGGTAAGTGTCCACCGATCCCCCGCCCTCCACCACCGTGCGGCCCAGTCCCCATGAGGCGCTGATCAGACATTCCTGGCGCTGGGGGTCCACGGGGTCCAGGGTGTAGACCACCCCCGCCACCCGGCTGTTGACCATGAGCTGGTAGAGCACCGGCATGGCCATCTCCATGGGCAGCAGGCGCTTTTGCAGGCGGTACTCCAGACTGGCCGGGCTGTAGAGGCTGGCCAGAACCTTCTTGTAGCTCGACAAGAGCTCGCGGAAGGGGACGTTCAGGAAGGAATCGTGGATGCCCGCGAAGCTCAGGTCGCCGTCTTCGCCCAGGGCGCTGGAGCGCACCGAGAAGAAGCAACGCTCTGGCGCGCCGGCGCAGACGCCCTCGGCGGCCGAGAGGATCTCCCGGCGCAGGTCGGGCTGGATGTCCCCGCCCAGGATGGCCAGGCGTATGGCCTGGGAGGCGGACTCCAGGCCCCGGCGACCGGCCGCGCAGTCGGCGATCAGGGCCTCGATCTTCTCGAACAGATTGTTGTAGGCCAGATATCCCCTGAAGCCGGCGATGCTCACCACATAGCCTGCCTGCACGTTGAACATGGGCATGTGGACCAAGCGGGCGAGGTTGTAGGCCTTCATGCCCACCACGTCGTCCATGTTCTCACCTATTTCATCAAGCCGGTAGATGTTCTGCCGCTGGTGGACCACGATCTTGCCCGCCAGCTCCATCTCCAGCTCCATGCTCAGGTTCTCCAGGACGTCGTAGACCTCCAAGTACTTGTTGCTGGTGATGAAATTCAGGTCGTAGGCGCTGGAGCGCACCACCTCGCTCACCTGGCGGGCGCTATCGACCAAGTACTTCTTGTCGAAGATAAATTCACCGCCTAGCTTGGAGCCCATGTCACCGATTATTTCCATGGCCCTGGTGTTCTTTTGCAAAATACTTTGGAAACGTCCGAATATCTCGGTGAAGGGAATAGATTCCCCCTTGCCCCAGGGCAGGAGCCTGCGCAGGAAGCCGATCTTTCCGCCAGGCCCCTGGGCCATCAGTGCCCTCCCTTGCCTCCCTTGAAGACCACGCCCATCACCGCGCCGGTGACCAGGGCGATGAGCACGCAGAGCACCCCGAAGAGCAGGGCGCGGTCCAAGGCCAGGCCCTTGACGAGGGCCAGGAACGGCCCGTCCTCCACCACGTAGGTCTTTTCCAGCCGGCCCAGGACGGCGCCGTTTTCAAAGACGGTGGCCACCACCTGGCATTGGCCAGCGGCCAGGGAGGAGGGGAAGTCGAAGTCGGCGTAGAATGCCCGGCGGCCCTGGCCGGCGGGGGCGTAGGTCACGGCCCCGCTCCTTTGCTGATAAAGGCCGGACGCCTTCTTGAACTCCAGGAACTTGGCGAAGATCTGCTCGGGATCCTGGCCGGGCGAGACCACCTTCACGCCTCCCTTGAGATGGGTCATGCCCAGGCCCAGGGACTCGAGTTCCGCCTCCGGAGGGGTCTGGGCCGGCAAGAGCAGGATGTAGAGCGTCGGGGCGTTCTCCACCTGCACCAAGCCCCGGTTCATCCAAAACGGCCCCACCTTGCCCTTGAGGTCGAAGCTGGCGTTCTCGCTGGGGCCCTTCAGCTCCAGGGCCACCTCCTGGCCCTCCTCCAACTCGCCGACGAGCCGCGCCGACTGGCCGGAGTAGAAGGTGCCGATGGTCAGGGCGGGGGGTTGGACATCCAGTTTGACCTCCGCGGGCACGCAAAGCGCCGGGGGCTCGGCGGCCGGGGCGGGGCCGCAGATCACGGCCAGCAGCATTGCGGCCAACAGCGGGATAATGGCGTTACGCTTCATGTTAGTGCCCCCCATGGATGGACAGCAGCGAGCTGGGGGTGAGCAGAAGGCTCACCAGCATCTTGACCATGACCAGCACCACCACGCAGGCCAGGAGCACCTTGAGCTGGTCGGCCTTGAGCTTGCTGGAAAGCCTGGCCCCCACCTGGGCCCCGATGGTGGAGCCCAGCAAGAGGATCAGGGCCAGGATGAAATCAACGGTGTGGTTGGACCAGGCCTGCATGATGGTCACGTCCACGCAGGTGAAGAGCACCTGGAAGAGGCTGGTGCCCACCACCACGTGCATGGGCATGCGCAGCAGGTAGACCATCACCGGCACCATGATGAAGCCGCCGCCCACCCCCATGATAGCCGCCAGGATTCCCACCAGGGCGCCCAAAAACAGCGGCACCGCCGGCGAAAGCACGATGCCCGACTTGTCGAAGTTCGTCTGGAAGGGCAGGCTCCCCAACAGGCGGCTGTAGGCCGACTCCTTGGCCGGGGCCGGGGCGGCCGGGGCGGGGGCGTTGGAGGCCTTGAGGCTTTGCAGGCTCTCCACCAGCATATAGCCGCCCACCACGCCCAGCATCACCACGTAGGTTATCTGGATGACGAAGTCGGCATCGCCGGCCTGGCGCAGGAGCTTGATGAGCTGGACGCCGCCGGTGCCGCCGATGACCCCGCCAGCCAGCAGGTAGAGGCCCATCTTGAAATCGACGTTGCCCAGACGGTAATGAGCGTAGGTGCCCGAGGCCGAGGCGGCCACGATCTGGTTGGAGTCCGAGGCGGCGGCCACGGTGGGGGGGATGCCGATCATGATCAGAAGCGGGGTCATGAGAAATCCTCCGCCGACCCCGAACAAGCCGGACAGGAGCCCCACCACGAATCCAGAGCCGAGCACCAAGGGCAGAAATACGCTTTGGTGGGCGATTGGTAGATAGATGTACCAGGACATGTTCCCTCCTGCTGGTTGATTCCTGGCCAACAAGAGAGAGCAAGAGGCGTGCCTTCTAATTATTATTAATTATTTATAATAGTTATACTTAAAGGCCGATTGTTGCCTGGAGGTTATTTGTTTAACAATGAAACAGCACAATATAACAAGACGATATTTTGGTATAAATGGTTGCAAAACGCCGCACAGCTTCTGTTGAAAATTGAAACATCATGGTTTCAAATTGTCATGAGGGACGCGGACGGCCTGCCGGAGCGTGGCGACACCCGCCGACCTACTCGGCCAGGCCGTATTTCTTGAGCTTGCGCCAAAGGGTGGTCCTGGTCATGCCCAGAATCTTGGCCGCCTCGCCCCGGTTGCCCGCCACTCCGGCCAGCACCCGGCGGATGTGAGCCTCCTCCACCTCCTCCAGGGGTCGCAGGGAGGAGGCGTCGGCGCGGGTCTCCTGGCCCAGGTAGGGGGGCAGGTCCTCGGGCAGCACCTCCGGCCCCTCGCTCAAGGCCACGGCCTGGGCGATGACGTTGCCCAGCTCCCGCACGTTGCCCGGAAAGCGGTAGGCCTCCAGCAGGGCCTTGGCCTGGCGTGAAAAGCTCAGGGGCCCCTTCTGGTAGGCCTGGGAATACTGGTGCAGGAAGTGCTCCATGAGCAGGCGCAGGTCCCCTTCCCTGTCGATCAGCCGGGGCAGGGGAATGGTCACCACGTTCAGGCGGAAATAGAGGTCCTCCCGGAAGCGGCCCGCGCGCACCTCCTCCCTGGTGTCGCGGTTGGAGGCGGCCAGCACCCGGATATCCAGATGGATGGGACGGGTGCCCCCCACCCGGAAAAGCTGCCGCTCCTGGAGCACCCGGAGCAGCTTGACCTGCATGTCCGGCGACATCTCGGTTATTTCATCCAGAAGCACGGTGCCCTTGTCGGCGGCCTCCAGCAGGCCCCGCTTGGCCTTGAAGGCCCCGGTGAAGGAGCCTTTCTCGTGGCCGAAAAGCTCGTTGGCGACAAGGCCGTCGCTGAATCCGCCGCAATTGAAGCAGACCATGGGGCCCTGGGCGCGGGGGCTCAAGCGATGGATGGCCCGGGCCACCAGCTCCTTGCCGGTGCCGCTTTCGCCCTCGATGAGCACGGGGCAGTTCAGCGGAGCCACCTTCTCCACCAGGCGGAAGACCTGGGCCATCTGGGGGCTGGCCCCCACGATTCCCTCCATGCCCGTGCGCTGGCGCAGCGATTCCCTCAGCTCCTCGGTCTCCTGGCGCAGACGGATCTTCTCCATCACCTGGGCCACCAGGTTGCGGAACTCCTCCAGACGGAAGGGTTTGGTCAGGAAGTGGAAGGCCCCGGCCTTTATGGCCTCGATCGCCGTCTCGATGGAGCCGTGGCCGGTGACGACGACCACCTCCACCTCGGGGTGGCCGGCCTTCAGCCGCTTCAGGATTGCCATGCCGTCCATGCCGGGCAGCTTGAGGTCGGTTACGACCAGGTCCGGGGAGGCGGCGGTGAACTCGCGGAAAAAGGATTCCCCATCGCCGAAGGCGCGCACCCGATAGCCCAGGTCGGTCAGGCAGGACTCCAGCCTGCGGGCGGTGGTGGGGTCGTCCTCCACCAAAACGATCGAGGGGGCCGGCTTAGGCATTGCCCACCAGCTCGCGCACGGGCAGAAGCACGGTGAAGGTGGTGCCCTTGCCCACCTTGCTGGCCACCTGGATCTGCCCGCCGTGTTTTTTGATCACCCCGTAGCTGACCGAGAGGCCCAGGCCGGTGCCCTTGCCCACCTCCTTGGTGGTGAAGAAGGGATCGAAGATGGCCGAGATGTTCTCCTCGGGGATGCCTTGGCCGGTGTCCTGGACCTGGATTTCGATCTCCCGCTCGCCCGCGTTGCGGGCCCGGATGGTGAGGTCGCCGCCCTGGGGCATGGCCTGGATGGCGTTGACGATGAGGTTCAGGAAGACCTGCTGGAGTCCCTGGCGGTTGCCGAAGATGCGCGGCAGGTTGTCGGCGATCTCGTCGCGCACCTTGACTTTGGACAGGGCCACTTGGTTGCCCACCAGGCTAACCGTCTCCCGGAGCACCTGGGCTAGATCCAACTCCTTGAACACCGAGGTCTCAGACCGGGAAAAGTCCAGGAGGTTTTTTACGATCTCGCTGGAGCGCAGGGCCTGCTTGAGAATGTCGTCCAAAAGGACCCTGCGCCGCTCCTCGTCCACGTGCGTGCCCTCGACCAGAGTGTCGATGGTCAGGATGATATTGTTGATGGGATTGTTCAGCTCATGGGCTATGCCCGAGACCAGGGTGCCCAGGGAGGCGATCTTGCGCGAATGAATGATCTGCTCCTGGGTGGTTTCCAGTTCCTGGGCCATGCGGTTGAAGGCCCTCACCAGGCGGTCGACCTGGCTTTCCACCTTCCCGGCGTGGGGGATTGGGCTGAAATCGCCATGGGCGATCTTCTCGGTCGCCCGCTCCAGGCTCGCCAGGGGCTTGATCACCTTGCCGTTCATCAGGGTGGTGCCCACTATGAAAATGATGAGCATGGCACCCATGGACATCAGCGGCCACAGCGAGGCGCTCAGGGCCGCCCGGGCCACCCTGCGCCGCTCCACCTTGAGCATCCCTTCGGGAATGTCCACCAGGCTCTTGCCTATGGCCCTGATTTGGTTGGTTGCGACCTGGTCACGGGGGTCGGCGCGCAGCCGCTCCAGGGTGGCCTGGTAGGCCCCCAGGTCCTGGGCCAAGGACCGGAAGCCGGGGTCCCGCCGCCCGCTCTGGCGTTTTTCAAGCAGTTTCTCAAGCGATTCCCTGGCCCGCCCGAAGTAGATCAAGGTCTGCTCGATGCTGTCCTGGTCCTGATACAGGAGGTAGTTCTTCTCGTAGCGGCGCATTTCCAGTATGGTGTTGTAGAGATCCTCGGTCACCTCCAGGGCGGCGACCGTGGCGTTCATGTGGTTGGTCTCGTAGTAGACCACGCAAATGTTGGCCATCAGGGCCAAGGCCCCGATTATTATGACCAGGGTGAACTTGCCTCGCAGATCCAGGCGCATACGATTTCCGCTTGACCTCCGCAGGGTTGGATTTGCTTGGGGAAGGGTGCGTCCCGTTGATGGCCGGCTTGTTGGTTCCCCCATGCCGAGCCTTGGCCGGTTTCATACTACCACAGGCTGGTTTAGGCTTACCAGCGCCCCCATGCCCCGGCTGTTGGACCAATCTGGGGTTCGCCCGGCCGACAGACCCCGCACGTCTTGGGCTTGGTGGGCAAGCTGGGCGGCTTGAATCGTGATACGCCGGATCAGATCGATGCTCCGCCAGCATCACATTACTATCTATTTTTACAAAATTCCGCGCAGGTGGGGACAAGGGAGGGGCCAGGGCCGCCAAGCCTTGTCGGCGCGGCGGGCCGGCGATTTTATTTTTGACAAATAGTTATATTATGGCTACAATGTAACTAATCTGGTTGGTAGTTGTTGATTTTATTGGTATTTTTTCTTTTAGGGCGTGGCCTGGCAACGGTCCATCGCCGAGAGCATTCGGGGTGGTTCTGGCAAAATTCCTTAAATATCCAGACCTAGGCTTGTACGGTGGGGCTGCGGCGCCGTTGAAGACGCGATCTTCAGGGAGGGGCCTATCCCAAGATGCCGCTGATTTGAACGGCATCGGCGCTGAGGGCGGCAGGCCGGACCGTTGCCGAGGCCCCAAACCCCGGCTTGCCACAGGTCGGAAAGGTCACTCGGGCGAGGTGCGAAAATGAGGTACGCGGAAACGGGATACAATCTGGAAATCGACCTTTCCCGAGGCAACATAGAAAGGGTCGCCACCGACCCCAAACTAACCGAACTCTACCTGGGTGGGCTGGGCACCAACGCCAAGTTGATATGGGACCGGGTTGGCCCGGAAGTCGAGCCGTTTTCCCCTGAAAACATCCTGATTTTTTCAGCGGGGCTTCTTTGCGGCACGCCCGCCACGGGCTGCAACCGCACCATAGTCTCGACCATCTCGCCCCAGACCAACCTGATGGCCTTTTCCATGATGGGCGGTTTCTGGGCCCCGGAATTGAAGTACGCCGGCTACGACAAGGTGATCATTCGCGGCAAGTCACCCGGCCTCGTCTATTTGTGGATCAACAACGACAAGGTGGAAATCCGCGACGCCTCGCATTTGAAGGGCAAGGGCGCCATTGAAACCGCGGAACTGATCAAGCAGGAACTGAAGGAACCCAAGGCCCAGGTGGCGGCCATTGGCATGGCGGGCGAGAACAGGGTCTACTTCGCTTCCATCGAGCAGGGTCGGTCCAGCGCCAGCCGCGGGGGCATAGGAGCGGTCATGGGCGACAAGGGCCTCAAGGCCATCGTCGTCCGGGGGACCAAGGATATAAACGTCGCCCAGCCGGCCGAGTTCCTGCAGCTGTGCAATGAGGTCCTGGAATACATCAAATTCCGCAACGCCAACCCCATCCCAGGGGTCATGCCGATCCTGGCCGGGCTCGGCTCTCCGCAAGAGATGAAAGTCCATGACGAGAAGTGGCACACCGAGAATTTCTCTTGGGGGAACTCCCGCCACCGCCGAAAGGATTTTTGGAACGACGAAATCGCCAAAGATTGGGCCGCGACCCTCGACAGCATGCGCACCCGTCTCATAAGCTGCTATAACTGCCCCATGACTTGCGGCGCGACGATTTCCCCACCCGGCCTCCCCACCTATATGATGAAGTGCTTCTCAAAGCTTACCTACACCATGGCAGCCATGGCGGACCTGGAATTCGGCCTGGGCATCGCCCAGAGCGCCACTGAGTACGGGGTGGACGGATTCTCCGCCCCCCAGGTTATGGCCTTTGCGGTGGAGCTTTACGAAGACGGCATCTTGACCGACGCGGACATGCCCGGATTCCCCACCGACAACGAAGAGCGTTTCCGCTGGTTGCTGGACAAGATCGTCAGGCGGGAAGGGATAGGGGACGTCTTGGCCAATGGCACCCATTGGGCGGCCAAGCAGATAGGCAAGGGCGCCGAGGCCTATGCCCACAACAACATCAAAAAGCACGAGCAGCTGCCCCTCAAGCTGGGAATGCTCAACCCTATTTACTATTTGATGTATTGCACGGGTGAGAAGATAAACATCACCCAAATCGAGGGGCAGTTCCCCCAGGCTCCCTTCCCTACCATGGAGGAACGCGAGGCCTTTGTGAAGGATTGGTTCCAGGTTCCGGATGAAAAGTTCAAGCAATATTTCCTGGGCTGGGAATTGCGCGGGGAAAAATCCATTCCTCACTACCCGACGCCCAGCATGGCTTGCGACATCGTCGATTGGCAGGAGAGAATGCACTATATCGACGACGCCCTAGGCATGTGCGCCGGGCTGTCCTCATTCCCCCTGAAACCGCCGTATCATATTCACAATTACCCCAAATTCATCTCCGCCGGCGCGGGCATCGAGATGGACGAGGAATCGCTGACCCAGTCGGCCAAGAGATACCGCAATCTGGTGAGGGCGATCAATATCAGAAGAGGCATGAGAAGAAAAGACGAAAAGCCTCCCGAGAACCATTGGAGAAAAAGATTCCCCGATCTGGAAAAGGAACTCCTTGACACCTATTACAAGTTCAAGGGCTGGAACGATCAAGGCATTCCCACCAAAGAGGCCTTGCATGACCTGGGCTTGGACTATGTGGCCGAAGATTTCATCAAGAGGGGAATCTTGCCGGGTGACAAAGGCGACTCTCCCGCGGACACCCCGGCCGCCAAAAAGGAAAATTAGGGCGAAGGGCAAGAACAGCGATGGGCGAGGAAAAAAAGAAGATCGTCAAAACGATCAAGGTCAATGCCGACAAGTGCAACGGTTGCCGAGCCTGCGAGGTGATCTGCTCCGCCTTTCACGCTGCGCCAAAATATAGCAGCAACAACCCGGCGAGGTCCCGCATCAGGGTTATTCGCGAGCCACTGAGAGATATCTACGTTCCCGTGTATGCGGGCGAGTACACTGCCGCCGAATGCATGGGCAGGGACAAGTACGTCATCGACGGCAAGGAGTACGAGGAGTGCGCCTTCTGCAGGGCTTCCTGCCCCTCCCGTGATCTTTTCAAGGAGCCGGATTCCGGTCTTCCCTTGAAATGCGACATGTGCGAGGGCGAAGAAGAGCCCTTGTGCGTCAAGTGGTGCCTGGTTGACGCCCTGGTCTACGAGGAGAGGGAAGAAGAAGCCGCGGAAGAAGAGAAGACGGAAGACATGGAAGCCGGGCTGGAATGCCTGGCGAATAAATATGGGCTGGATAAAATCTTGGATGCCGTGGCCAGGATGTCCGCGCAAAACAAGGGCTAGCCCCTCAACCTAAATTAGCAGGCTGGGACAGACCGTGGAAAACGTAGCTGACTACAAAGAGATTGTAGACGTCATAAAAGATAAAGGCGGTGACGCCTTCAAACGTTGTTTTCAGTGCGGTCTGTGTGATTCCGTCTGTCCTTGGAATAGAGTCCGGCCCTTCAGCATGCGCAAAATTGTCAGACAAGCCGCCTTCGGCATGACCGATATCGAAAGCGAGGATATCTGGCGTTGCACCACCTGCGGAAGGTGCCCGCAACAATGCCCCAGGGACGTCAAGCAAATTGAGTCGGGAGTCGCCCTCCGCAGGATCGCCACGGAATATGGCGTGTTCCCCACCCCGGTAAAGCCCATTCGCACCGTCAGCGCCAGCCTCATCGGGGAAGGCAACCCGCTCAGCGAAGAGCGCAAGAACAGGGCCAAATGGGCCGAGGGCCTTTCGGTTCCGACCTTCGCCGAGGGAATGGAGCTTTTATATTTCCCGGGATGTTATCTCAGCTACGACCCGAGGCTGAAAAAGGTGGCCAGAGCCACGGCCAATATCCTCAACGCAGCCGGTGTCGACTTTGGGATACTCGGCTCCCAGGAGAATTGCTGCGGAGAAAGCATCCGCAAAACCGGCGACGAAGAGCTTTTCAAGCGCTTGGCCAAGGAAAACATCAAGTCCTTCATTGACAATGGGGTCAAAAAGATATTGGTATCATCACCCCATTGTTATCATACCTTCAAAAATGAATACCCCGAATTTCGAGTGAATTTTGAAATTGTCCACATCTCGGAATTATTGTTTGACCTCATCAATGAGGGCAGGCTTAAGTTCAGCAAGGAATTTTCCAAGAAGGTTACTTACCACGATCCATGTTATCTGGGCAGACATAACGGCATCTTTGACGCCCCGCGGGAGGCGTTGAAAAAAATACCCGGCTTGGAGCTTGTGGAAATGCCCGACTCCTTGAAGGACAGCTTATGCTGTGGAGGAGGCGGAGGCAGAATATGGATGGAAACTCCGAAGGGCGAGCGATTTTCCGATCTCAGGCTGGCGCAGGCCCTCGGCGTGGAGGCCGAGGTTATGGCTACAGCTTGCCCCTATTGCATTTCCAACTTCGAGGACAGCAAATTGACTTTGGATATCGTTGATAAAATTGAGGTTAAGGACCTCACCGAAATTGTCCAGGAAGCAATCTAGGCAAGCGCTTTCCATCGTATCCATGCGGTAACGTCTCACGCTGACATATGTCAGGGGGTTGCAAAAAATGGATAATGAACAGTCTCTGGCAGACAAGATTCAGCAAATTAGGGATGGATTTAGCCAAACCAATTTCGGAGACGTCTTGGTGGTCGGCGGCGGAATCAGCGGCATTCAGGCCTCGCTCGACCTCGCCACCGCCGGATTCAAGGTTTACCTGGTCGACAAGTCCCCAGCAATTGGCGGCCATATGGCCCAATTGGACAAGACTTATCCGACCAATGACTGTTCGATGTGAATTCTCTCACCCAAACTGGTCGAGGTCGGCCGGCATCCGAACATTGAGGTTCTTTCCTATACCGAAGTAAACACTGTTGAGGGAGAGGCAGGCGACTTCAGAGTAACCCTAACCAAAAAACCCAGATACGTCATTGAGGATAAATGTACGGGTTGCACCACCTGCGTGGAGTACTGTCCCGTTGAGTACCCTGATCAATTTAACCAGGGGATTTCCAACAACAAGGCCGTGCACATCTATTTCGCCCAAGCGATCCCGCTCATCGCTTATATTGATGAAAGCTGCATTTATTTAAAAGAGAAGAAGTGCCGCATTTGCGAAGGAGTCTGCAAGACCGGCGCAATCAACCTCGGTGAACGGCCCAAAAAGCTCGAAATCAAGGTTGCCGCCATCGTGCTGGCCCCTGGCTACGAGGTGTTCGACCCCAAGGTAAAAAGCGAATATGGCTACGGCAGGCTGCAGAATGTCGTAACCAGCATGGACTTCGAACGGCTTCTGTGCGCCACCGGTCCATACGAAGGCGAGATACTTCGCGCTTCCGACAAGAAACATCCTCGCAAGCTGGCCTGGATTCAATGCATCGGCTCCCGGCGGGTCACTCCCGGCGACAACAGCTACTGCTCCGCCGTTTGCTGCACCTACACCCAGAAGCAGGTGATCCTGACCAAGGACCACGATGCGGATGCGCAGTGCACAATCTTCCATAACGACGTCCGCGCCTACGGCAAGGATTTCGAACGCTATTACCAAAGAACCGAGCAGCTCCCCGGCATACGCTTTATCAGGAGCTATGCCTCGATCGTGAGGGAAGTGCCTGACAGCAAAAATGTAGTTGTCAGATACGCCACGTCAGATGAAGGAGTCAAAGAAGAAGAATTCGATATGGTGGTGTTGTCGGTTGGGCTCAACCCTCCCGCCGATTACCTGGGCCTGGCTGACAAATTCGGCATCGAACTCAACCAACACGGTTTCTGCAAGCAGGCCCCCACCAATCCCATGGAAACCACCAGGCCGGGGATTTTCGTGAGTGGAGCGTTCCAGGGCCCCATGGATATTCCGGAATCGGTCTTTACCGCCAGCGCGGCGGGAGCCCAATGCGGGGAACTACTCGATTATCGCCGAGGAAAGCTTACCAAGGACAGGCTTTACCCACCCGAGAAGGATGTCTCCCAAGAGGAGCCGCGGGTTGGGGTCTTCGTGTGCCACTGCGGGGCGAATATCGGCAGAATCGTCGATGTGCCTTCCACAGTCGAATATGCCCTGACTCTGCCCAATGTGGTCCATGCTCAAGAACAGCTCTTCTCCTGCGCCACCAATTCCGCCAAGGAAATAACCGACATGATCAAGGAGAAGGGGCTCAACCGCGTGGTTGTGGCCGCCTGCTCCCCGCGAACTCTTGAGCCTTTATTCCGCGACACGCTCCGTGAAGCCGGCCTCAATCAATACTACTACGACATGGCCAACATCAGAGAGCACTGCTCTTGGTGCCACTCCAAGGAAAAAGAGGAGGCCACTCTGAAGGCCAAGGACATAACACGGATGTCCGTGGCCCGGTCTTGTCATTTGGAACCATTGCGGGAGATCAATCTGCCGGTGAACAAGGCCGCCTTGGTGGTCGGCGGAGGCATAGCGGGCATGACCTGCGCGCTGTCCATCGCCGACCAGGGGCATGATGTCTACCTGGTGGAAAAAGACTCCGAGCTGGGCGGCATCGCCCGCAAGATTCACCATACCCTTGAAGGGCTTGATGTCCAGGCCTATCTGCGCGAACTAATGCGCAAGGTATACAGCCATGCGGCGATACATGTCTACACCGGCGCTACCATCATGGAAGCTACCGGCTACGTCGGCAACTTCGTGACCAAGATCAAATCCGACCGGGGGGTTGCCGAGATCGCGCACGGCGCGGCGGTGATAGCGGTGGGTGTCGATGTCTATAAGCCCACTGAGTATCTTTATGGCCAAGATGACAGGGTGGTGACCCACCTCGAGTTGGAGGAGCTAATCGCCAAGACCGACGAAAGGATCGCCAACGCCAAAAGCGTCGTGATGATCCAATGCGTCGGCTGCCGAAATGAAGAGAGAAACTACTGTAGCAGGATATGCTGCGGCGAGTCCGTGAAGAACGCCTTGAAACTCAAGGAAATCAACCCTCAAGTTGACATCTACATACTATTCCGGGACATGAGGACCTACGGCTTCCGCGAGGACTTCTATCGTGAAGCATCAAACCAGGACATAAAGTTCATCAGGTATGAACCTGAAAATGCGCCCAAGATCGAAGCGGCCGAGGCCGAGGACCGCCCTGTGCTGCGTGTTTCCCTGCCCGATTACATTCTTGGCCAGGAGTTGGCCATCGACGCCGACGTGGTCGCCCTGGCCGCCGCGGTCATCCCCTCCCCGGTCAACCAGGAGATATCGCAACTGTTCAAGGTTTCCCTGGGTCCCGACGATTTCTTCAAGGAGTCCCACGTCAAGTTGAAGCCCGTCGAGTTCGCCACGCAGGGCATCTATCTCTGCGGGGCGGCCCACTACCCCAAGCACATACCGGAAACCATCAACCAAGCGTATGGCGCCGCGGGCCGGGCCCTGACTCTCCTCTCGCACGATATCGTCACGGTGTCGGGTTCCGTATGCGAGGTGCGGGAGAAGAAGTGCATGGGTTGCGGTGCCTGCATCTCGGCCTGCACTTATGGCGCCATAGAATTCCGGGATACCAAGCAGGGCCGGAAGGCCGTCGTCAATCCAGTGATCTGCAAGGGAGACGGGCTCTGCAACGCCAAGTGCCCAACCGGAGCGATTTATCTCAAGCACTTCACCGACGAGGAACTCCTGAGCCAGATTGACGCCGCCCTGCCCAAGCAAGATTCCCAACCACCCCTCGACGCTGCGGTTGGAGACGCGTGAAAACATGCGATTTAATTACGCCCTGATCCAAAGCAATAGAGGACGGATAGAATGAGTGCCGGAGTTAGGTTTCAACCAAGGATACTGGGCTTCCTATGTCACTGGTGAGCGTACGGCGCCGCCGATTTGGCTGGAGTTTCCAGACTACAATATAAGACCGAACTCAGGGTTGTTCGCGTAATGTGCTCCGGCCGGGTGGACCTGGAGTTTATTCTCCGGGCCTTCGCCAACGGCATGGACGGGGTATTCATTGGCGGCTGCCGCCTCGGCGAGTGCAACTACATTACCCACGGGAATTACCACGCGCTCAACATGGCGCTCCTGTGCAAAAAAATCATGGAGCACATCGGCCTCAACCCGGACCGCTTGAGAGTCGAATTCATGTCCGCCGGCGATGGCATTCTCTTCAGCGAGGTAGCTGATGAATTCTCCGGGCAGATAAGGGCGCTGGGGCCGCTGGGATCCACCGAAGGGCTGAGCCTGGACGAATTGAAACAAAGGATTCAAGAGGTCTCTAAACTGGTTCCCTATATCAAGATCGCCAAGGGGGAGAAGCTCGCCCTGCGGCCCGCCAAGGGGGATTACGATCAGTTTTACACCCTTGACGAGATCGAAGAACTGCTCAACGAAGTAATCTCGTACTATATCGACCCCGAAAAATGTCAGGCGTGCATGACCTGCGCCAAGAGATGCCCGGCGGAGGCCATCATCGGCGGCAAGAACCTCATCCACGTTATTGACCAGGACAAGTGCATAAGGTGCGGCACCTGCTTCGAGGCCTGCCCGCCTCGCTTCAGCGCGGTGAAAAAGTTCACCGGCGAGCCGGTTCCTCCGCCGATACCCGAAGGGAAGCGAACCATCGTCAGGAAAGGCAAGGAGAAGGAAGGAACTTCCTAGGCCGCGTCACTGGCGGCCAGGCCCGGCCTCATCTTGCCGCGCGCCGGTTCAATTGATACCAAACGCCCGGCTTGTGCAACGGCCTCGTTTTACCAAGAGGCTGCCGAGGTTGCCGGATTATGCCTGCGCTTCACCGGAGAGCGGCCTCGATTTGGGCACGGCATCGAATTCGACCTGCTCGCCGCCGTTGAAAATCAGGAAGCTGGTAACCCTGGCCCTGCCGATGACCACCATGCCCATGTCACGGGCCAGTTCCAGGCCCATGTTGGTCACCCCTGATTTGGAAATCACCACCGGGATGCCCATGAAGGCCGCCTTCATGACTATCTCCGAGGTCAGCCGGCCGGTGGTGAAGAGTATCTTGTCGCCGCCGTCCATGCCGTCAAGCCACATACGCCCGGCGATGGTGTCGGCCGCGTTGTGTCTTCCCACGTCCTCCACGGACATGAGCACGCGGTCTGCTTGGCACAGGCAGCAGCCATGCACCGTCCCCGCCAGGCGGTAGATGGGGTTCAGGGGGGCGACGGCCTTGAGCAGGGCGTAGATGGTGGATTGCCGCACCCGCACCCGGGGCAGCTTCCGCTCATAGAGTTTGTCCACGGTGCAACTGAACAGGGTGCCCTGCCCGCAGCCGCTGGTCACCGTCACCCGCGAAAGTTTCTCCTCCAGGTTCGGTATGCCCTGGCCGTGGCGGGTGGCGACGTTAACCGTCTCCTTGCCCCAGTCCACCAAGACCGACTCCACCTCCTCTATTCGCTCCAGCAGGTGCTGGTTGCGCAGGTAGCCCAGGGCCAGTTCCTCGGGGTTGGTGCCCAGGGTCATCAGGGTGACTATCTCGCGGCCGTCCACCTTGATGGTCAGGGGCGACTCACCGGGAATGGCCACCTGCTTGGGCTTGCCCAGGTGGTCCAGCACCTTCAACTGGTGGACCGGGGACAGCCCGGCCCGGCTCAAGCGCGGAAGCCCGGGCGTCTTGCTCGCCGTGTTCATAATGTCGATCACCTGCCATCAGGCGGCGTTAGCCGCGATCCAAACCACCGCCGACTCCCGCCGCCCTGGGGCTTGCCAGCCGGCGAGGCGTGCCTAGCCCCAGAACTTGCTGGCCGAGCGGACGTGCTTCCAAAGTTCGATCCCACAATTAAGAGCCGGTTGGAAGAGGTCGGCGTAGATGGTGTCGCTCGTCGAGCCCTGGACCGGAAATCCCGCGGCCAAGGCCGCGCAAGCGCCGCCATCTTCGACCCGTGTATTGTCAAGGCCATCTTTTAAGGTCTCTGCCAAGATAGCCAACCAAGCTGGTCTCCTCGCGTCTTGCGGAAACGGAAGCCAAGACCGATCAGAGAGGATTATACAACAGCCGCCGCGCGGCCCCCAGGGTGCGCCGTAAGGAGCAATGGGAAAGGCCCATGCCGCATGATAATGCCTGGCTGCCGAGGAAGCCTGACATCATTTGGCCCGCTGAAGGTGGACAGA
Source organism: Deltaproteobacteria bacterium (assembly GCA_021811275.1). Lineage (GTDB taxonomy): Bacteria > Desulfobacterota > Desulfarculia > Desulfarculales > Desulfarculaceae > JACRDC01. The sequence goes on from JAJZPI010000074.1 coordinate 18,856, forward strand.
TTAGCCGCAAGCCGTGCCCTTCCCTGCCGGCCTGAACCTGTTCCGGCGGGACCCTCGGGCGCGCTATGCTCAGGTGGCGAACCGGCGTGATAAAGCTGAACAGCCTCCCCATCCGGTAGCAAGATGCAAGCCGGCACCAGGAAAAGAAAGGTTCGGCCCGGGGAAATCTTAATTATAGCCCTCACCGTCTTGGCCTAGGAGAAAGAGCGCCGGACACCCCCAACCAGCTGTTCCGCGCACCGGCGGCGAATTTTTCGGCCTGGAGCATTTTCTGGATATAATAAAAGGAGGCGTGCGCCTTTCACCGGCGGAGAGCCAAATGCCTGCGCCAGACCATGGTAAATTT
>JAJZPI010000075.1 GCA_021811275.1 Deltaproteobacteria bacterium
CGCGATCACCCTGAAGTTCAGGCGCAGGGTGCGGGTGCCGCCCACCCGCTCCACCTCTCGCTCCTGGATCACCCGCAATAGCTTGACCTGCATGGACACCGGCAACTCGCCCACCTCGTCCAGGAAGATGGTGCCCTGGTGCGCCAGCTCGAACTTGCCCGGCTTGCCCTGGCGGCTGGCCCCGGTGAAGGCCCCGCCCTCATAGCCGAAAAGCTCGGACTCGAACAGCTCGCGGGGAATGGAGGCGCAGTTGACCTTCACCAGCGGGCGGTCGCGCCGGCTGGAGAGCTGGTGGATGGCGTGGGCCAGGATCTCCTTGCCCGTGCCCGTCTCCCCAGTGATGAGCACCGGCAGGTCGCTCATGGCGGCCTGGGCCGCCGCCCGGCGCAGGTCCTGGACCTTCTTGGACTCCCCCACGTAACGGTCCAGGGTGTAGCGGCTGCGGTGCAGGTGGGTCAGCTCTTGCTCGTAATAGCTCAGCTTGCTCTCCAGAAGCTCCAACTGGCGGGCCATCTTGGCTATTTTTTGGGGATGCCAGGCCATGAGCTTGCCCACCGCCCCCACGATCCGTCCCTGGGGGTCGCGCAGGGGGATGCGGGCCACCAGACGCTCGCCGCCCTTCATCTTGAGCAGCTGGCCTATCTCCGCCCGTCCGGTCTTGAGCACCCGGGGCAGCTGGCTCTCGGGGTTCAAGTCGTGGACATGGCGGCCCACCACCTCGGCCTGGGTCTTGCCGTACATCTCCTCGCTGTGGGAGCTCAGGAAACGCACGATCCCCTCCCCGTCCACCAGGATCTGGGACTCGTGGGGATTGTCCAGAAGGGCCATCAGCAGTTCGGGGGGGATGTCGCGAACGTCCGGTTGCGGCATTCAAATCCTCCGGAGGCCCGGCCCTGCGGCCAGGGCCCGGTCTCAGCGCCGGTCGTACAAGGTCCGCCAGGGGTGCTGGCGCTTGGCGAAATAGTCGCTGACCGCTTGGCGCAGGCTGCCCACCGCCATCTCGGCGCAGTGCTCCTCGCCCGGCGGCAGGCCGCCCACCGCCTCCTGCAACTCGGCGGGGGAGACCTGGGCGGCCTCTTGCACGCTCAAGCCCTTGATCAGGCCGGTCAGCGCGCTGCCGCAGGCTATGGTGGCCAGGCAGCCCTCGGTCATGAAGCGGGCGTCGGCGATGACCCCCTCGCGCACCCGCAGGTAAAGCTCCAGGGCGTCGCCGCACTGGCGCTCGAAACGGCCGTAGGCCTCGGCCTGGGGAATCATGCCCAGGTTGCTGGGGGTCAGGGCGTGACCCAGAAAGGTCTCGTTGAGATGGGACGGCCCCTCGGCCCCCCCGCAGGTTTGGTTTCCGGACAAGGCGCGACTCCACTGGGTTGCGGGTTGCGGGTTGCGGGCCGGCCTCCCCGGCCCCGCATCAAGCATATCCCCGCCAGGCCCCCCGCTCAACCCCACAGGCGTGCCGCCTGGGGCGCCGCGGGTCGGGCGCGCGCCGCGCCGGCCCGCCCGGGCCAGCGTGGCCAAAACCCGGCGCGGGCGGTTGACAGGCCCAGGGGCTTCGTGCTAATGGTGCGGGCGATCGTCCGGTTGTCCAGCTCGCGCAAAACTCTTGCGCAAGGCCCTTGCATTGGACGCGGACGGGCCTATAATTGGGCAGTATCCGTACGGGTCAAGGAGCCGGCGGCCGCGCGAGGACAAGGGGTCCCGGGCAGGCCCATTAAACCGGCGGGCCTTGGCCGGAAAAGTCGCTTCGGCGCATAGCCGCTTGGATCGCCTGCGGGCGACCGGGACGGAAAAAGCCATGACCGACCAGCTTCAGGTCTTCAACACCCCCCAGGAGATGCGCGCCTTCAGCGCCGCGGCCCGCGCCGCGGGCAAGCGCCTGGCCTTCGTGCCCACCATGGGCGCCCTGCACGCCGGCCACCTTTCGCTGCTGGATTACGCCCGCCCTCTCTGCGACCTGCTGGTGGTAAGCATCTTCGTCAACCCCCTCCAGTTCGACCGCCAGGATGACCTGGACCACTACCCCCGCACCTGGGAGGCAGACCGCCGGCTCTGCGCCGGGCACGGCGCGGACGTGATCTACGCCCCCACCCCGGCCTCCATATATCCCGAGGGCTTCCTGACCAAGGTCAGCGTGGCCAATATGACCGAGGGCCTCTGCGGGGCTCACCGCCCCGGCCACTTCGACGGCGTGACCACCGTCGTCCTCAAGCTCTTCAACGCCGTGCAGCCCCACCTGGCCGCCTTCGGCGAAAAGGACTTCCAGCAGCTTTCGGTGATCTCCCGCATGGCCCGCGACCTGGACCTGGATGTGCGGGTGGTGGGCCGGCCCACGGTGCGCGAGGCCGATGGTTTGGCGATGAGCAGCCGCAACGCGCGCCTGAGCCCCGCCGAGCGCGCCAAGGCCCTGTGCCTCTGGCGGGCGCTGAGCCGGGCCCGCTCCCTGGCCGATGCCGGCCAGCGCGAGGCCGCCGCCCTGGCCGCCGCGGCTAGGGCCGAGATAGAAGCCGTACCAGAGGCCCGCCTGGAGTACCTGGAGATAGTCGACGCCGAAAACCTGGAACCCCTGGCCACCCTCGACCGCCCGGCCCGCCTGTGCCTGGCCGTCTGGATTGGAAATACGCGATTGATCGACAACCTGGCCCTGAATTAGGGAGCTAGCCATGCATCGCCACATGATGAAGTCCAAGATCCACCGCGCCAAGGTCACCCAGGCCGACCTGCACTACGAGGGCAGCCTCACCGTGGACCAGACCTTGATGGACGCGGCCCAGATGATCCCCTACGAGATGATCAAGGTCTACAATGTCGACAACGGCGAGCGCTTCGAAACCTACGTCATCCCCGGCCCGGCCGACAGCGGCGTGATCTGCCTGAACGGGGCCGCCGCCCGCAAGGGCCACGTGGGCGACCTGCTTATCATCGTCACCTCCGCCTGGATGGGCGAGGAGGAAGCGGCCGCCCACGAGCCGGTGGTGGTCCTGGTCGACGCCGGCAATCGCATCAAGAAGGAATCCAAAAGCGAGACCGCCTTCCTCAAGGTCGCCCAATAAGCCGGGCCCTGCCCGAGCCGGCTGATATTTGACGGCAACGGCCCCAGGCCGTCCTTGCGGGAATCGCCATGGCGCAAGTCCATGGCGATTTCTGTTTAATACCGAATTAGCGTTCAAACGAGTAGCTTGAGCGCTGATTGGCATGCGGGCCAAGTCTGGCGCAGCCCTCGCGGTGGCCGGAGGGCTAAAGCCATCGGCCCGGCCGGGCAAGGGGCGTGACAGCCGGGCAAAAGGGCCTCCCCGCAGGATTGGCCGGTGGCCGCAGCCGTCCGCCGGGCCGGGCGGCAGGGACAAAGCCGAAGAAAGACCAACCCTTGACACGACTGGACTAGGCTGGTTAAATATCGGGTCTTGACTAACAAAGGGAGTTTAAGGCATGGGCGCCAATTATCTTTTTTCCAGCGAGTCCGTTACCGAAGGGCATCCGGATAAGGTCGCCGATCAGATCAGCGATTCCATCCTGGACGCCATGTTGAAGGACGATCCCGATTCGCGGGTGGCCTGCGAGACCATGGTGACCACCGGCATGGCCATCGTGGCTGGCGAGATCACCACCCAGACCTACGTCGACATCCCGGATATCGTGCGTAACACCATCAAGGAGATTGGCTACTCCAACTCCTCCATGGGCTTCGACTGGGAGACCTGCGCGGTGCTGACCAGCATCGACAAGCAGTCGCCGGACATCAGCCAGGGAGTAACCGCCTCCACCAGCCTCTTCGGCGAACAGGGGGCCGGAGACCAGGGCATCATGTTTGGCTATGCCTGCGACGAAACTCCCGAACTCATGCCCATGCCCATTGCCTTCGCCCACAAGCTGGCCCGCCGCCTGGCGAAGGTGCGCAAGAACGGCGTACTGGGTTTCCTGCGCCCTGACGGCAAGACCCAGGTCACCATCCAGTACGAGGACATGAAGCCCAAACGGGTTGAGGCCATCGTCGTCGCCGCCCAGCACAGCCCCGACGTGAAGTATGAGCGCCTCAAGGAGGCCATCATGGACGAGGTGATCCGCAAGATCGTCCCCTCCGACATGATGGACGGCGATACCAAGATATTCATCAACACCACCGGCCGCTTCGTGGTGGGCGGCCCCCACGGCGACTGCGGCGTCACCGGCCGCAAGATCATTGTCGACACCTATGGCGGGCGCGGCCACCACGGCGGCGGCTGTTTCAGCGGCAAGGACCCCAGCAAGGTGGACCGTTCCGGCTCCTACTATGGCCGCTACGTGGCCAAGAACATCGTGGCCGCCGGCCTGGCCAGCCGCTGCGAGGTGCAGGTGGCCTACGCCATCGGCGTGGCCCACCCGGTTTCGGTCATGGTGGACACCTACGGCTCCGGGACGGTGCGCGACCGTCAGATCGCCGAGGCGGTCAACAAGGTTTTCGACTTCCGCCCCGCCGCCATGATCGCCCAACTCGACCTCAAGCGGCCCATCTACAAGAGGACTGCCGCCTACGGCCACTTCGGCCGCGAGGAGGAGGGCTTCACCTGGGAAGTCGCTGACAAGGCCGAGGAACTCAAGGCCATGCTGGCTGGCAAGGGCAAGAAAAAATAGGAAGGCGTTATTTATATGAAATATGACATCAAGGACATCGCCCTGGCCGAGAAGGGCCGCTTACGCATCGAGTGGGCCGCCCACTCCATGCCCGTGCTCAAGCAGATCAGCGAGCGCTTCGTCAAAGATCAGCCCCTGAAGGGCGTCACCCTGGCCGCCTGCCTGCACGTGACCACTGAGACCGCCTCCCTGGCCGCCACCCTGAAGGCCGGCGGAGCCCAGGTGGTGGTCTGCGCCTCCAACCCCCTTTCGACCCAGGACGATGTGGCAGCCTCCCTGGTCAAGGACCACAAGATCCCCGTCTTCGCCATCAAGGGCGAAGACAACAAGACCTACTACCAGCACCTGAACGCCGCCCTGGATTTCAAGCCCCAGATCACCATGGACGACGGCGCCGACCTGGTCTCGGTCATCCACTCCGAGCGCCGCAACCTGCTTGACGGCATCATCGGCGGCACCGAGGAGACCACCACCGGCGTAATCCGCCTGCGGGCCATGGCCAAGGACGGCGTCCTGGCCTATCCCATCGTGGCGGTCAACGACGCCGGCACCAAGCATCTGTTCGACAACCGCTACGGCACCGGCCAGAGCACCATCGACGGCATGATCCGCGCCACCAACCGCCTGGTGGCCGGCTCCAACTTCGTGGTCTGCGGCTACGGCTGGTGCGGACGCGGCGTGGCCATGCGCGCCAAGGGCATGGGCGCCAACGTCATCATCACCGAGGTGGACCCCTTGCGCGCCCTGGAAGCGGTCATGGACGGCTACCGGGTCATGACCATCGCCAAGGCCGCGCCCATCGGCGACTTCTTCTGCACCGTCACCGGCGACATACACGTCATCCGCCAGGAGCACTTCGCCCAGATGAGGGACGGGGCCATCGTGGCCAATTCCGGCCACTTCAACGTGGAGCTGGACCTGGAGGGGCTGGGCAAGATCACCAAGAAGCGGCGGGAAATCCGCGACTTCGTCGAGGAGTTCACCCTGCAGAGCGGCAAGCGCGTCTATGTGCTGGGCGAAGGCCGGCTGGTCAACCTGGCCGCCGCCGAGGGCCACCCCAGCAGCGTCATGGACATGAGCTTCGCCAACCAGGCCCTGTGCGCGGCCTATATGAAGGCAAACGCCGCCAAGCTGGAAAAGCAAGTCTACACCGTTCCGCCGGCCATCGACGCCGAGGTGGCCCGCTTGAAGCTCGCCGCCCTGGGCGTTGGCATAGACAAGCTCACCAAGGAGCAGAGGCAGTACCTGAACACCTGGACCATGGGCACCTAGGCCTTTCAAGCGCGCCAGACCCACGGCGGGGCGGCTGCCGCAAAGGCTTTGCCGCCCCGCTTCACGCTGGACGCGGGCACGGCGCTCTGTTACAAGCATGATGATCGCCGGCGTAGCTCAGGGGTAGAGCAGCTGATTCGTAATCAGCAGGTCGCGGGTTCGAATCCCATCGCCGGCTCCATGAATATCAAGGGCTTAGGCCGAGAGGCCTAGGCCCTAATTATTTCGGGTAAGCATGGGGTAAGCACGGGGAGAGATTTGGGGGAGTAGCGGGGTTGGCAAATGCTCGCGGCGAGGCGGGCGCAACGGCCTAGGGGCATGGTCGCTTCCATACCCCCTTCAATGACGGGCCAACCTCAAACTATCCCTCGGGCGGCTGCCTTTTCGACTTTTCGGCCCGTAGCCGACGGGAGCGTTCGCGCTGATAAATCAGCCTGGCGAAGACGGTTGAGTCCACCTCCCGGCAATTCCACCAAATCTTAGAAGCCGTTTCCGCATCCTCGATTAAGGACTTTTTGCCTTCGCCATTCACGTTGTATATCAAGCCCTCTTCGTCCCTGATGTACGGGAAGCCTTCGCTTTCCAAGAGGGTGTCGCCCTTCCTATTGCCTTTGATCCACGCTGGCGCATTTATCCCAAACTTGCTGAGTAATCGGCCTATCCATCCTGCGGACATGGCATCCCCCTTCAGGCAGGCCCGCCTCGGCCCTGGCCCCTCAACGCGACCAGCCATTTGGCCACCTCACGGCCATGAGCCTCGATCTGGTCCAAAATTTCCTCGGGCGTGCGCTCGTCCACTTCTACCTTGCGGTGAGGGTTGACCGCCTTGAGGTCAAAGCCCCGTTCTTCGATCTGAGCACGGGTCACGGTCCAGCTGCGTTCGCTATCGGCGCGCCCGGGCAGCAGGCGAAACATTTCCTCGAAGTGGGCCAGGGTGAGCGGCGACTTCTTGCCCACCTTCACGTCGGAGAGATCGTAATACCATATGCGCTCGGTGTGCTGCCCACGGGTGAAGAACAGCAGGTTGGTTTTGACGCCCGCGCCGGCGTTGACAAAGGCCCCGCCCGGCAGGCTGACGATGCACCACAGGTCGCAGTCGTCCAGCAGCTTGCGCTTGGTCTGCACGAAGGCCGTCTCATTGGTGCGGAAGAGCACACCCTCATCCAGCACAATGCCGCAACGCCCGCCCGGCTTGAGGCTGTCGATGACGTGCTGCAGGAACAGCACTTGGGTGGCGCTGGTCTTGTAGGCGAAACGGGTCTGAGCCTCTTTCCCTTCCTTGCCACCAAAGGGCGGGTTGGTCAGCACCACGTCATAGAGCGATGGTGCGTCCTGGAAGAGCCCGCCGTATATCTCGTTGCCGGTGAGGGTGTTGCCGTGCCAAAGGTGGGGCTCGTCTATGCCATGCAGGATCAGGTTGGCCAGGGCGATGGGGTAGATCAGGTTCTCTTTCTCGCGGCCGAAGAAGGTGCGGCGCTTAAGCGTCTCGATCTGTTCGGCGGTGGCGGCCTGGCCAAACCCCTCTTGCATATGCTGGTAGGACTGCACCAGAAACCCACCGGTCCCGCAGCCGGGGTCATAGACCGTCTCGCCAGGCTGAGGGGCTATCACCCGCACCATGGCCCGGATCACCTCGCGGGGAGTGAAGAACTGGCCGCCGTCGTTTCCCTTCTCGCCCATCTTCAGCAAGAGGCCCTCATAGACCTGGGAGAGTGGGAAGACATGAGTGGGGTCAATGGCCTGGTCGGTGATTTCGTTAACCTTGTCCAGCACGTCCAAGAGATTGCGCTCGGTGTCTATGCGCACCCTTTCCACGCCGGAGAGAATCTCGCTGATGACCTTCTGGCGGGGCAAGGCGTTGGGGCGCTCGCGTAGGCCGCGCAAGTAGGGCAGCAGGTTCCCATTGACGAAACCGAAGAAGGCCCCCAACGCCCCGTTTTGCAACTCCACCCGCTTGGCACCTTCCGGAGCTGCCCAGTCTTGCCACCGATAGGGGGCTTCCAAAGACGGCGAAAATTCGGCTGACACCGCCTCGGCCATTTCAGCTTCACGCATTTCGCGCTCGTCCAAGATGCGCAGGAACAGCAACCAGGTCAGCTCGGGCACGTATTGCAGAGCACCAGCACAGTTGGAACGGCGCATGATGTCGCAAATGGACTTGACCGCGCCGTTTACCGAGCTTTGACCGTTAAGGGCGCGGCCGTTGCCATTGCCATTGGTGCTTTTTTTGCGGCCACGGGGCATGGCTAGAGCTCTCCGCTGAAGGCCCGGCGCAGCAGGGCCGCTGGGAGGGCGTTGATGTCATGCAACTGATCTTCAAAGACTGCCTGGGCATTTCTAGCCCGAGTCATTTTTTCGGCGATCTGGCCTGTTATCCGTCTCTGCTCGTCGAGGGGTGGCAGGGGTACGGAGAGCGCCGCAACCTGAGTGCGAGTTATCTTTTTCATCGTTCCGCTTGCGCCGCCCGAAGCTTCCTTCCAATAGCCCTTGATAAATATCGAGGATAGATAACTGGTAAGGTAACCCGGCTCCAACCTGCAATTGGTGCGAATTCGTATGGTGAGATCAGAAGCCACCACCTCGGCCTGCGTGCCTTCAAACATCGCCGCGCGCCCCACCAGGTCCGGCGTGTTGCTACGAGCGATAAGGACTTCGCCGGCGGCGACCACACACAACGGAGCATCTGCCGACCACATGCGCGCCGGTTTGATCCCCAAAGGGCTGAACCCAGTCTCAGTTAAACACGCAGTAGTGATCGCCTGGACTTCAGCATCTCCATCAGAGGCGATGGACTTGGAGGGTAATAAGTCCGACATTTCTCCCAACTGCACCCAACGCCAGCCTTGCGGCAGCTTCTCCCCCGGCTTTGGGAAGACCCGACGCAGGTAGGCAGCTGGCAAGGCCTTGGCGGCCTCCAGTTGCGCTTCGGCGGCGGCGCGGGCGTTGTCCACCGCCGCAAGCTGCCCGTTCAAGATGGCGGCGATGCGCTTTTGCTCGGGAAGAGGAGGGAGAGGTATTTCAAGAGAAGCCAGATAAGAATCAGGCACTCGCTGTTGGCCAACCGCGCCGGTGAAATGGGCCGTGGCATCGTCAAGAACAAATCTCTGCCTGACGTATAAATGAACCCATTCCGAAGAAACATGAACTCCTGGACTGATGACATGAAACTCGGTGGAGCCAAACCCGATATGATCTATCAAGTCACGCGCAATGGCATGCTTGCCGTTTTGCATGCAGGGAGTGATTTTAGCGAATAGGACATCCCCTTCGGTGAAGTACGTATATCCTTTTTTTACTTCCGCGAAACGCTTAAGTTCCGGCTTGGCGATGACACCCCTCACCTCATCCACCGCAGTCATCGGCACAAATGAGGTTGGTCTATCATCGGAGCGGTCTAATGCAGGACGCCTGGGGTTTAACTCACAAACTTCCCCCAGCCGCACCCACCGCCACCCGGCGGGCAGGGTCTGAGCCTCTTCAGCGCGCGCGGCAGTCCCCTTCCGACTCATTCCCCATCCTCGGGACCAGTCACCTGGAGCTTCTTGACCCGCTTGGGCAGCTTTTTCTGTTCAGAGGCCAGCCGGCGTTCCACCTTCTTCACATCTTCGGCCGGCGGCAGTTGCTCGGGAACTATGCCCCGGTCCTGGAGCAATCGGCGAACCTCCTGGTTGTTCCTGACGTGCTCCTGGGTGATGCCCGACTCGTCGCGCAACTCATTTTGCTTGATGTTAAAGTTGGTTATCTCGTTGGCGAAGTCTTTGGCCTTGATGGTGATGGTGGGCAGGAAGTCGGCCAGGGGACGCCCTTTGGGCACCCCCAGCCGGTATTTCATGTCCAGGGTGGTTTTGCCCCCAAAGAGAGCCGTGTCGCCCTTGCTGCGAATGCGGGCGAAGCTGTCGTTGTCGCCTAGGCGGTCATAGATGATCCCTGATAGCTCCTTCTCCGAGCGGGTCAGCTTATGTCGGGCGCTTACTCGCTCGGTCTCGGCCAGGCGTTGCTCGACGACTTCCTGCTTGCGAGTCTGAAGAGCGAAGTAGGTCTGGGCAAACGCAATGGGGTCCTTGGAGGGATCACCATTTTGGGCAATGAGATAGCAAGCATAGCGACTCAGGGCTATGTCGTCTATCTCCCGCTTGGCGCCCGAACCCAGCTCGACCATTTTGGTGATTTCAACGAAATGGTCCTGGGGGTCAAACCCTGAGTTAGTGCAGGACGTTATGGCCTTTTCTATGACCTTGAGAAAGTTCCGCCAGTCCTTGTATCCCAGGAGCATTTGCAGGTCCCGGGCCAACCAGAACTCAGTTCCAGTTTCGGGGTCCTTTTGCAGCATGTCCTCGAAGCTGGCATGCAGGCGGACAACTAGCTTTTTCTCCATGTCCCAGCTCCTTGCCGCCTCAGGCGGCGAACATCCTGGTCTTGGTCTCCTTGAGCACGTCAGCCGGTTTACCCAGGGCCTTGAGGGCTGTCAAGCCTCCGGCGTTGACCACCTCGGGCGTCTGGAAGACGGCAGGGTTTTCCAGGCCGTCGGTGCCGGCGCGGGCGAACTGGCCGGCTATGGCGGAAATCACGCCGGCGGTCTTGCTGGGCATGCCTTTCAGCCAGGCGGAGTGCTTATAGGCGAAGGCCTCGGCTCGGGCGGCACGGGTCTTAGGTGCCAGTCCGTAGCCCAACTCGGCCAACACATCATACAGGTCGAACTCGCGCATTTCCTCCAGGTCGCGCACCAGAAGGGCCGAGCGGCCGGCGTCAGGCAACTGGGCCAGCATTTCCCTGCGCTGGGGAGGAGCCACCCACTTCTTGCGAAATTTATCCAAGGTCGGGGCCTGGGCCACCAGCCGCGCGGCCAAGCGCTCCTTGTACTCCTCCACCGTGACCGGCATGGCCTTGCCGTCCACCTCGGTAACGATGTAGCGGCCAGCGGCGGTGACACGCACCTCGAAGCCTTCCACCCGGATGGTGCGCTCGCCTTCTCCGCCTCCGCCGCCACTCCCGCCGTCGTCGCCGCCGGTCCGGGGCGGGGTGGTGACGAAATCGTCCCCGAATAGCCGGGTGGCGTTGGTGTAGTCGTAGACCCGGAACATCAGCTTGCCATCGGGTGCATAGAGCCGGGTTCCGCGTCCGACCATCTGGTAAAAGGCGATGGGCGAGCGGACGTACTTGAAGAAGACGATGTTGCGCACGCTGGGCACGTCCACGCCCGTGGTCAGCAGGTCCACCGTGGCGGCGATGAAATAGCGGCGTGAAGCCCCGCGCAAGTCGGCCAGGTATTCGTTGCCGCTCGATGCGGCGGTGCATTTGAAGGCGTAGGGTTCGGCGCGCATCCTGCCTTGCTGGGCGCACCAATCGGCATAGAGGTTGTTCATGACGGCGGCCACCTCGTCGGCATGGCGGTCACGGGCGCAAAAGATGATGGTCTTCTGTTCAGGGCCGCCGGTGGCCAGCATTTGGGCGAAAAGGCTTTGGCACATGGCCGCCACGCGGTCAGGCATGAGCAGACGGTCTTCAATGCTGGGAAGGCCGTAGTGGTCACGAGCCTCGTCCGCCGAAAGCTCCTCGCCGGTGTCCGCGTCGGTCAGACGCTTGCCTTCTAAATCTTCCCGGCCCACGCCCTGGACGCGCTCGCTCTCAATATGGTCGTCATGGAATAGATCAAAGCGGTGAACCTCGCAGGCCGCGAGATAGCCGTCCTCGATGCCCTGGGCCATGTCGTACTCATAGACCGGCTCGCCAAACCAGCGGTAATTGTCGGCGGTGATTTGGGCGTCGGCCTGGGCCTCCTTGGACCGCTCGCTTATTTTCAACTGGCGCGGGGTGGCGGTCAGGCCCACCTGGACGGCTTGGGGGTTGCGAGTCAGCACTTGAGACCACTTGCCCCAGGCCGAGCGGTGGCACTCGTCAATCACGATGTGACTGAAATAGTTTTCCGGGTAGTGGGTGAGCAGGAAGCTGGCTTCCGATTCTTCTTGGTCCACGTCCAAGGTCTGATAGGTGGCCACCAGTATGCGGGCGTTCTTTTGCGGCTGGCCGCTGGAAACGGCGGCGGCGTCGGCCCCAAAGACGTTTTGGAAGGCCCCAAGCCCTTGGGAGCGGAGTTCGTCACGGTCGCAGACAAAGAGGGCGCGACGCAACTGGCCCGCGTCGGCTATGCGCTTGAGTAGGTTCACCGCGATGAAGGTCTTGCCCGCTCCGGTCGCCAGGGAGAGCAGCGCCCGTTTTTCGCCCTGGGCAATTTTCTCCAGCACCGCACGAATGGCAGCGTCCTGGTAGTACCGGCGGGTGGCCTCTCCACCCATGTACCGCACGAGTAAGGGCCGGGCTGCTTCGCTATCCAGAGAGAAGCCCATGCCTTGCTCATAGCGTTGGCGCAGGGCTTGGGGGGAAGGAAAGTCGCTCAAGGGGCGCGGTGCGGCGGTTTTGCCGGAGAAGCGGTCGTACTCCACAAACAGGTGACCGTTGCTCGCATAAACAAAGGGCACGTTGAGGCGTTTGCAGGTCGCGTACAGCTTGGCTTGCTCCAGGCCATGGCCAGGGGGAAGGCGCTCGGCCTTGGCCTCGATCAAGGCGACGGCCACGGGCTGGCTTTCCTGTGTGACCTTGATCCGCAGGACGTAATCCACCCGCCCCTTGGGGCGGCGGCGCGGGCCACCCTGGCCGATCTCGATGGCCCCGGCGGTTTCCTCGCGGCGGATCAGGTCCTCTGTCCAGCCGCATTGATGGATGGCCGGGTCAATGAGTTTGGCTCGGGTGTCTGCTTCGCTTAGGCCAGGCATTCCGTTAAGCCAATTGCACAATAAGATGTACTGGTGTGTTGAATATCTGGCGCGGCATGGCTCCCCCCCTTGCGGCGTCTTGGGATGTGCAGGCCTACCCTAGCAGAAAAAGGCCTTTCGAATCCAGGGCGTCATTGGCCGCGCACAGCCAGGCGGGCTTGGTTCAGGGGCGACTGAACCACCATGCTTCATGGCTGGGTTCTGACCAGGCCGGCCGCTGTATTCGCGTAGGGCACGGCATATTCATCTTCGCCGCCATGCCCGGTTATGGCTGCCCGTCTGGCCAGGGACAACATCAATCTTTGTTTTTCGTCTTCGGCGAGGTGCTCTTTGCAGGCCCTTTGCGTGGCGTCGGCGTGCTCCAGGATCAGCCCCAAGGAAAGTGAGGCGGGAGGCCGCACGCCGGCTCGTTCGCAGGCCAATTGTTTCATATCGGAAATGACCGCCTCCAGCCCCTCTAGTTCGGCCCGCGCCTCGGGGCTCAACTTGGCCCGCTCCTCTTCCACGGTGCGGGCCACCCAAGCCAAAAATGCGATACAGGCATCATCTTGCACTTCCAAACGCGCCTCCATCTTGGCTACCCTCGTCCTCAGGCTCATGTTCGTCTCTCCTTGACCATCGCCTCAAGGGCGGCTATTCGCTGCTCCAGTTGCTCCCGTTCGATGGACTTCCCCGCCACCTCGATGATCCGGGCAAGCTCTTGGCCTTCGCCAGGGGTCAACTTCCCCTTGGCCACCTGAGCCAGGACGGCGGCCATGGCCTTCACCACGTCGCCTGGGACCAGTATGTCTGGCAGGGCCGCGTTGACCGCCCGCTCCTTGATCGGCGGGACCAGGCGTTCCAGGCACAGCCGCAAGGCCACCGTGTCCCCGGCCAGGGCCAGGTCAACCGCCTTGCGGGCCAGGGCTTCGGCCTCGCCTTCCAAGAGGGCCTGGGCCAGCAGGGTGGCCTTGTGACGGGCTCCCTTGGGCTTGCCGGCCGGGTTGCCGGACTGGCCGGGCTGGAAGGGCCGCCCCCGCTGTTTTGCCTCTGAATTTTCAGCCACGGTCTACTCCTTCGGGTTCTGTTCCGGCCACCACCCGGGTGGCATTGGTCTTGTATTTCACCTGGGCAAAGGCCAGGGCCTCAGCCACCGGCAGGGGGTAGCCTTGGGCCTCCAAGGCGTCCAGGTAGGTCGCAAATAATCGCTGCGTCTTTATCGGCCAGGCCGGGACCTCGCGGCACTGGTCGCTGGTCAGGGCTGTAATGGACAGGGCCTGGGCCTTTAGCTCGGCCTGCACTTCCGCCTTGTGGGCGCGGGCCAGTTCAACCGCCCGGACGGCACGGCCCGGGGGCAGGCGGTCAAGCCCGCCCACCACCAGCCGCCCGTCAGGGGCAAGGCGGGGCTGGGCACCAAGCTCCCTGAGTGCGGCCAAGGCGCTCATAGGGCCACCTCCGCCGGGCCGTCCCAAAGGCCTTGATTGCCGATTCGCGCCGGCGAATTATCCGAAGAATTCGAATTATCTTGAGGCGCGCTAGGGTCAGGAGAAGATATTTCGGAAAATTCGGATTTTTCGGTAAGGCGATAGATGGTCTTGGGCTTGGTGGCCCCAGCCTCCTTGATCTGCTCAAGCCGGCCAGCGGCAATCAGTTCGCCAAGCGATATCTCCAATCGCTTCTTGCTTACGCTGTTGCCCAGGGCCTTATACAATTCCGTGGCCGTCATCGGCCCAGCCTCCAGGGCGGTGAGCACTCGCTTGGTGATGGGGTCTGCCTCCACCCGGCCAAAGATGTACAGAGCCGAGTCTCGGCAATAGCCACATAGGGCCAAAGCCGATTGTAAGGGGCCGGCCCGAATCTCCCGAGCGCTGTCCAGCAAGGCGTAGACCAGGGCCAGGCGAAGCACCTGGGCCTCACCCCGGTTGATGACCGTGCCGGCCAGGCCAGGGTGGTCTTGGGAAAGGTCGGGGTAAGCTGCCAACCAAAGAGCACGCGCGCCCTGGTCGAAGTTTAGACAGCCAAGCTCCCGGCCCATCTCCAGAGCCGCCAGGATTCGTCGCTGTAGGGCCGCGACCTCAGCCTGGGGCAATGGCTGTGGGAAGGGGACCGACTTTGCCCGTTTGGCACACACCCACAAGAAGCGATTGGCAAAGCCGTTCAGAGCTTCGGTTTCATCAAGCAGCCGGGCCAGCTCAGGCGCGGTGATGTGCGTGACCACCCCCACATGGGCTCCGGTGGTCTTGGCCTTGGCGGTTTTGGTCAAGGGGTCAACGTTGCCACTATCCCATAGGGTCCGCAGGATGGTGGAGAGGGTGTTCCCTTCCCGCTTGGTGCTCTGCAAAGCAGCGGCAAATTCTTCTTCAAGGACAAATAGGCGTTTGTTGTCCTCGCCGGGGTCGTTGATGACATACTTGCCCTCGCCGGTCTTGCGGTCCACCTGCCAAGCTTCAATGGGGTCCCGTACCTTCCAAACCAGTCCCTCGCCTGAGCTTAGAGGCCCAGGCGAATTGTGGGCGGGTAGGTGCGGGGCCTGGGCATCAAAGGTGAACACTCGCTGCACCGGCTGGCCGCTGGTCCCCTTGCGGGCCTTGCTGGACGCCCCCACCACCACGGCGAAAAGACGGGGCGGGTGTTTGGCGTCGCCGACCAGGATATGAGGGCTGGGTCCAACCTCGATGCCGAATCGGGACAAAAAAGTCACCAGCACGGCGGCAGGATCGGCCTCGGAATCTTGGCAGGCCAGGCGCACCAAGTCGCCGGCCGGCCCAGATAGGGCCGCTTCTGGCAGAACTGGCCACCGCCTGATATCGGGTTGCCATTCTTCATCGGTGGTTGTGGTAGTGGCCAAGCCTGGGCGGGCCGGCACAGGTCCCCTGGGCTCCCTCAGGCCCGCTTCCAGGCCACTCTTGATCGTGGCCCGCGCCTCCCGCTCCGGCAGGCCCAGGCCCGAGGCCGCGCCCAAAAGGGCCGCCTCGACCTGGCCGCGCTCAAGCTGCCCGCCGGCCACCAGTTGCCCCAACTTGAAGGTGGCCTTGTTGAGGGCTTCATTGCGCTCCCCTTGGGCCACGCGCGCAAGCTCCACCAGTTCATTCGCCAAGGCCCTCTGGCCATAGGGGGTTGCGCCCTTGGCCCTGGGCGCTGGCGGTGACGGCGGCGGCTCGCTGGTGCCACCCCTGGCCATGGCCAGCAGCCAAGGCGGGGCCTGGGGCGGTTCCATTTCCTCTAAGGCGAGGCCTTTTGCCCAGGCGTAGCGGTTCCCGGAGTGATGCAGGCTGGGCGGCACAATCACATAGCCGCCCTCCCCGCGCACGTCCAAGCCGGGGCCTAGCTTGCCGGCGCTGTTCCTGACCGGTAATCGATCCCGAGGCCAGGCGAAGAACAGGTGCCGGCCCCCGCCGCCTGTGACCTGCTCGACCGTGGCGGGCAAGGGGCCGTGCTCCTGTATCAAGGCCGTTAGGGCGGCCGGTCCATCGCCATTGCGGTCAGGCTTGGGGGCGTCCACGTCCAGCACCCACAGGCCGGAAGCTGCCCCCGTGGCCAGCCCCAGGGCCTCGGCCTCCAGACTCCCCCACCAGGCAAAGATTTGGGCGGGGTCGTTGCTGGCGTCCTTGAAGCCGTGTGGGGTTAACGGCGTCTTGTCGCGCTGGCAAGGAAACACCGGCAGTCCGGCCAGGACATAGCCCAAGGCGTCGCACACTCTGACAGCGGGGATCATGGGCATTCCCCAGGTCAGGCGGCTTGGGGGCCGGGGTCAGACGTGCTGGCGCGGCGGTTGGCCAAGGCCCAGGCGTCCAGGTCCTCTCGCCGGTAAAGACGACGGCGGCCGGCCTTGATGAATGCCGGTCCCCCGCCTCTACAGCGGAAGCCCTCGAGGGTACGGCGGGAAAGGCCGAGGTAGCTGGCGGCTTGTACGGTTGAAAAGTAGGCTTGGGAAAGCATGGGGTCCTCCAGTCTGTGCGGCGAAGTGCCGCGTTATCTGGAGAACACCCTAGCCATCATTGCAGGGCTTGTCGTATGTGAGAATTAACGCCCTCAGGGGGAGCTAATTACGTTTTTTGGGGAGCGGCGGTTTTTCAAGGCTTCACCCGCCGCATGGTATATAGCTTCGTCGTGTTGGTCTGTGCTGCCATCACGGTTGGGCTTAAATATTTGCAGGGCAATAAGAAAACCCTTTGCCAACCGAAAAAACGGCCCTGCCGGGATGGTGCCTTCCTTTCGTGATAGGCGCGCCTTCTTTCCAGTGGCGTCCTCGTAGACCTCAGCAACAGCAAACAGCAAGCCTTGCAAGGCATCGTCTGCTTTTTTCGTCTTGTCCTTCTTGCCCCTGATTTCGTGAAGAGCGACCATGGCGGCCAAGTGCCAGTTTGATGCAGATTTCTTGTCTTTTATTCGCGCGTCCCAAGTTGCGCTGGGCGACTTAAGAAGTTCATATGTTCTTCGATCAAGGCTTTCGAGCGCATTCTCAAACTGTTGGGCGGCCGTCATCAACTTCTTCAATGCATTGCGACATTCCGACATAGTTGGCCGTTCGGACTTGGTGTGAATATCCCAAAAATAGAATTTGGCAGCCTTCTTAAGCTGTTCTTTATGGTTATCCGTTAAGCTGATATCGCGATGCCCGAAAGCGGAAACCGCCGCTTCTATCCGCTGGTCTTCATCCTTCGGCACCCAGCGAGCGTTGTATCCGGCCATTGGTTTAGGCATCGTCTTTTTAGGCATCAATGCTCCAAGTGGGCGCTCTCTGCGAACGCTATAGGGGTAGCAAGGCCTTCCAAGCCCTGTGATATTTGGCTAGCCGGGTCAAGTCCTTCTCGCTCAATTCGGGCAGTCGCAGCAAGTCCAGATTGTCCAGCAGGTCGGCCCTCTTCACTTCCACGGCCAAGGGATTGGTTTTGACCCGCTCGATAAAGGCCTCGTAGACTTCGCCTTTCTGCTTAGTCAGGCACTCCAGGGCGGCCAGCACTTCGGGGCTGAAGCCTTCCCGGGCCAAGCCCTCGAGGGTCCAAGGGCTGTCCTCCACCACGTCATGCAGCACAGCCGCGATGCGGGCTGGCTCCGACTCTAGGCGCAGCATGACCCGCAAGGGGTGCAGTACATAGGGAGCGCCGGCCTTGTCCCGCTGCCCCTGGTGGGCCTCAAGCGCGATTGCTATCGCTCTCTCCAGGGTGGCCATGGGTTCCTGTCAGCTTCGGGTATGAGTTCTGTTTCAGCCACTTCGTTCAGGCGTCGCCATCTTGAGCTTCCCGAGAGAAAGTCAACTAGGCGTGCGCTGTGCTGTCCACAGTAGTTCGAGTGACCCAAGGTCCAGCCTTGACCTCGCGCCTTATATCCGCCTCGGCTTTGTCCCTGGCCAGGTCAAGCTCATAGTCGGTTTGCAGGCCCAGCCAAAACTCAGCCGACGTTCCCAGGTAGCGAGCCAGGCGCAAAGCGGGGTCAGCCGACACGCCCCGCTTACCCAACACGATTTCGTTAACCCGACGCGGAGGTATCTTCAGTTCGCGGGCCAAGGCGTTTTGGCTCAGGCCCAGGGGGGGCAAAAATTCCTCCAACAACACCTCCCCTGGATGCAGGGGCGCTAATTTGTGGGGCTTTGTCATACGATCATTCCCGGACCGCCTCCAAACCCTTCACCGGCTTCACCTTGGACCAGTCCTTGGACTTGCGCGTCGCGTGCCACAGGTCATGGTTGCGTTGCAAGTTCAGCCACAGGTCGGGGGTGGTGTTGAAGGCCCGGGACAGGCGCAAGGCCATGTCCGTGTTGATTCCGCCCCGCTCATTGACGATCTTGGAGACGGTCTTGCGCGAAACCCCCAAGGCTTCGGCCAAAGCCGTGTTGGTCATGCCCAGGGGCTCAAGGTACATGCGCTTAATGATGCCTCCCGGGTGGGTGGGCGCTACGGTTCTTTCCTTCATGGCAAAGCTCCCTCAGTGGGGTTGCACATAATCAACATCAAGGGCATGGCCGTCCTCGAAACGAAAAGTCAGCCGCCAAGGCCCGGAAACGTCAACCGACCAAGTGCCCTTTCCTCGGCCTGACCACTCGTGCAGCCGGGCACCTGGGAAGGCCATATCTTCAATCGTGGCAGCCGCGTCCAGCAAGTGCAGAATGTCCATTAGCCGCCTGGCGTGGCTAGGCTGAATTCCCCGTTTGCTGCCGTGCCGGTAGAATTCTTCCAGCCCCTTGTGGGCGAAGCCCTTTATCATCGGCTGCCCTTTCTTTGAACTATAGCGTAACCCATATGGTTACAGTAGTCAATAGCGACTGCCTATCGCCTTTTGGGCAGGGGCACTACCTTATGTTCAACCGGCCGGCTAAGGGCCTCGGCCAGGCGGCGGCCCACTTCCTCATTGGCGGCCCGTATGGGGTCGGCCCCCAAGTGGGCATATCGCTGGGTAGTGGCGGCCTGCGTATCACCCAG
>JAJZPI010000076.1 GCA_021811275.1 Deltaproteobacteria bacterium
CCCTGGGGCCATGCCCACCCGGGGCCTGGAGGCCTTGGCCATGGGCTGCGCCCTGGCGGTGCAACAGAAATGCACCCTTTCTCTTTTCTACGGTGAGAACGAAGGCGTGGTTACCTACGGTGAAGGGCCCGGCGATTTGTCCGCGGCCTTGGAGCGAATTCTGGGAAACTGGGACCGCTTCGAGGACAGGGCTCTGCGGGGTGCCGAGGCCGTGCGGCGGGACTTCGGCCTGGAGCGGGTTACTTCGGAGTACATGAGGTTCCTGATGTACCTGGCGGCTCGCCCGCGAGCCGCCCGCACAAGGGTCGAGACAGGTAAATACCGCCAAAAGCGCATGACCATGAGCCGCGGCTGGCTACCTTCACCGGACCTGAAGGTGCAGAGCGCCCTGCGTCAGGCCAGCCAGGAGCGGTGGCTGGAGGAGATGGGGCCCGAAGCTGGCGCCAATCTTTACAATGACCTCTGCCGGGAGCTGGTACTGGAATATGCTCACAGCGCACGGCTTGGGGAGCTGGATTCGAGCATAGTCAGGGATGAGGGCCTCATGGCCCGCGCCCTAAGCCTTTATCGGCGCGCCGTGGACCGGTATCCCCGCCATTTGGTCCTGCGATTCAACTGGATGCGCGCGGCCCTTCATTTTGGCAACCCCAACGAGATTTCCGAAGCTCTGCGTCTGGCCGAACTTACCGTGGCCACGTCAGCCGACAAATGGGAGATCAGCCCCGAGGACGATGTGTTCCCTTGGGATTTCGCAAGCGACTTCTTCAACTATCGCGCCTATCTTGATTTGGTATGTCACTGCCACCAGGAATCTGGCGATCACCGGCGGGAAATGGTTCGCCTGATCCTGGCCTCCATGTATGCCTACCTAGGCATGTACGAACCCTGGGCTCCCCTGACCGCCAAGGCGGTCCAATTGGACCCGGCTTTTGCGCCCTATAAAAAGCTGGAAGCAATCCGCCTGAAAAGGCTCGGCGAACAACACTTGCCCGCGGCGGTAAGGTTGCTGACCGAGTTGGCCACCGAATCGAACATGTTTCTGGACGCCGCTCTTAACCTGGAACGGCTGCACAACGGAGGCGTTTGCCAAATCCCCGACCTGATGCAAATTGCCGCCCCCGCCCGCCGAGCGCTGGCCAGCGAACTGGAACTCAGCAAAAAGGGCATCCACGTAAGCCCCATTGATCGCCTAAAGCCCATGCGTCCCTTGTGGGGGGCCCTTATCGGCACTCTGGACAAGCGATCCGCCTTTTTCGCCAACCCACCCCGGATTCCAGCAAGCCATTCAGTGAACCATGCCCCTAGGGGGGATGGCAAGGTGAGCCTGCTGATGCCGACCATGGATCGGCCGGAATTCCTGGAACGCAGCCTTGCGTATTATCTAAGCGCGGGATTCGATGGTTGGATTTTGATCGGCGATTCCTCCACCGACGAGCGGAACCTGAACGCCAACATGGATGTCGTGCGCCGCCACTCGAATCGTCTGCATATCGTTTACCGGTACTTGCCCAAGCAGCACTTCTGCCATGACGGAACCTGTGTCAAGGAAATGATCGAGTGGGCACCCACTCCCTACCTGACCATGGCCTGTGATGATGATTTCCTTGTTCCCACGGGTTTGAGCCGTTGCGCCGATTTCCTGGACACCAATCCCGCCATCCCCGCCACTTCGGGGCACAGGTTGAACATGGTGCTGGAAGGTGAGGGCGCCCACGGGCGGGCGATGGCCATGTACGCCCAGGACTATGGTTTCTTCATGCGCGTAGACGATCAGGACCCCTTGACCCGCTGGAAAACCTACCTGGGCATCGGGTTGAGCACACTCTACTTTGTTGCGCGAAAGGACCTCTGGCGGCTGATGTATCGCGATGCCTACAGGATGAACAGCCGCTATCTGGGGCCGGAGCTTGGGCCATGCTCGGTCATGTCCCTGGCCGGACCCGCTCAGATTCTCGATTGCATTTCGGTTGTGCATCAAACCCACCCGAATCGAATCTTGAATTTCGAGCAAGAGAGCCTGATGGCTCTCATGTCCAGGCCCGCGGGAAGCTCTTCCCTGGACATCCTAAGATTCAGCTTGGCCTCGACAATCAAGGACATGCCGGGCTTCAGCTTCCGGAAGGCTAGCCAGATGGTGGATCACGAGCTTTCCCGCCACTTCTCCACGGTCATGGCAGGGCAATACCAGGAATTTCTCGGCAACAAGCAGCAACCGGCCCATAACGCCCTGGCGGTGCTGACCGACGAAGGATCTCCCTGCCGTCGGGACCTGGAACTGATCCTGAAGGTCTGCCGCCAGCAGCCTAGGCACGCCGACAAGTCCGGCCCAGGCCCAAACGGCGCCAAGCAGGCCAAAGTGCTAAGCCTGCCGATTGGCTGGACCGGAAACGGCCAAGGCCCGCACCCACGCCGCCCTGAAGCCACGCCGGTCGCTCAACTCCCCTCCGTTCAGGGTTCCTCTCTGCCCTCGTTGAAACAAGGCGAAGAACTCGCCAAGTCAGGTCGTTATCTAGAAGCGGAGCGAATTTTTCAGGAAATGCTCCACAACGACCCCGACCAGATTGAGGCCCGCAACGCTTTGGCCTATGTAATGTGGTATTCCGGACGCCGCGAGCAGGCCGTGGTCGAACAGCGTTCGGTTGTGGAACGAGGGGGGCACAACCCCGATTATGTTTGGAACCTCGGCCAGTATCTAGATGAACTAGGACGGCGCGACGAGGCTCTGGCTCTGTTCAAGTCCTTCTCGGAATCCCATCCCCAGGAGCGCCGTTTCGCCTCCATGCTCCAGCGCTGGGAGGCGAATCATGCCTAGGCCCTCTGTTGATTTGTTCAGCAGGACCTGTCCGGCTACCGACGCCGTGGCTTTGGTCTTGAGGCCAAGGCCGGCTTCCGGCCCCCGTGTCCGTACGTGCCGTCGTTCCGGTCGAGTCTTGGCAAAGCCGCGGTTTTCTTGTTGCCAGAGGCGGATCAATTTGGCGCAGCCTGGTCCGAGGGCAAGGGAAAAACTTGTTCTTCCCGCGGCGCAGATGCTCCAGCGCCCAAACAGGGCGGTTGAGGTCCATCGGCCGGCCTGTTGGCGGAGGCATTGCGGATGAAACCCGGCGGTCAATCACCTTCAAACGGCAGGATGACGCCCATGGAAACGCATCAGTCGCTGAGAAGCAAGGCCGATTGGATACGAAGACAAACCTTGGCCTTGCACAAAGCCGCCCCGGAAACGCGGCTCGCCTCCTCTCTCAGTTGCGTCGAGATATTGGTGGCATTGCACTACCATCTGTTGCGCATCGATCCCGCAGACCCTCTTTCCGACAAACGCGACCGCCTGATAGTGAGCAAGGGGCATGGCACCATCTCGCTCTACCCTATCCTGGCCGACCGCGGGTTCATTCCTGCCTGGGAACTGGAGCGGCCCTTCCTGTCCGGGTCTCTGCTGAAGGTCATCCCCGACACCTTCATCCCCGGCTACGAAACCACCAACGGCTCCCTGGGCCACGGCTTGGGAGTGGGGGTAGGGGTTGCTTTGGGCTTGAGAGCCAAGGGCTCGGACAGGCTCTCTGTGGTGCTTTGCGGAGATGGAGAATTTAACGAGGGCTCGATGTGGGAAGCGATCATGTTCGCCGGCCACCATCACTTGGACAACTTGACCCTGATAGTGGACCTGAACAAATTGTCCATGCTGGATTATTGCGACAACATCATCAAGTTATCCCCATTGAGCGACAAGCTCTCCGTCTTCGGCTGGAAAGTCTGGGAGGTTCGGGACGGCCACGATTTCGATCAACTGATGCCTCCCCTCGCCGAGGCCCTGGCCGGAGGCCATGGCCAACCCACCGCTATCATCGTCAGTACCGTGAAGGGCAAGGGGGTGCCGCGGCTGGAGAGAGACAGCCTGTGCCATATCCGCTCGCTGGCCGCCGATGAGGTGGACCGCCTGCTGGGAGGTGACAATCATGACGCCGACTGATCGCATTATTCAGCGAGACCTCATGATAGAAGCCTTGGCTGGGCGCATGGCCGAGGACTCTAGCCTGTTTTTCCTTTCCGCCGATTTCGGAGCCCCTGCCCTGGACAACCTTCGCAATCGCTTCCCGGACCGCTTTCTGAACCTTGGAGTTGCCGAGCAGAACACCATCGGAGTGGCCGCCGGACTGGCGCTGGAAGGCTTCAAGGTGATTGTTTATGGCATTGCCACCTTTATCTCCATGCGGCCTTTCGAGCAGATCCGCACCAGCCTCTCTCTGCTCGCCGCCAATCGTGCAATAAACGTAAACATAATTAGCGTAGGAGCCGGGATGAGCTACGACGTCAGCGGTCCCACCCACCATTGCGTCGAGGATTTGCCTCTAATGAGGGTTCTGCCCAATCTAGAGATCTTCTCCCCCAGCGATGGCGGCCTCATCCGGATGTTCGTGGCTGGGATGTTGGAAGAGCCCTACCCAAAATACATCCGCCTCGAGGGGAAGGCCGTGGAACCCGTACATAACCACCTATCCGAGCCGGACTTCCGGCGCGGCTTTCGCGAGGTCCGCAAGGGGGGAGAAGTGTGCCTGGTTGCCACCGGTTTCATGACCCACCGGGCCCTGGAAGTGGCCGAAACCCTTGCCGCCCAGGGGGCCAACCCGGGGGTGGTGGATCTCTTCCTGCTCAAGGGCCTGGACCGGACCGCCCTGGCGAAGGTCCTCGCCGGCTATGAAACCGTCGTGAGCTTGGAGGAGGGATATTTGGGGGTGGGGGGGATCGACGCCCTGGTGTGCCAGGTCATCAATCCGCTGGCCAATCCGCCTAGGCTCCTCAGCTACGGACTGCCCCATGGCTACAACTTCGAGCGCGCCAGCCGGGAGGAGTTGCATTTGGCGGCAGGGATCGACGCCCCTACGGTGGCCAGGCAATTGGCACACAGTTTGTTAGCTTGTCAGGCGTCCGCGCCGGTGCCTTAAGACATCGGCCGGCCCCCGATCCGGGCCGGCGGGAGGTTGGGAACCCCAAGGGAATGAGGACATTGCCGTTAGCCCTAGATGGCAGGGGATGCAAGCGGGACCGAACTCGGCGGCTGCCGCCGGCCCAGGGTTGGGGGCTACCCACATCGGCTGGCCCGGCAAAGCCATGATGCATGGAGCGAAGCATGTCGGTGCTACATATCAGCTATGTTAAAAGCGGTGGCTATTTCCTCTGGAAAATAATCGAGGAGATCACCAGGGCCGCGGGCATCAACAAGAGCTTCATATGCCAGCAGCCCATCTATCAAGAAAAGGGCAAGTGGCCGGATTTTTCAATCGATCAGTTCGAGATAGATCAGGTGCTCATTCAGGAGGAAAACGCCTACTACCAGATCGAGACCCAATTTGTGGAGCCTATCCACGACATGGCCGGTTACGTTGCCGCGACCAGTCACGTCTGGACTCATTCCTATCTTTGTCAGCGCAGCTATCAAGTCTTCCCCCTTTTCGACCGCGTCTTCTACCTCGTGCGTGATCCGCGCGACTGCCTGGTTTCCATGGCCCATTTCATGTTCACTCCCTTCATACAACGCTACCACGCCCACTCCTACGGCAGCCCGAGGGAGTGGTTGGCCAATGAAATGGATACCTTTCTCGGAAACTGGGTACGCCACGCGGAGGAGTATTGGCGAGAACGCCGGCGGTTGGGCCTTCACATCCTCCACTACGAGCGGGTCAGCGCGGATCGGCCGGCGGCTGTTCGCGAAATCTGCGCGGCAATGGGCCTGAATCTCGCCGAGGCGCAGGTGCAAGCGGTGGCCCAGGCCGTCAGCCTGGAAAAAATGAAAAAGGAAACACCGCAACACGTGCGCCGGGGGGCTCGCGGCGGCTATCGGGAGCTGTTGACCCAGGAAGAGCAAAAAAAGGCCTGGGACATCATTGGCCCCCTTTGGAAGGAAATTCGTTTTTCCCAGGGGAATTCCGGCGGGACGTCACAGCCAACCGTGAGTGACGACACGGGAAAACGCCCCATCTCCGCGCAACCAAAACCCCGAGGATTGGTGCAGGAAGGTTTGTATGTCCATGTGGACGCCTCGGCTCCCTCCTCCTATCCAAAGAGGGGAATGATATGGCGAGACCTCCGGGGCAACCATGATGTCGAATTGCCCGGTGAGTCGTCCGATCCAAGGTCAGACCCTTTTTTCACCGGCGAATCCTTCGTTTTCTCCGGTTCCAATCACCTGCGCCTCTTGAACAGCCAGCGTGGATGGTTCAAGAGCCTGACCAAGGAAGGGGCTCAATTTACGATCGACTGCTGCTTCCGCACCGGCCCGGCCATCAACAACCCCCACTTTCTTTTGGCCGACGCCGCGCATGGCAACCCTGTAGAGGGATGCGGGTTCGCCTTCTATTTCTTCAATTTCCAAAACTCGCGCCTGCGTATAAGCATCCAAAACAACGCCCAGACTCCTCTTACCCGCTCAATGCACGCCACCCACCCCCAGGACTTGGAGCCCAATCGGTTTTACCATGCCGCAGTGGCCGTGAACGCCCCCCAAGGAAAGGGCCTGCTGCTGCTCAACGACCAAGTCCATGAATTCGACGCAACCTACGTCAAACCCACCACCCGCGACTCCCCCTATTACGTGAATATCGGAGCGCCGGGCAATATCGAGTACAACGCCGGAGCACAAATAGGTCACCATGTGAGCCAATTGTCCTACCCGATCAACGACCATGAACAGCGCATGCAAATTCCATATGGCCGCATGCGCTTTAATCCAGGCTTTCAACTGTACCGACTTCTGGTCTACCAAAGGCCGCTGCGTCTGGAAGAACTGGCGCATAATGGCCGTCATCACTGGACTTGTTTCAATCATTCTGGAACGACGCCAACCGATCTCCCCCCGAATAACGGCCAGGGACCGTTGGCCAGATGAGTGGAAGCGAATCGAGCGTTGAACAGATGCGGTTCTGGGGGCCGGAGCAGAGCCAGGCCCTCTCTGCATCCTGCCTTGAACGTATCCAGATAACGCTTTCTGCGATCGAAGAGCTTTTCGCGGGGCGGAGCCAATATCTGGCAAGAAACGCCTTAAACCCAGCCGTGTTTCTGCCGGATCATCTTTGGGCCCAGGAACATTGTCAGCAAAACCACGCCCGCATGGCAAGCGGAGATTCCTCGACCATCCGCAACCTACGTTTTTTCACCGGCAATTTTACCGGATTCAGTCTTCTGGACATGGCGCCTGCCGCGCCGCGCTCGGGAGAAGCCGCCCTTGTGGAGCTGCCTGACAACTATGCTGAACTCGTGCGAAAAAACGCGGGGAATCTCAAGCCGGTCGTGGGTTCCTTCATGAGCCTCACCCAGGGTCTTCCCGTGAGCCATGTTGTCAAGGCGCCAAGGTTGATGGGTGAGTGCGGGTGGAATGCTGGGGGGATTATCATCAACTATGACACCTGGTCCTTGCAGCAACGGATTAACGCCTTGCTATGTTCCGGGGCTCTGGCTCACCTGGAAAAGGCCATACAAGACAATGGGCGTTGCCGAATATTGGAAATCGGGGCCGGCTACGGCGGCCTGGCCTACACACTGATCATGTTGCTGGGGAAGGTGGAATACATCATTGTCGATCTCCCGGAGTCCTTGAGCTTTTCGACGGCCTATTTGACTGGTACCCTTCCGAATTTTCCTCGACGTGTTTATCTGCCCGGGGGAACGCTCCCCAGTGCGAAAGAGGGCGTACTTTTCGTTTGCAACCATTTATTGGAAGAATTGCGGCCGCATATCGGCCAGGTGGACCTGATAATCAATGCCCTCTCCCTATCGGAGATGGCACCGGCCCAAGTCGATTTTTATGCCAAATTCATCCATGACATTTTGGGTAACAAAGGAGTGTTCTTCGAGCAGAACTACCATGAACCCGGATTTCACACCAATACTGGTGACATTTTACGATCATACCTCCCCTATCACCGTCTTTTAGATGAAACCAAGGCCCCTCATCGGGGTAGGGGCGAAGTCAATCTCTGGGCCAACCGTTACCATGGCACCATATTTGATGTTGGCGACATACTTGGCCTACAAGATTTGCTCGAGATATTGTCTCCTGACCCTACACAATGAAAATTTGGTTTCTGGGTCGCCATGCGAAATTTCCGCAAAAGTCATTAGGCGGCTATCCCGCCAGCACCTTTTGGGTAATAAAAGACCATTGCGCGGGCTGTGCTGCCCCGCGCAGTGCAGGCTTGGCAAAATCGCGGTTTTGCCAAGCCCTAAAATTGCTCGCCTTGCCAGGCTGGCAATTTTACGGGTCATCCGCCGGAGCCTCAGCCAACATGTTGGCTGGGGTTGATCCATGGCCCGCATCAGCTGTTTCACGGGGTGTTGTCTGGTGTTGCAGGTTGTTTTTTTGTTTCAACATGCCATGCCTCAATGGGGTTGGCCCTCCCCAAAAGATCGTCCTTGGGTGCAATGTGACAGAATGGCCACACCTCCTTTTCAGCGGGCTCCATCATGAAATTGACACGAATTCCTTATGTCCTGAAGGGGACGTTATTGTTTTTCGCCCACCGGAAAAAATTACCCTCTGGGAGGCAAATTTTCCCTCCCCCGCCTCAATATATCCGTAATTTCAGAGGACTTTACCCGAAGGTCAGTGGCATGCGGATTGCAGATCGCTGAAGTCAAGTACTTTCCCGTCCTCTAACGCCCCCAATTTTGTAGCGCGTATTGGGGAAGGAACGTGACGCTACTGGCGGGTTGCCCTAGCTTGAAGCAGCAAAGGAGAGGCCGATGGTCATTAGCAGGACGCCAATGCGCATCTCGTTCTTCGGTGGAGGCACCGATTATCCCAGATGGTATCTCGAACACGGCGGCGCGGTGCTGGCGACCACCATCGATAAGTATTGCTACCTGACCTGCCGTTACCTTCCGCCATTTTTCGAACACGAGATCAGGCTGGTCTATTCCCTGATCGAGAACGTGCATTCGGTGGATGATATCCGTCACCCTGCGGTTCGCAACGTGCTCAAGTTCACCGGTTTCAACCGAGGCGTGGAAATACATCATGTCGGCGACCTCCCGGCCCGCAGCGGCATGGGTTCGAGTTCGGCCTTCACCGTCGGCCTGCTGCATGCCGTCAAGGCTCTCCAGGGCGAAATGCCATCAAAGAAGGAGCTGGCCGACGCCAGCATTTTCATCGAGCAAAAGATGATCCAGGAAACCGTGGGCTCCCAGGACCAGATGCAGGCCGCCTTCGGCGGTCTCAACCATATCTCCTTCCAGCCCAACGGCGAGATATCCTTGCGCCCGGTCACGATTTCGCGCGAGCGTACCGCCGAACTGAACTCTCACTTGATGCTTTTCTTCACCGGGATCAAGCGCACCGCCTCCAATGTAGCCGACAGCTACGTGGCTGAATTGGGCGCTCGCAAGCGGCAGTTGCGCATCATGCGCGACTTGGTGGAGGAGGGGCTTTCCATCCTGTGCAACGGCAAAGACATAGGGGCCTTCGGCGAACTGCTGCACGAGGCATGGCAGGCCAAGCGCAGTCTGAGCAACGTGGTTTCCAACGAGAAGGTGGATGAGCTTTACGATTTGGCTCGCCATGCGGGGGCCGTGGGGGGCAAGCTTACGGGCGCGGGCGGTGGCGGCTTCATGCTCCTCTTCGTGCCGCCAGAGCGTCAAGCCGCGGTTCGGGCAGCCCTGGGGAATCTGGTCTACGTTCCGTTCAATTTCGAATACTCAGGCACCCAAATAATTTTCCTCGATCGCCAGGAGGACTACATCAGCTCCGAGTTGGCAAAGGGTTGCCTGCAACACGTCGTATTCACCGAGCTGCAATCCGATCAGGCGGCCGCCGAATGGCACTAGGCGCGCTCCAGGAGGGCAAAATGGGAATCCAGGTTGAGGACTCTTCCCTAGCCGGAGTAATGCTGATCAAGCCGGAGGTGTTCGAAGACCACCGCGGCCACTACGTGGAGTTGATGAACAAAGCTGATTTCAGCGGCCACTTCGGGGAGCTGGATTTCGTGCAGACCGACATCTCCGTCTCGGGCAGGCATGTCCTGCGTGGATTCCACGGAGACAAGCGCACCTATAAGCTGGTTACCTGTCTACTCGGAAGGCTTTACGTAGTGGTGGTGGATTGCCGGGAAGACTCCCCCGGTTTCGGCTCGTGGACCTCTTTCACCTTGAGCGAAACCAACCGGCACTTGGTATTGGTGCCGCCGGGACATGGTCTGGCTCATCTCACCATGGAAAATAAAAATATTTTCTACTACCTCCAAAGCACCTACTACGATCCCTCGTCCCAGTTCACCTACAAATGGAATGACGAGAGGTTCAAGGTCTGGTGGCCCATAGACAAGCCGGTGCTCTCCCGCCGCGACGATCTCGGCCACTACGTCTGAGCAATGCCCGGCTTTCACGGACAGGCCGGGACGTCAACCCGAAGGCGCCACCTGGCCAACTGTAACCGGCTATAAATGTGAAGATCAACAGGAGGGGCCGCCGGGACCTGGAGGGTTGGTCCCGGCGGCCTTTTGATGTGGCCCGGCCGGCCCAGGCGTGAGGGACCTGGGCCCTACGGGCGTGGGTGGTCACGGTCGGAGCGGGCCCTACCGGGCGGTCCGCTCACTTCTGCCCCGGCGGGGACGGCGGGGTGCGCGTCCTTTTCCCCGGGGGGCAATCCCGCTAGTCCGCCTGGCGCCGCAGGAAGGTCGGCACGTCCAGGTCGGCCGAATCGCGCAGGCCGAACCCGCGCCGGCCCTTGGCCGGCGGCGCGGGCTTCTCGCCCTGATTGCTGCGCTGATAGCGGGGCAAATCGATATGGTCGATGCTGCTGGGGTCGAAGCCGCCCATGCTCAGGCCGCCGTTGACCACCTTGGGCACCTGCATCTGGGCTTCCTTCTGGTTGCCGATGCCGGTGGCGATGACGGTCACCCGCATCTCGTCGCCCAGGCTGTCGTCGATGACCGTGCCCCAGATGATGTTGGCCTCGTCGTGGGCCGCCTCCTGGATGAAGGTGCTGGCCTCGCTGACCTCGTCGATGCTGATGTCGGAGCTTGCGGTGATGTTGATGAGCACCCCGCGCGCGCCGTCGATGGTGATGTCCTCCAACAACGGGTTGTTGATGGCCCGCTGGGCGGCCTGCAAGGCGCGGTCGTCGCCGCTGGCCTGACCGGTGCCCATGAGCGCGACGCCCATCTCGCTCATGATGGTGCGCACGTCGGCGAAGTCCAGGTTGACCAGGCCGGGAGTGACGATGAGGTCGCTGATTCCGCGCACGGCGTAGAGCAGCACTTCGTCGGCTTTTTTCAACATGTCGGCGAAGCGGGCGTTCTTGGGGGCCAGCGAGCGCAGACGGGTGTTGGGGATCACGATCAGGGTGTCCACAACCTTCTTTAGCTCGTTCACGCCCTCGTCGGCCTGGGCCATGCGCTTCTTGCCCTCGAAGTCGAAGGGCTTGGTGACGATGGCCACCGTGAGCGCCCCGGCCTCCTTGGCCACCTCGGCCACCACCGGCGCGCCGCCGGTGCCGGTGCCGCCGCCCAGGCCGGCGGTGACGAAGACCATGTCGCTGCCGGCCAAAAGCTCCTTGATCTTGTCGCGGTCCTCCAGGGCGGCCTGGCGGCCCACCTCGGGGTCGGCCCCGGCGCCCAGGCCACGGGTGAGGTTGCGGCCCAGCTGGAGCTGCACCCGGGCCCGGCTGCGCTCCAGCGCCTGTAGGTCGGTGTTGGCGCTGATGAACTCCACGCCTCGCAGCCCGGCCTCTATCATGTTGTTCAAGGCGTTGTTGCCGCCGCCGCCAATGCCCACCACCCTGAGCTTGGCCCCAGCGTCCAGATTGTCCATCATCTCTATTTCCATCGTCATGTCGTCCCTCCTCACGAATACTTTGCTCAGACGATTTCCTTGAACCATTTGCGCATGCGCGAGGCCACCCTATTGAAGATGTTGGAATCGCGGATGCGGAACTTCTTTTCCTCGCGGTTGCGGGCGCCATAAAGGATGAGCCCCACCGCGGTGGCGTACATGGGGTTGTTGACCACGTCGGCCAGGCCGCCCACCCCCATGGGGTAGCCCCGCCGCGAAGGCATGTTGAATATCTGCTCGGCCATCTCGGTGATGCCTTCCAGGAGCGAGGAGCCCCCGGTCAAGACCACCCCGCTGACCACCTGGCGGGAAAACCCGCTGTTTTCCAGCTCCATCTGGATCATGGAGAGGATCTCGTCGACCCTGGGCTCCAGGATGCTGGCCAGTATCTGGCGCTTGACCTTGCGCGGCTCGCGCCCGCCCACGCTTTCCACCGGCACCACCTCGTCCTTGCCCACCAGCGAGGACAGACAGCAACCGTGGCGGCGCTTGATCTGCTCGGCCGAGGCCATGGGGGTTCGCAGGCCCACGGCCAGATCGGTGGTCAGGTTGTTACCGCCCAGGGCCAGGCCGGCGGTGTGCTTTATCGACTCCTGGCTGAAGATGGCCAGGTCGGTGGTGCCGCCGCCGAAGTCCAAGAGGGCCGAGCCCAGGTTGCGCTCTTCGGGGGTGAGCACCGCCTCGGCGCTGGCCAGCGACTGCAACACGATGTCGGCCACGTCCAACCCGGCCTGGTTGCAGCACTTGATGAGGTTGTGGGCGCTCGCCACCGCGCCGGTGACGATGTGCACCTTGGCCTCCAAGCGCACCCCGCTCATGCCCACCGGGTCCTGGATGCCGTCCTGGCCGTCCAGAATGTACTCCTGGGGCAGGATGTGGATCACCTCGCGGTCGGTGGGGATGGCCACGGCCCGGGCGGCGTCCACCACCCGCTCCTTGTCCTTGGCCACCACCTCGCGGCCCTTGATGGCGATCACGCCCTGGGAGTTGAAGCCCTTGATGTGGCCGCCGGCGATGCCGGTCATCACCGAGGTGATCTCGCAGCCGGCCATCATTTCCGCTTCTTCCACCGCCTTCTTGATGCTGGCCACCGTGGTCTCGATATTGACCACCACCCCCTTGCGCAGACCCTCGGAGGGGTGGCTGCCCATGCCCACGATGTCCACCTGGCTGCCCTGCACCTCGCCCACCACGGCGCAGATCTTGGTGGTGCCGATGTCCAGGCCGACTATGATCTCGCCCTTGCTCATGCCGACTCCCGGCCCAGCCGCACCACCACCCGGCGGTCGCTGTCCAAATCGATGAGGGTGGCCCGCATGAATTCGCCTCTGGCCTTCAAATCCTCAATCACCTTGGCCAGGCGCTCCCAACGCTGCTCGAAGCCTCCCGAGCCCATGCGCACCGTCGCCGGCAGGTTGTTGAAAACCACGCTCAGGCCCCAGACCCGGTCGACATGCATCTCGCTAACCCCGCCCAGGTTCTTGGCCAGTTCCGGAGGCAGCCCCGCCTGCAGGCGCTGGGCGCTCTCCAGCATCTCCTGGGTCTCCTCGTCGGGCTTGGCCAGGTCCGACTTGGCCAGCCCGCTGACCACGGGCAGGTCCGCCTCCAGATCGGGCCGGGCGGGCGCGAAAGGGTGCATAGTGGAGTCAAGATAAAAGAGATCGCCCTCGGCCACCGCCAGCCAGGCGGGACGACGCTCCCTAATGGTTATGTGCACCCCATGGGGCGGCACCCTGGTCACCGTGGCCGCGCTCACCCAGGGCAGCTCGCACACCTGCTGGGCGGCCTTGGCCACCGAAAGGGTGAGCAGACTGGTGTCGGTGCCGATGCCGGCGGCGCGGAGCACCTCCAGGCGGCTGACGTAGGTGGCGCCCGTCACCTCGGCCTCGCTGACCCTGAAGATTTCGCTGCGCACCAGGGCCAGGTAGCCGCCCAGAAGCAGCGTCCCGCTGAAGGCCATGAAGGAGGCCATGCCCAGGGCGCGCTTGAGCAGGCCCCGGGTGAGGATCATGGCTGGCGCGGGGGGGTTCTTCACCGCCGGGGTGCGCCGGGCCTTGCCCATGCTGCGGGCGCGGGGGTCCAGGGTGCTGGCCGCGCGCAGGCGGGCCTGGGTCTGGCGACCTCTTTTGCGCCCCCAGCTAAACATCGCCCACCACCTCCACTTCGGGCTCAAGCTCCACCCCGAACCGCTCCGTCACCGCCCGCCGCACCGTCTCCAGGAGGGCCAGCACCTCGGCCGGGCTGGCCCCGCCTCGGTTGACGATGAAGTTGGCGTGCTTGCGGCTGACCTGCGCCCCGCCCAGGCTAAAGCCCTTGAGGCCCGCGGCCTCGATGAGCCGGCCGGCGTAGTCGCCGGGCGGGTTCTTGAACACGCTGCCGGCGGTCTTGGCCCCCAGGGGCTGGGTCCGCTTGCGCGCGGCCAAAAACTCCGCCACCCGGGCCGCCACCGCCGCCGGATCGGACGGTTTGAGCGCCAAGCTCGCGCCCAGCACCAGCGCGCCCTCGGGCAGCTCGCGGCGGCGGTAGGCCGCCGGCAGCTCCGCCCCGGCCAGGGTCAGAATCTCGCCCTCGGCGCCTAGCAGGGTTATCTCGGCGGCCACGGCGGCCATGTCCGATCCGTGCGCCCCGGCGTTGGTGGCCACCGCCCCGCCCACGCTGCCGGGAATGCCCGCCGCCCACTCCAGGCCGGCGAGCCCCAGGCGGCTGGCCAGCTTCACCGCCGCGCTCAAATGCGCCCCGCCGCCGGCCTTGATGACTTGCCCACTCGCCTTAAGCCCGGCCAGGGAGCCGGCCAGCTTGAGCATGACCCCGGGGTAGCCGCCGCCGGCCACCAGCAGGTTGGAGCCCCGGCCCAGGGCCTTGACCGGGCAACCGGCCCTCCGGCAGGCGGCCAGCACGGCAGCGGCCTCTCCGGCGTCGCGGGCCGTGGCCAGGCACCAGGCCGGCCCGCCCAGGCCCCAGGTGGTGTGCGAGGCCAGGGGCTCGCCGAAGCGGGCCCGCGGGCCCAATATGTTCGCGAGCGCGTTCATCAGCTCAGCCCTCAACCTCGCTCCCCGTTGCCTGTGCCTCCGCCGCCAGCTCCTCGCCCAGTTTCCACACGTCGCCCGCGCCCATGGTGAAAAGCACGTCGCCCGCCGTGAGCAGCTCCGCCAGCCGGGCCTTGGCCGCCGCGGGCGCGCCTACGTACTCCACCCGCCGGTGGCCGTGGGCGCGGATGGCCTCGGCCAAGCGCTCGGCGCTCACCGCGGGGTCCGGCGTCTCGCTGGCGGCGTAGATGTCCAGAACCAGGAGCACGTCCGCGCCGTAGAAGCAGCGGGCGAAGTTGTCAAAGAGATCTCTGGTGCGGGTGTAACGGTGGGGCTGGAAGCAGACCACCAGCCGTTTCTCGGGCCAGGCCCCCCGCGCCGCCTCCAGGGTGGCCATTATCTCGGTAGGGTGGTGGGCGTAGTCGTCCATGATCAACGCGCCCTGGACCGAGCGGCCCTTCCGCTCGAAGCGGCGCTTGACCCCGGTGAGCTTGGCGCAGGCGCTCATGGCCGTGGCCAGGTCCACGCCCACCTCGACCGCGGCGGCCAGGGCCCCCAGGGAGTTGAGCACGTAGTGTCGGCCCGGGAAGGGCAGGCGCACGGCGCCTTTCAGCTCGCCGCGCAGGTAGAAGCTGTAGCTCTGACCAAAACCAGCGGCAACCACGTCGCGCGCTTGGAAATCGGCCTGGGAGGTGAGCCCGTAGGTGATCGCGCGCTTGCGCAGCCGGGGGATGAGCGAGGCCAGGCGGGCGTCGTCAAGGCAGATTATGGCCGCGCCGTAGAAGGGCACCTTGTTCATGAACTCCACGAAGGCGTCGTCCACGGCCTGGTCGGTGACGTAATGGTCCATGTGCTCGCGGTCGACGTTGGTCACCACCACCACCACCGGAGTCAACCGGAGGAAGGAGCCGTCGCTCTCGTCGGCCTCGGCCACCAGGAAGTCCCCCTGGCCCAGGCGGGCGTTGCTGCCCAGGGCCCCCACCTTGCCGCCCACCACCACCGTGGGGTCGAGCCTGCCCGCGGCCAGAAGCGCGGCCACCATGGAGGTGGTGGTTGTCTTGCCGTGGGCCCCCGCCACGGCCACGCCGTATTTCAGGCGCATCAGCTCGGCCAGCATCTCGGCCCGGGGGATGACCGGGATCAGGCGTTCGCGGGCGGCCACCACCTCGGGGTTGTCGTCCTTGACCGCGCTGCTGATGACCACCACGTCGGCCTGGCCCAGGTTCTGGGCGGCGTGGCCGAAGGCCACCCGCGCCCCCAGGGAAACCAGCCGGCGGGTGGTGTCGCTCTCCCGCAGATCGCTGCCGCTCACCCGATGGCCCAGGTTGATCAGAAGCTCGGCGATGCCGCTCATGCCGATGCCGCCGATGCCCACGAAATGAATTTGCTGGTGGCGCTGGTACATCAGGCCGCCTCCTTCATTTGTTCGAGGCAGGCCTGGGCGATCTCGCGGGCGGCCAGGGGCCGGCCCAAGGCGGCGGCCGCCGCCTCCATCTCGGCCAGGCGCCGGGGCTCGTCCATCAGACCCGCGATCAGCTCTGCCAGGCGCGGCCCGCTCAGCTGGGCGTCGGGGATCATCACCGCCGCGCCGGCCTCGGCCAGGGCCCGGGCGTTCATGGTCTGGTGATCGCCAGCGGCGAAGGGATAGGGCGCCAACGCCGAGGCCCGGCCGACGGCGGTAAGCTCGCAGGCCGTGCCCGCCCCGGCCCGGCAGATGCAAAGGTGGGCCAGGCCGTAGCGGCGGCCCATGTCCTTGAAGAACGCCGCCACCTCGCCGGGCTGGCCCTGCTCGGCATAGGCCCGGCGCACTTGCTCCTCGTCGCCCGCCCCGGTCTGGTGGACGATGTGCAGGCGCGGCCGGCGATCGGCCAATAGCGGCAGGGCGGCCATCACCGCGAGGTTGATGCTGTGCGCGCCTTGGGAGCCGCCCAGCACCAGCACCCGGAAGACCTGGGTCGGAGCGGGGCGCTCGGCCTGGGCGGCGCGAGCCTCCTCCAGCAGGTCCGGGCGCACCGGGTTGCCGGTTAGCAGGCTCTTGCCCGCCGGGAAGTGGCGCTCAGCCGCCGCGAAGGAGATGAAGACCCGCCGCGCCAGGCGCGAGAGCAGGCGGTTGGTCAGGCCGGGCACGGCGTTCTGCTCCTGCACCAGAAGCGGCACGCCCTTGAGCCAGGCCGCCAAACCCAGGGGGAAGGCGGCGTAGCCGCCCACGGCCAGCACGCAGCTCGGACGGTATTTGGCCAAAAGGCCCCGCGCCTGCCAGACCGCGCCCGGCAGGACCATCAGGGATTTGAGCCGGTCCAACAAGCCCGCGCCCCGGAAGGCCCGCACGGTCAGCGCCTCCAGGCGGTAGCCGGCCCGCCCCAGGACCTCGCGCTCCAGGACCTTGCCCGTGGCCACGAAGGCCAAGCTGAGCCCGGGGCTCAAAGCCCTCAGTTCGTCGGCCACCGCCACGCCGGGGAAGAGGTGGCCGCCGGTGCCGCCCCCGGCTATGAGCAGGGCGCGCTCGCTCACGCCGCCCTCCCCTGGTGGCGGGCCACCGAAAGCAGGATCCCCAGGCAGGCGAAGTTGGTGAGCATGGAGGAGCCGCCGTAGCTGATGAAGGGCAGGGTCAGCCCCTTGGTGGGCAAAAGCCCCATGACCACCGCGGCGTTGACGAAGGCCTGCAAGCCCACCACCATGGTCGCGCCCAGGGCCAGGTAGGCGCCGAAGAGGTCGCGGGCGTTCAAGGCCGTGCGAACCCCGCGCCAGATGAAGAGCATGAACAAGCCCAGGGTGAGCGCCATGCCCCACAGCCCCAATTCTTCGCCCAGCACGCTCAGGATGAAGTCGGTGTGGGGTTCGGGGAGGTAGAACAGCTTCTGCCGCGAACCGCCCAGGCCCGCGCCCATGAACCCGCCCGAGCCCAAGGCCATGAAGCTGTGGATGATCTGGAAGCCGGTGTCGGCCGGATCGTCCCAGGGATTGAGGAAGCTGGTCAGGCGATCCAGGCGGTAGCTGACCCTGAAGACCAGGAAATAAAGCCCGGGCAGGCAGGCCAGCCCCAAGGCCGCCAGATAGCTGACCCGGTTTCCGGCCACGAAGAGCAGGATGGCGGTCAGGGCCATGATCATCAGGCTGGTGCCCAGGTCTGGCTCGGCCAGGATGGGGGCTATCATCAGGCCGGCTACGCCCATGGCGGGCAGGAAGACCACGAACAGGCTCTTGATGCGCGTCTGGTTGCTGCTCAGCCAGTGGGCCAGGAAGAGCACCATGGCCAGCTTGGCCAGCTCCGCCGGCTGCACCGAGAACAGGCCCAGGCGCAGCCAGCGGGCCGCGCCGCCGGCGCGATGGCCCACGCCGGGGACGAGCACCGCCACCAGGGCCACGAAGACCAGCACCAGGACGGGCCAGACCCAGGCGTGCAGGCGCTGGTAGTCGCGGGCGGCCAGCCAGCCCATGAAGAACATCCCCACCGCGATGGCCGCCGCCTGGTGCTTGACGAAGTAGGCCGCGTCCAGGTAGCGCTTGCCGGCCAGGGCGCTGGAGCTGCTGTAGACCATGACCAGGCCCAGGCCGGTGAGCACCAGGGCGCTAACCAAAAGCCAGGGGTCCACGCCCCGGGTCCAGCCCTGGACGGTCCCGTTCATGGTCTGGGCGCTCTGGTCCTCGCCGCTCATGCCAGCCCCCTGACCAGGGCCTGGAAGTGGTCCCCACGCTGAGCGTAACCGGTATAGGCGTCGAAGCTGGCGCAACCCGGCGAGAGCAGCACCGCCTGGCCGGGGGCGGCCAGGGCATGGGCGCGCTCCACGGCCCGGGCCAGGTCCGGCACCGTTTCGCTCTTGGCCAGGCCCTTGATCTGCTCGTGGATGGCCGGGCCGGCCTCGCCAAAGCAGACCACGGCGGTCACGCGGTTTTGAAGCTGCGGGGCCAGGTCGGCGAAGCGGCCGTCCTTGTCGCGCCCGCCCAGGAGCAGCACCACCTGCTTGTCCAAGGCCGTGAGCGCGGCCTGAACCGCGCCCACGTTGGTGCCCTTGCTGTCGTCGTAGTAGTCCACGCCGTCCACGCTGGCCACGAAGGCCAGGCGGTGGCCCCAGGGACGGTACTCGTCGATGACGCGCTGGATGACCTCGGGA
>JAJZPI010000235.1 GCA_021811275.1 Deltaproteobacteria bacterium
GGCGCGTCCAGCAAGTTCATTAGGCGGATATGCTCAGCCTCGGCCTTGGCCAACTCCTGGCGCTTGACCAGGACCGCCCTGAGAGCTTCGGCCACGGCCAGCGAGGCCGTGGTGGTGCCGTCCATCTCGCGGTAGTGCTTGTCTCCCTCGGCCTTGCGGGCGATGTAGTAAAGCGGGGTGTTGTCAGCGGGGTTCGCGGGGTACTTTGTGCCGATGCGGAACTTGTTCATTTCATCATCCTCCCTGGGTTATTGGGTGGCGGCTCCGGGATTCCCCACCCCGGCTCCTGGCCCCGGCTGGGTCCTTGTCGAGGCTTTCTTCCTGCACATCCTGAGCCCGTAGGCTAGCCGCTCTCCCCTGCCCCCTGTGAGGGGCAAGGGGCAGAGGCTAAACCAGGGGAGCCTGCTTCCCCCTGCCGCCACCCTTGGGCGATGGAGAACCACCCTCGGAAGGCGGCGCGTAGTTCATAACAGCGTCGAACGGTGTCCAGATGGGCGGCTCCTGCTTCAGGCAGTCGATCAGGTCTTGCGCCCTGGTGTCGGCCACGGTCTCCAGGCGCAGGGCATCCATGATCGTGGTCACGTCTGCCTTGTATCGCTCGTCGGCCTTGAGCCCCCCGAGCAGCTTGGCCAGGTCAGCGCGCTGGGCCTCGGTGGTGCAGTTGACGGTGGTGTCCTCGGGGCTGGACTTGGGGCCCGGCCCCGGCTCGGCGGGAGCACCCGTGGGCTGTGCCGGCGAACCGGGACCGGGTTGGGGGGCTTGCTGCTTGGCCTTCTGGGCGGCGAGCTTGGCCTTGAGTTCCTCGGCGGTGTTGGAGGAGCCGGCCGCCGTCAGGTCGAACCAGTCCTCGCGCTTGCTCACGCCGTCGCGGATGCCGGTGTATATCTTGCGGAGCTGGACCAGCTCGGCCTCGGCGGTGGCCTCCAGCTTGTGGCCCAGCCGAGCCTCGATCATTGCCGGGGTGACGCTGATCTCGCCGAACGCCTGAACCATCTTGGCCACCCGGTCGGCAATCGGACCCTCTCCGCCGGCCAAGGTCTTTTCGCATTGAACCAGGGCTTCGTCCACCACGTAGCCGGGTATCACCTCCAGGATGCAGGCGCGCAGCCGTCTGGCCGCCAGGTTGGCACCCATCTCGTAGATGTCGCGGGGGTCGCGCAGTTCCACCACGCCCCTCTTGGTGTGCCGCACATGGGGCACCTCGAATGTCTTGCGCACGCGGACGTTGGTCTGCTGATCCCAGGCGTAGGCTTCCCAGGTGGAGGAAGCTGCGCCCCTGCTCAGTTCGCGCACGCCAAAGTCCAGGTTGCCCCAATGCTGGGCCAAGACCTCGGCCAGGCGGATGCTGGGGCCGTCGATCATGGAGCCGCCGCGGTTAAAGGCATAGGTGGACTTTTCGGCCAGACCCTTGCGCTTGCACGCCTCGTTGATTCTGGCCCGGGCCGCCTGTTCGTCGCGGGGGAAGTGCTTGGCCATGAGTAGCGCGCCCTGGGCCTCCTGCACCGCCCGGCTGATCTCCACGGCCATGCCGCTGGCCGGCAGGAGCGCGCCGCTGCCCTGGGCCGGCACGGGGGTCATCTCGGTGTAGTCGCCGTCGTTGAGCTCGCTCACAGGGACTCCTCCTCGGTCTTGTGGAAGTAGGGCTTGAATGGCCGGCTGGGCTTGCCCACCTTCTTGTACTTGGCGGGGGCCACCCCCAGCGCCGAGAGCTTGGAGGCCATAGCCGGCCCGTCCCAGGTCTCGCGGGGCTTGGCGTGCTTCCAATGCACGGCCTTGAGGCACCCGCCCTGGGCCACCTGCGCACCCGCCGCAGTCATCATTTCTTGCAGCCTGGCCTGGGCCTGGGCCTCCAGCTCCTTGCCCCCGGCCAGGATTTCTCGCGCCTCACGCAGCAGCAGCGCGGCCTCGGCCCACTCGGGGCCGTCCATGGTCACGATCTCGCTGACGGGGACTTCGGGGATTTTCTCGGCGTCGGCAGGGTCGGGGGGCTCCAGGGGGGGCAGGCCGGCCAGCACGTTGTTGTGCCAGAACTCGGCCAGGCGCTCGCGCTCCAGGCTGATAAACTCGTCATCGCGGTCTACCCAGATGCCGCCCTGCTCCTGGCCCAAGAACTCCCACCGCTCGGGCGAGAAGATGATGAAGCAAATCTGATCGTAGCCGCTGATGCCCAGGTAGTGCTGGCCCTGCACCCAGACGTATTGGCGCAGGCCCAGGGCCTTCATCTCGGCCCAGACCCGGAGCGAGACCACCTTGATCTCGGCCAGGGCGCGCTTGCCCACCACCACCCGGTCGAAATTGCCCCGCAGGTAGGGGCGCTCGCTGTCGGCCAGGATGCCCACCGGCAAGCCGGAATGGCCGCGCTGGAGCTTCACGCCGGTGCGCTTGGTGTACTCGTCGGCGGCGATGGGCTCCAGCACCACCCCGCGCTCCATCAGCGGAGTGACCACTCGGGGCAGGGGTTGGCCCAGCTTTTCATTGAAAACGTCAAGCGGAGAGTGGAAGGGATGCACGCCAAGGATTGCCCCGGCGTCGTTGCCCCCCAGCCCCTTGCGCTGCTCCTCAAGCCACGCCGGCAGGTCGTCCTGGGGGGTGAGCTTAGCTACTAATTCAGCGGGCATCATCAGCTCCTTTCCTCGCTTGGTAAATGGCCGCAGCCAGCATGGCCTCGCGCCAGTCCACGTGCTTTTCCCCGCGCAGCACCTTGAGCCGCGCCTCGGCATCGCGCCGTAAAAACTCATACGCGGCCACATCGGCCCGGTTTTGCTCGGGCCGGTAATCGCCGTACATCCAGTCCCACTCCATCAGATCGCGCAGCAGGCTATCCCTGGTGGCCCGCTCGGTTGCGGCCCACCCCCACCAGTACGCCGTGGTGAGCAGGGCCCCCAGCAGAACCGTGGCGGCCCAATGGCCAATGCGAGGCCAAGCCGGGCGGTAGGAGACAAGGGCTAAGCAGCCGATGCCGAACAGGGTCAGCCCGCCTTGTATGAGGGTGTGGGTGGGTATCATCTCGGCTCCCCGCGCAGGGCGGCCAGCAGGCCCGCGAGGCTCACCCCCAGGGCGACCAGGCAG
The DNA here is from genome assembly GCA_021811275.1 of Deltaproteobacteria bacterium. Lineage (GTDB taxonomy): Bacteria > Desulfobacterota > Desulfarculia > Desulfarculales > Desulfarculaceae > JACRDC01. The sequence continues at coordinate 3,070 of JAJZPI010000235.1, forward strand.
CCGGCCAGGGCCAGGAGCATCATCGCTAGGCGCATGGCTTGGCCTCCCATTTCCTGCCCGCAGCCCGCGCCAAGTCGAGCAGGAACACCCGGTGCGTCCGCCAAAAGCTCGTCGCGTCGGGGTGCATCGCCGCAATGTGGGCGTCACTAAACGCCTCCCAATCGGCCAGCGGGTGCCCTTCGCAGCCGATGTACATATGGTCGTCGGCTATCGTGACGTTCCAGCGCAGACCGGAGATGAAGATAGGAGACACCCTGGCGTTCCCGCCCACCCAGGCGTTCCCGCCCACCCAGGGGGTCCCCCCCCCCCCGG
>JAJZPI010000077.1 GCA_021811275.1 Deltaproteobacteria bacterium
CTTGGATCTTTTTCGCGAAAGCTACTTCGACCTGGTCCTGAGCGACGTGCGCATGCCGGGGCTGGACGGCCTCAAGCTGCTCAGGGCCATCAAAGACATCAACCCCCGCGTGCCGGTGGTGCTCATCAGCGGTTACGGCGATGTGGAGACGGTGGTGGCCGCCTTGAAGGCCGGGGCCGAGAATTTCCTGGTCAAGCCCATGAAGATGGAGGAGTTGGCCAAGGTCATGGAGCAGTCGCTGGCCATCAGCTGCCTGCGCTCCGGCGGTCTTTCCATGACTCCCCGGGTGCGCCAGGTCACCTATCTGGAGGCCCCCAGCCAGCCGGAGCTTATCTGCGAGCTGGTGCAGCAGATAACCCTGTCGGCGGTCAGCGTGGGCTATGCAGAATTCGACCTGGACAACAACCTCAAGCTGGCCCTGGTCGAAGCCATAACCAACGCCATGGAGCATGGCAACAGATGGGATGCGGACAAGAAGATCATTATTGAGTCGGAGCTGACCAGGGACACTATCAGGGTCTCCGTTTGCGACCAGGGCCCGGGCTTCGATTTCGCGGCCTTGCCCGACCCCACCAGCGACGAGCAGCTCTTTCACGAGCGGGGCAGGGGAGTCTTCCTCATGAAGACCATCATGGACGAGGTTGATTACAATCCCCAGGGCAATTGCGTGACCCTCCTCAAGCGCCGGGCCCATCCCGCCCGGGCGGCGGTTTGACGGTAGTGGCGCGTCCTTTCACCCCGCGCTTCTGCCCGGCCTGCGGCGGGCCACTGAGGATACCCTTGTCCGGGCCCCGGAGCGGTCCACCCCTGGCCTGTTCCGTCTGCGGCCAAGGATTCTACCAGGACCCCAAGGTGGCGGCGGCGGCGGTGGTGCGCGACCCCGCCGGTCGGGTGCTGCTCCTGCGCCGGGCGCAGCGCGACCAGGCCCATGGCCGCTGGATACTGCCCGGCGGCCATGTGGACCGGGGAGAAGAAGTTGCCACCGCGGCCTTGCGCGAGGTGGCCGAGGAGACGGGCCTCATCGTGCGCCTTGAGGGGCTGGTGGGGGTCTACTCCTACCCCGGCAACCCGGTGGTGCTGGTGGTCTACGCCGCCTTGAGCGACGGCGGCCAGCCCGAGGCCGGCCCCGAGGCCCTGGAGGTGCGCGCCTTTGCGCCGCGGGAGATCCCCTGGCATGACCTGGGCTACTCCTCCACCGGCCATGCCCTATGCGACCTGTTGGGTTTGTCGTCCGGGCCGGCCTTTCTCTAGGCCGCCCTTGCCCCCGCGGCCCGCCTGAGCTATCCTTGAAGCTGTTTCGCAGCTAAATTGTAGCTACCGGGGTGTATCTTGGATTTTCGCCTGCTCGACACCGGCCTTCTGAGCGCGGCCGAGAACATGGCTTTGGACGAGGTGCTGACCCGCCGGACGGGCCAAGGATCGAGCCCTCCCACCTTGCGCTTCCTGCGCTTCAAGCCGGACGCCGCCCTGCTGGGCTATCACCAGGAGGCCGCCCGCGAACTGCGCCTGGACTACTGCGCGGCGGAGGGCATAGAGGTCAACCGCCGCTTGACCGGCGGTGGCGCGCTCCTTTTCCAAAGCTCGGCCCTGGGCTGGGAGCTGATCGCCCCTCTGGGGTCGGGGCCTTTCCGGGGCGGCTTCGAGGCCGCGCTCACCCGCATCTGCCAGGCCGCGGCCAGGGGGCTGGCGCGCCTGGGCCTGGAGGCCCGTTTCCGGCCCCGCAACGATATCGAGGTGGACGGACGCAAGGTCTCGGGCACCGGGGGCATGGTATTGGAGGGCGGGGCGCTTTTCCAGGGCACGGTGCTGGTAAGGAACCAGATAGGGCGTTTTCTGCGCGCCCTGCGGGTGCCGGTGGAAAAGCTGAAAAAACGCGAGATAGACTCGCTCATGCAGCGCATGGCCTTTCTTGAGGACCTTTTGGGCCGAGAGCTGGACCTGGCCGAACTGAAGGAAGCCTTCGTCCGGGAGTTCAGCGAGAGCCTGGGCATGACCCTGGTTCCGGGCCAATTGAGCCCGGAGGAGCAGGGCGAGCTGGCCCAGCGCCTGCCCTATTTCCGTTCGGAGGAGTGGCTCCAGCTCAAGCGGGCGCCCAGCGGCCGTCCGGACTGGCTGCGCAGCGTGAGCCATTGCGAGGGCGGGTATCTGAGCGCCCACCTCTGGCTGGATCGCCGGGGGACGCGGGTGCAGAAGGCCCTCATAACCGGAGATTTCTTCAGCCAGCCCCAGCGCCTGGTGATGGACTTGGAAGCGGCGCTCATGGGTTGCCGGGCCGAGCCCGCCGAGGTCGGCCGCAAGGTGCGGGAATTCCTGGATCAGGCTGGTGGCGGGCTTTCGGGAATAAGCTCGGCGGAGGTGGAGCGGGCCGTGGCCATGGCCACCGAGCGCCGGGGCCTGGCCGCGAGCTTCAGCCCCCAGGAGGCGGCGGAGCTTTTTCTGGCCGGGATGGCTCCGGCGCAGGTGGGCAGCCTGCCCGCCAGCTGGTTGCTCTTGCCCTACTGCGCCAAGCCGGTGGGGTGCGAGTGGCGGGAAAGGCCCGGCTGCGGGCTCTGCGGCGGCTGCGACCTGCATGGCCTGCACGAGTTGGCCCGGGAGCTGGGGTTGACCCCGGTGACCATCCAAAGCTTCGAGCACCTCATGGCGGTTTTGCAGCGGGTGGCCCGCTCGGGCCGCCCCTACCTGGGCTCCTGCTGCGAGGCCTTCTACTGCAAGCACCAGCGCGAGATGGAGAGCAGCGGGGCGGGCGGCGTGCTGGTCAACCTGGACTCCACCACCTGCTATGACCTGGGCAAGGGCATGGAGGCCTACGCCGGCCGCTTCGACCATCAGACCAGCCTCAACCTGGCGCTGGTGGAGAAGGCGGCCCGGCTGATGGCGCAGGGCTCCGCGCGGGCTGTGGCGGTGAACCATGCCTGAGCGGATGGACGTGCTGGTCGTGGGTGCGGGGCCGGCCGGTTCCCGCGCGGCCGAAGCTTCGGCCCGGGCCGGGGCAAGGGTGCTCTTGGCGGAGGCCAAGCGCCGGGCCGGAGCACTGCCCCACTGCGCGGAGTTCGTGCCCCAGGCCTTGGCCCTGGAGATGACGATGCCCAGCCGCGCCCGCGTGCAGGCCGTGGAGGGAATGGAAACCAGGCTGGGCGAGAAGGCCGCCTTTATGCCCGGGCCGGGCTGGATCCTGGACCGCCAGGTCTTCGACTTCGCCCTGGCCGCGGAGGCGTCCCAAGCCGGGGCCGAGGTCCGGACCGGCTGCCGACTGCTTGGGCGGGAGAACGGGCGCTGGCAGCTTCTGCGCGGCGGCGAGCGGTTGGAGGTCGAGGCCGGGGCGGTGGTGGCCGCTGACGGCGCGGCTTCGCCCACGGCCGGCGCTCTGGGGCTCAAGCCCCTGAAGGTCCTGCCGGGGGTGCAGGTGGTGGTCCCCCTGGCCGCGAAGCTTACGCGGACCCTGATCTTACTGCGCCCGGAGATCAGGGGGGGCTATGCCTGGCTGTTTCCCCGGGGGGAGGTGGCCAACCTGGGCCTGGGCTGCGAGCCCGAGGCCGGGCCGGCCAGGCTGCTGAAGGCCCTGCGCGGCGAGCTGATGGCGCAGGGGCTCATCTCCCCCGGCGTGCTGGCCCGGAGCGCGGGAGCCATACCTGTGGAAGGGCCGCGCCCTCAACCCTGGTCGGGTCAGGTGCTGCTGGCCGGCGACGCCGCCGGCCTCACCCACCCCTTGAGCGGGGCGGGCATACCCCAGGCGGTCTTTTCCGGGGCCGAGGCCGGCGCGGCGGCCGCGGCTCTGGCCGGAGGGGCGGGGCAGGGAGCCTTGGACGCCTACGCCCAGGCGCTGGCCCTGCGCTATGGCCGCTACCTGGCCAGGGGCCTGGCCGCGCGCCAGCGCTGGGAGGCCGGCTGGGAGGGCGAAGATTTCGCCGGGCTCATGGCCGCCACCTGGCCGGGTTTTCGGCCGGACCTCGGCCGGGGCGGGGTGGGCCGTGGAGCCTGAGCTGACGGGGCTTCTGGCCCGTGCGCGGGAGCTTTCCTGGGCCGAGCATGGCCGGAAGCTGGAGGTCTTCCTGCCCGGCATGTTCGTGGCCTATGGCCGGAGGGGGCGCTACCCGGCGGTGAGCATCACCGGCCGGGATTGTGAGCGCGGTTGCGCTCACTGCGCGGGCCGCCTGCTGGAGACCATGCTGCCGGCCGCCACCCCGGCGGCCCTTCTGGAGCTGGGACGACGGCTATGGAGCCAGGGCCAGGCGGGCATGCTTCTTTCCGGCGGCGGCGACCGCGGCGGCCGTCTGCCCTGGGCGGCGATGCTGCCGGCCATCGCCGAACTCAAGGCCTCCACAAGCCTCACGCTTACCGCCCACGTGGGGCGCATCGATGCGGCCACCGCGCGGGCGCTCAAGTCCGCCGGGGTGAGCCAGGCCCTGGTGGACGTGGTGGGCGCCGAGGAAACCGCGCGCCAGATTCTGCGCCTGGAAGACGGCCTGGCCGGCCAGTCCGAGACCTTGGACGCCTGCGCCCAGGCCGGCCTGGAGGTGGCGCCCCACATCATCGTAGGGCTGCACGGGGGGAACCTGCTGGGCGAGGAGCGGGCCCTGGAGTTGGTGGCGGAGTTCTCTCCCAGGCGGGTGGTGTTCGTGGTATTCATGCCCATGAAGGCCACTCCCCTGGCCGAGGCCACGCCGACGGAGCCTACCGTGGTGGCCCGCTTGCTGGCCCGGGCCCGCCTGGCCTTGCCCCGGGCTCGCCACCATCTGGGCTGCGCCCGGCCCCGGGGCCGCCACCGGCGGGCCTTGGACCCCCTGGCCGTGGCCGCCGGGATCAACGCCTTGGCCCTGTGTTCGGACGAGGCACTGGCCAAGGCCGAGGAACTGGGGCTGAGGGTCAGCCACCATGACACCTGCTGCTCCCTGGCCGGATCGGCGGGCCTTGAGTAAGGAACAGATGAGATGGCCCTGATTCTGAGCGATATCAAGGAAGCGGTGGGGGTGCTCACCTTCAACAACGAGGCCAAGCGCAACTGTCTGAGCCTGGCGCTTTTGGAGGAGCTGCACCAGGCCTTGACGGCGCTGAAGACGGCAAAGGCGCGGGCGGTGATCGTGCGCGCCGCGCCGGGGGCCAAGGTCTGGTCCGCCGGCTTCAACATCGAGGAACTGTCCGACGGCGGGCGCGACCCCCTGGCCTACAACGACCCCCTGGAAAAGGTGCTCAGGGCGGTGCAGCGCTTTCCCGCCCCGATCATCGCCATGATAGAGGGCGGGGTCTACGGCGGGGCCTGCGAACTGGCCATGGTCTGCGACATGCTGGTGGCCGCCCCCTCCGCCACCTTCGCCATCACCCCCGCCCGCATCGGGGTGCCCTACAACATCGGCGGCATCACCCACTTCCTCAACGTGGTGGGCGTGCACATCGCCAAGGAGATGTTCTTCACCGCCAAGCCGGTGAGCGCCGAACGGGCCATGCAGATCGGCATGCTCAACCATCTCGTGCCGGCCGAGGAGTTGGAAACCTTTACCCTGGATATGGCCCGGGCCATCTCCCAGAACTCGCCCTTGTCCATTTCGGTGATCAAGGAGCAGTTCCGCATCCTGACCGGTTCCCACCCCTTGAGCCCGGAGACCTTCGAGCGCGTTCAGGGCCTCAGGAGGCTGGTCTACGACAGCCATGACTACCAGGAGGGCCGGCGGGCCTTCCTGGAAAAGCGCGCGCCGGTCTTCAAGGGCGAGTAGACGGACGCTCCGGCCGCCGGCGCGCAACAGAACCCAGGAGGAAACCATGCCCCAGGCAGCCCCGGCCAACATCTCCGAGCCCAGCAGTCCCGAATACGTGCGCATGTCCCTTGCCGCGGCCATGACCCTGGACCTGGCCCCGGGCAGCTTCTACCGCAACGCCCGCCTGGGCTGCATCAACCTGCTGCTCACCTACCCCGGCGGCTGCCGGGCCAACTGCGCCTTCTGCGGCCTTGCTCGCGAAAAACGCGCCGAGGCCTTCGAGCCGCGCTTCGAGAAGTTCATCCGGGTGGCCTGGCGGGCCTGGCCGCTGGCCCAGGTTATTGAGCGCATAAACCAGGCCCCGCCCTGGGTGGAGCGGGTCTGCATATCCATGATCACCCACCCCCAGGCCAAGGCCGACACCCTGGAGATATGCCGGCGGGTGGCCAGGGGCGCGAGCCAGCCGGTGAGCCTGCTCATCGCCCCCACCCTGCTAAAGGAAGGCGACCTGGAGGCCATGAAGGAAGCCGGGGCCGAGCGCATCGGCGTGGCCATCGACGCGGCCACCCCGGAGCTTTTCGCCGGGCTGCGCGGGGCCGGCGTGGCCGGCCCTCACCGCTGGGAGCACTACTGGCGCATCTACGAGCAGGCACTGGCGGTCTTCGGCCAGGGCAAGGTTGGGGTGCACCTCATCCACGGCCTCGGCGAGAGCGAGCGGGAACTCATCGGGGTCATGGACCGCGCCCGCGCCCTGGGCGGCTCCACGCACCTGTTCTGCTTTTTCCCCGAGCGCTTCAGCGCCCTGGGTGAGCGGCCCCAGCCTCCGGCCAACGGCTACCGCCGCATCCAGATGGCGCGTTGGCTCATCGACCACGACCTGGCCCGGGCCGCGGACATGGTCTTCGACCAGGAGGGCAGGGTGGTGGGTTTCGGGGTCTCCGCCCAGGTCCTGGAGGAGGTCCTGGCCTCGGGCCGTCCCTTCATGACCAGCGGCTGCCCTGGGGCCAGCGGCGAGGTGGCCTGCAACCGGCCCTTTGGCAACGAGAAGCCGGGGCCGGACCTGCGCAACTATCCCTTCGCCCTCGATGCCGGGGATTTGGCCCTGGTGAGGGAGCAGATTAGCCAATACTGAGCCCTTGCGGGCTCCGCCAGTCTTGTCCCCGCTGGTGGTAGGCGCATGCGCCGCGACGGGAGCGCGCGCGGCTGGCCCCGGAGGCCGGGCCAACCGACCCGCCCTGGCGGCCGGGGGGGATGCCGGTGGGGTGGGATTGGCTTGCGCCACGGCCACTTGGATGATATATGTCGATAATTTTAGAACCAGCTTTCACCGGCGCACATGCCGAAAACCAAGAGGGATAGGCCAAATGAAGGTCAACATTGAGGAACTGAGCTCGGTTGAGCGCCGGGTCACCGTGGAGATCCCCGCGGCGGAAGTGGACAAGACCCTGAACAAGCTGTACCAGCGCCTAGGCCGTCAGGCCAAGATCAGGGGCTTCAGGCCGGGCAAGGCCCCGCGCTCCATCCTGGAGAAGTACTACGGGCCGCAGGTGGTGGCCGAAACCGCCGAAACCCTGATCCAGGACGCCTATCCCAAGGCCCTTGATGAGATCAAGCTGGAGCCGGTGGCCCGGCCCTCCTTTGATTTCGGGGCCCCGGTGGCCGGCTCGGACTTCGTGTTCAAGGTCACCATGGACGTCAAGCCCGACTTCGAGCTGGACTCGGCGCTCTACAAGGGCCTGAAGCTCAAGGAGCCCAAGTTGGAGGCATCCGAGGATGAGGTCGCCTCCCGCCTGGAGGCCCTGCGCGACCGCCAGGCCATGCTGGCCCCCCTGGAGGAAGACCGTCCCGCCCAGATCGGCGACGTGGTGGTGGTGGACTACAAATCCTTTATCGGCGACCAGCCCGTGGAGGGCGGCGCGGCCGAAAACATGGAGATCGAGCTGGGCAAGGGTCAGGCCCAGGAGGAGATCGAGCTGGCCCTGGTCAAGGCCAAGCCCGGCGATCAGGTCGAGGCCAAGGTGGACTACGACGAGAACTCGCCCAACGAGCAGGTGCGGGGCAAGCAGGTCCGTTTCGAGCTCAACGTCAAGGCCCTCAAGAAGAAGATGCTTCCCGATCTGGACGACGACTTCGCGCGCGCGGTCTCCCCTGAGTTCGAGTCCCTGGCCGTGCTCAGGGAGCGTATCTCCAGCGAGTTGGCCGAGGCCTATCAGCAGCAAAAAGACCAGGCCCTGCGCGCCCAGATACTGGACCAACTGCGCGAGTTGGGCCAGTTCGACGTGCCCCAGAGCCTGATCACCGCCGAGATCGAGAGCATGGTCGAGGACTTCAAGAACCGCCTGCGACGTAGCGGCATGGATCCTGACCAAGCCGGTCTGGACTCCGCCAAGCTGGGCGAGGGGTTCCGGCCCGAGGCCGAGAAGAAGGTGCGCGCGGGCATCGTCCTGGGCCGCATCGCCGAGATGGAAAAGGTGGACGTGGGCCAGGAGGACATCGACGGCGAGGTGGGCCGGGTGGCGGCCCGCATGGGCCAGCCGGCCGGGGTCGTAAAGGATATGTACATAAAAAACAATATGATGCCAACCTTGTCCGCCCGCCTGCTGGAGGAAAAGACATTGCAGGTCATCAAGGCCAGTGCTAACATTGAGTTAGTCGATCCTGCTGAACTGGCTAAGGAAACGGAAGAAAAGGGCCAGAGCTGACAAGAGGGGGGTGCGGAGGCCGGCTGCAGTGCTTAAACTTGTTGGTGAGTGATTTGTGCCCCGCCTGCCGGCCCCGGTCCCAAGGTATTCAACCTCCGCGGCGGAAGGGCCGATAAGTAGCCAGGCGGGTTAACAGCCCCCCAAAACGAAAGCGGACAAAGCCCAATGACCCTTATCCCCTTCGTGATCGAGCAAACCAGCCGGGGTGAGCGCTCTTACGATATCTACTCCCGCTTGCTCAAGGACCGCATCGTAATGCTGGGCCAGACCGTCGACGACCACGTGGCCAACGTCATCATCGCCCAGTTCCTGTTCCTGGAGGCGGAGGACCCCAATAAGGACATCCACCTCTACATCAACTCCCCGGGCGGCGTCGTCACCAGCGGCTTGGCCATCTATGACACCATGCAGTACATCAAGCCCAAGGTGAGCACGCTTTGCTTGGGCCAGGCCAGCTCCATGGCCGCCTTGCTTTTGGCCGCCGGGGCGGAGGGCATGCGCTACAGTCTTCCCCATTCGCGCATCCTCATCCACCAGCCCATGGGCGGCTTTTCCGGCCAGGCCACCGACATCGACATCCACGCGCGCGAGATCCTCAAGCTTCGTGGCGAGCTGGACCATATCCTGGCGCACCACACCAAGCAGCCGTTGGAAAAGATTTCCCATGACACCGAGCGGGATTTCTTTATGAGCGGGGAAGAGGCGCGCCAGTACGGTATAATTGACCACGTGATTTCCCAGCGCGAAGTGGGAGCGGCCTAACGGTCTTGCGCGCACCCGGAGGCAAAGCCACATGAGCAAGAAAACCAACGGCAAGGGATCGGACCTGGTCTGCTCCTTCTGCGGCAAGAGCCAAGACGAAGTCAAGAAGCTCATCGCCGGGCCCTCGGTGTACATCTGCGACGAGTGCATCGAGCTGTGCAACGAGATCATCGAAGAGGAATACCAGAAGGAAGAGGCCGCCAGCCGGGTCAACATCCCCAAGCCCAAGGAGATCAAGGCCATCATCGACGAGTACGTGATTGAGCAGGAACGCGCCAAGAAAATCCTGGCCGTGGCCATGCACAACCACTACAAGCGCATCGAGAGCCGGGTGGAAATGAGCGGCGTGGAGTTGCAGAAGAGCAACATCCTGCTCATCGGCCCCACCGGCTGCGGCAAGACCCTTCTGGCCCAGACCCTGGCCAAGATCTTGAACGTGCCCTTCACCATCGCCGACGCCACCACCCTGACCGAGGCCGGCTACGTGGGCGAGGACGTCGAGAACATCATCCTGAATCTCCTGCAGGCCGCCGACTACGATGTCGAAAGAGCCCAGCGCGGGATCGTCTACATCGACGAGATCGACAAAATTGCGCGCAAGAGCGAGAATCCCTCCATCACCCGCGATGTCTCGGGCGAGGGCGTGCAGCAGGCCCTGCTCAAGATCATCGAGGGCACCATGGCCTCGGTTCCTCCCAAGGGCGGCCGCAAGCATCCGCAGCAGGAGTTCGTCAAGGTGGACACCACCAACATCCTGTTCGTCTGCGGCGGGGCCTTCGTGGGCCTTGACAAGATCATCAAGAACCGGGTGGGGGCCAAGAGCCTGGGCTTCACCGCCAACGTCAAGGACCGCAACGAGGAGATGCCCCTGGGCGACGTACTGGCGCTCTGCCAGCCCGAGGACCTGATCAAATTCGGCCTCATCCCGGAGTTCGTGGGCCGCCTGCCCGTGGCCGCCACCCTGGACGAGCTATCCGAGGATGCCATGATCCGTATCCTCACCGAGCCCAAGAACGCCTTGGTCAAGCAGTACGCCAAGCTCTTCGAGTTCGAAGGTGTGGAGCTCAAGTTCACCGACGAGGCCCTGAAGGCGGTGGCCAAGGAGGCGCTCTCGCGCAAGAGTGGCGCCCGCGGCCTGCGTTCCATCCTGGAGTCCGCCATGCTCGACACCATGTACGATCTTCCCTCGCTCAAGGACGTGCAGGAGTGCGTGGTGGGCGAGGAGGTCATCACCCGCGGAGAGCAGCCCCTGCTTCTCTATTCCAAGAAGGCGGAGTACGCCTAGGCCCCTCGCGGCCGCCGGCCTGGAGCCGGCGGCCGCTCTCGCGCATGCCTCGGGCCAGGGTCCGGGGCCGACGAGGCCGGGGCGGGCCGCTCAGACGCGGATTTGGAAATTGCCCCTGGCGAAACAGCGAGTAAGTCTTGCGCGACTCATTTCTCGGCAAGATCATTAAGCGTACAGCCCAGCCTGAAAGAGGTACACCCATGCGTGCGCCCCTGCTTCCGTTAAGAGATATCGTGGTGTTCCCCCACATGGTGGCGCCCCTGTTCGTGGGCCGTGAAAAATCCGTGGCCGCCCTTGAGCACGCCATGCAGCACGACCGGACCATCTTCCTGGCCACCCAGCGCGAGGCCAGGGTGGATGAGCCCGGCGAGGACGACATTTACCAGATAGGCACCGTCAGCACGGTGCTCCAGCTTCTGAGGCTGCCCGATGGCACCGTCAAGGCCCTGATCGAGGGGAAGAACCGCGCCCGCATCCAGTCCTTCGTGCCCCACGATGAGCTGTTCCTGGTGGAGTTGGAGGAGCTGCCGGGCCAGTTCCCGCCGGACCTCGAATCCGAGGCCCTCATCCGCTCGGTCAACGCGGCCTTCGAGCAGTACGCCAAGCTGCAGAAGAAGATTCCCCAGGAGGTGCTGCTCTCGGTGGCGGCCATCGTGGAGCCCGGCCAGTTGGCCGATACCGTGGTGGGACACCTGCCGCTCAAGATCGAGGACAAGCAGAAGCTCCTGGAGATCATCGAACCCAACCTGCGCCTGGAGCACCTCTACCAGCTCATGCGCGGGGAGATCGAGATTCTACAGATCGAGCAGCGCATCAAGAGCCGGGTCAAGCGCCAGATGGAGAAGACCCAGCGCGAGTACTACCTCAACGAGCAGATGCGCGCCATCCAGAAGGAAATGGGCGACAAGGACGAGGGCAAGAACGAGGTCAAGGACCTGGAGGAGAAGCTCAAGCACAAGCGCATGCCCCGGGAAGCCGCCGAGAAGGTCAAGGCCGAACTCAAGAAGCTCAAGATGATGTCGCCCATGAGCGCCGAGGCCACCGTGGTGCGCAACTACGTGGACTGGCTCATGGCCCTGCCCTGGTACGAGCGCACCCGCGACAAGCTGGACTTGACCGAGGCCAAGGCCATCCTGGACGAGGATCACTACGGCCTGGACAAGCCCAAGGAGCGCATCCTGGAGTTTTTGGCCGTACAGTCCCTCATGAAGAAGCACAAGGGCCCCATCCTCTGCTTCGTGGGTCCTCCCGGCGTGGGCAAGACCAGTCTGGCCCACTCCATCGCCCGGGCCATGGGCCGCAACTTCATTCGGCTGTCCCTGGGCGGGGTGCGCGACGAGGCTGAGATCAGGGGCCACCGCCGCACCTATATCGGGGCCATGCCGGGCAAGATCATCCAGTCCATGCGCCGGGCCAAGAGCCTCAACCCAGTCTTCTGCCTGGACGAGGTGGACAAGATGTCCACCGATTTCCGCGGCGACCCCTCGGCCGCCTTGCTGGAGGTTTTGGACCCGGAGCAGAACTCGGCCTTCAACGACCATTACCTGGACGTGGACTACAACCTCTCCGAGGTCATGTTCATCACCACCGCCAACACCCTCTACTCCATACCCGCGCCCCTGCAGGACCGCATGGAGATCATCAGGCTGCCCGGCTACACCGAGCTGGAGAAGCTTTCCATCGCCAAGCAGTTTCTGCTGCCCAAGCAGGCAAGGGCCAACGGCCTGGGGGCCGAGCAGGTTCAACCCTCGGACAACGCTTTGCTGGAGATCATCCAGCGCTACACCCGCGAGGCCGGGGTGCGCAACCTGGAACGGGAGATCGCCACGGTCTGCCGCAAGGTAGCCAAGAAGGTGGTGGAGGAGGGCCAGACCCAGGAGGGCGTGCGGGTCAACCGCAGCGCCGTGGAATCCTATTTAGGCGTGCCCAAGTTCCGCTACGGCCTGCCCGAGGACAAGGACTACGTGGGCCTGGCCAACGGCCTGGCCTGGACCGAGGTGGGTGGCGAGGTGCTGACCACCGAGGCCATGATCATGCCCGGCCGGGGCAAGCTCATCATTACCGGCAAGCTGGGCGAGGTGATGCAGGAGTCGGCCCAGGCCGCCCTCTCCTACGTGCGCGCCCGCGGCCGCAGCCTGGGCCTGCCGGAGGACTTCTACCGCACCGTGGACATCCATATCCACGTACCCGAGGGCGCCATACCCAAGGACGGGCCCTCGGCCGGCATCACCCTGGCCACGGCGCTCACCAGCGCGCTGACCCGCCTGCCGGTTAGGGCCGACCTGGCCATGACCGGCGAGATCACCCTGCGCGGCCGGGTGCTGCCCATCGGAGGCCTGCGCGAGAAGGTCATGGCCGCCCACCGAGTGGGCATCAAAACGATCCTGATGCCCAAGGACAACGAGAAGGACATCAAGGAGATTCCGGCCAAGGTGCTCAAAGAGGTCCAGATGATCCCCGTGGAGCATATGGACGAGGTTCTCAAGCTGGCCCTGGTCCTGGAAAACGCTGACTCCCTGTTCAAGGAGCCGGCTCAGCCTTATTGCCTGCCCCAGCCCGCGGCTGACGCCTCGGCCGAGGTGGTGGCCCACTGATCCGAAAATGGGCGGCGAATCCCTCGAGGCCGGTCTGCGCTCAACCCAGGCGAGACCGGCCTAGTCATTGGAGCGACCCGCGCGGGAGAGCACGATGAGCCATTACGACGCCGAAAGCCTGGCCGGCCTGCTTCAGGTCCTGGGCTACGACGAAATGCCCCTGGCGATGTTCTATAGCGACAGCCGGCCGGACGAGGGCTTCCACCCCAAGCCCCTGCCCCTGCCCACCCTGGAGCAGGAGGCGCGGGGGGAGGCGGACCTGGGCGCGGTTTGGGGCGGCTGGTCCTGCGTGCTGGGCCACCTCTGGTTGGCGCGCAAAAAGCACACCCTGGCCTGGTTCGACCGCGAGCACTACGGCTGCCTGGGCGGGGCCTTTTTCCTGGGCTACAACAAGCCCCAGCTTGAGAACATCGTGCACTACGTCTCCACCGGCGTCCCGGGGGTGATGGAGGGCGAGCGCTACTTCCGTTCACCCGAGCAGGCTCGCGCCTACTATCAGACCCTTGACCCGGCTCTCGCTCCCAAGCCCTACTGCGTGTTCAAGCCCCTGGACCGCCTGGAGCCGGACGAAACCCCGATTCTGGTCAATCTCTTCGCGCGGCCCGAGGTCATCAGCGGCCTGCATCAGCTCACCTTGTGGGCCACTGAGGACCTGGAGGCGGTCATGTCGCCCTGGGGAGCGGGCTGCGCCAATCTGGTGACCTGGCCCCTGCGCTATCTGGCGCAAGGCCAAAACAAGGCCGTGCTGGGCGGCTGGGACCCCTCCTGCCGTAAGTTTCTCAAGACCGACGAGCTGACCCTGGCTCTGCCCTGGGCCATGTTCCAGGCCATGATAGAAAACTGGCGCGACTCTTTCCTGGGCCAGAGCGCCTGGGCCGGGGTGCGCAGGAAGATCGAGCGCAGCAAAGAGGCCTGGGGCGAGGGCGGCGGTGCGGCCAAATCCTGCGGCCAACCCGAATAACTGGTCAAATCCCTTGACAGGTTGGCCCTGGCTTGATAAATAGATTTGCCCCGAGGGAGCGGCAGCGCCAAGGGCCGCGAGGTGTGGGCGGGTAGCTCAGTTGGGAGAGCATCGGCCTTACAAGCCGGGGGTCACAGGTTCGAGCCCTGTTCCGCCTACCACTAACGAGCTTAGGGCGCGGTGGGCGTGGGAGAACCTGGGGATGGAAGGTATAATCATAATTTGAAATATAGCGGGGGCGTAGCTCAGTTTGGTTAGAGCGCCGGCCTGTCACGCCGGAGGCCGCGAGTTCGAGCCTCGTCGTCCCCGCCAGTCAAAACAAAGGGTTAGGCTTTAGAGCCTAGCCCTTTTTCTTTTCCGGGTGCCCATAGGGTGCCGCCGGGTGCCCTCATTCAGTTGCGCCTAGCTCGCCTTCCCGCATTCCCCGCCCGTGGGGGCCGGATTTTTTTGGGGGACAACGAAAAAAGCGCTTGCGTACGTGACGTGTGTCATGTTAAACTGACGCCAGTACAGTATGGAGGATGCTCGGTCATGAACCTTGAACTTGCCAAAGAAATGGCCACCAGATTCAAACAATGGGGAATCTTCTCCGTTTTTACGACTGCCGAAATCGCACAGGCCGCCGGAGTCAAGGAAGACCTGCTTCGCCAGTGGATAAAGCGAGGGCATATACAATTTAGATTTTCGGACCTGCGCCCGAGCCGCCCCGGCACTGGGCGGACAATGCTTTTCAACTGCCATGAACTCCTTGAGGTTATGGCATTTGCAGAGCTGGCTAGATTGGGGTTGCCCCCAAACCGCTTTGCTGGTGATGCGGCAGAGATAATAAGCAGCACCACGACTCACAAAATCATGGAAATTGCGGGCGAGTGGGGCGAGTGGCGGCCAGACATGGCTGACTATCAGCGTTACGTCATCACCTTCTACAACCCAAACCACAACGGACCCGATTGGACCATTGCGAATTTGCCGAGTCTGCCTAGCAACTCGGAAATAACGACCTGGGTTGCCATAGATACCCTGGCCTTAGCCCGGCAGGTGTTACGTGTTTTGGCGACAAGAGGAAAGGCGGGGGGAAACCATGAATAGCCCTTCGGTTGTCATCCGCCGGCCCAAGCCGGCAACGATTAGCAACGCCCCGGACCCTGAGTCCTTGCTTCATAGGCTTAGGGAAAACAACCCCGACGCGTACCGTCATTTGTTGGGGCTGATTAGGGCGCTAGTACAAAAGTAACCTTTCGGCCGCACCCCTTCTGGGGTCCCGCCTACACGACTTCCAGACCACCCCGCCTTGCGGGCTCGTCTTCGGAAAACGGAGACGAGCCCATGTTGAAGACCCACGAGCTTTTGGAAAAAAGAACCAAGTTGACCGAGGAAGGCAAGGCCATTCTTGCCGCTCCTGGTGGTGCCGACGGCTATCTGAGCCCTGAGCAGGAAACCCGCCACAAGGCCATCACTGACGAGCTTGAGCGGCTTGACGCCACCATCAAGGCCCAGGCCATGCAGGACGAATTAGACCGCCGGGCGGTGGGGGCCCCGCTCACCACCAGCGGCGACAACCGGCTTGACCAGGAGTTGCGCTCCTTCTCCCTGGTCAAGGCCATTGCTGGTGCGGCTGGCCTGGCGGTGGATTGGGGCCGGGAGCGCGAGCTTCAGGGCGAGTTGGCCAAGCGCAACGGCAAGCCGGCCCAGGGCATCCTTGTGCCCCTGGAGGTCTTCGAGAAGCGCGTGCTCACCACGGCGGCCCCGGTGGGCGGGCCGGGCTCCAACATCATCAGCACGGACCTGATGGGCTCGCAGTTCATCGACATGCTGCGGGCCAAACTGGTTGTGCGGCGGCTGGGCGCTCGCGTGCTTAACGGCCTGGTGGGCAACGTGGACATTCCCAAGCTCACCGCCACCACCACGGCGGGCTGGGTGGCCGAGAACGCGGCCATCACCCCGGCGGACCCCGAGGTTGACAAGGTGCAGCTTACCCCGAAGCACGCCGGGGCCATCACCGAGTACTCGCGCAACATGCTCATGCAGTCCAGCCCGGACGTTGAGCAGCTTCTCCGAGCCGACATGGCCCAAGTCCTGGCCCAGGCGGTGGACGGGGTGGCCATCCAGGGCGGGGGCTCCAATGAGCCCACGGGCATCTTGGAGACTTCTGGCATTGGCGACGTGGCCATGGGGACGGACGGCGGGCCTATCACCTGGGCCAAGGTCATTGACCTTATAGCCGAGGTGGAGATTGACAACGCCGAGGGGTCGGCCTTCCTGACTAACCCCAAGGTCGTCAAGAGCGCCAGGAAGACCGCCAAGGTCACGTCGACGGACTCAGTCATGGTCATGGACGCCCCTGGTATCCTGGCCGGCTATCCCCTGGCCAGCACCACCCTGGTACCCAGCAACTTGACTAAGGGCAACAGTTCCGGCGTGTGCAGCGCCCTTATCTTCGGAAACTTCTCTGACCTGCTGCTGGGCTACTGGTCCGTCCTGGACGTGCTGGTGAACCCCTACGAGAGCACGGCCTACACCAAGGGCAACGTGATGATTCGTTCCATGCTCACCATGGACGTGGCTGTGAGACACCCTGAGAGCTTCGCGGCTATCCAGGACTTGACCACGGCCTAGTTTCCCGCCCCCTGGGGCTGGCCGGTCCCTCGTCCTACCGGCCGGCCTTGGGGGGCCACCTGGAGGCGACCATGAAAATGGAGCGACGTATAGCGGCCGAGGTCCGGGCCAGCGGGCGCAAGCTGGAAGGTTACGCGGCGGTCTTCGGCCAAGAGGCCCGTATCTCTGACTTCACCGAAATCATCCAGCCTGGAGCCTTCAGGGATTCCCTGGCCGGTGACGTGCTGGCCCTGGTGGACCATGACGCCGGCAAGCTCCTGGCCCGCACCAGGAGCGGCAGCCTGCGCCTGGCCGAGGATAGCCGGGGCTTGGCCTTTAGCCTTGACGTGCCTGACACCAGCCTGGGCCGGGACGTGCTGGCCCTGGCCGAACGCGGGGACCTGGGCGGGGCTTCCTTTGGCTTCCTGGTGCCCCAGGGCGGTGAGCGGTGGCAGGCCAACAAGCGGGAACTGGTCAAAGTCAACCTGCATGAAATCCCCATCGTGAGCGCCTGGCCTGCCTACAGCGGCACGGTGGTACAAGCCCGCTCGCGTGTGCCTGTGCGGCTTCTCCTGGCCCGCAAGCGGATGGAGACTTACTAATGGGCATCCTGCAACGGCTTTTCAAACCCAAAGCGGAAGAGCGGGCGATTGACCCCTCGTGGGCTGCCTTGTCGGCCATGAGCCCAACCGGCGTGACAGTCAACGGCACATTGGCCGAAAACCTGTCAACCGTTCTGGCTTGTGTCAACGCCATTGCCGGGACCATAGCGGGCCTACCGTTTTGGGTTTTTCGGGTTGGCAACCAAGGTCGGGATGCGGACCTTAACCACCCCTTGGCCCGCATGGTGCGCGATGGGGTGAACGATCATCAAAGCTGGCCAGACTTCATTTCAAGCCTGGTGGCATCGGCACTCCTGGCCGGCAACGGGCTGGCATGGGTAGTCCGGGATGGGGCTGGCATGGTGACGGAAATGCGCTTCATACCCTGGGCCAACACCAGCGCCATAGTCCTACCAAGTGGCCGGCTGGTCTTCGACGTGACGGACGCCGATGGGCTTTGGGGGCGTCCTGGCCAGCTTCACAGGCTGCTGCCCGGCGACTATCTCTTGCTCAAGGACAGATCGGACAGCGGCCACCTAGGGAAGTCCCGCCTTAGCCGTGCAGCGGCCACCCTGCGGGCTGCATGGGCGCTCCAAGAGCATGTGGAAGCAACCCACGTCAACATGGCCACCCCGAGCCTGGCCCTGGAACTGGACGGGAAGTTGTCTCCCGAGGCTAGGGAGCAACTGAAATCCCAAATCCAGACCTTCTACCAAGGGACGGGCAATGCTGGCCGGGTTTTGCTGGCCGACCAGGGATTGAAGGCCAAGCCGCTTTCGATTAGCCCCGAAGACATGGAGCTTTTGCAAAGCAGGCGCTTCACTGTCGAGGAACTGGCCAGGATTTATGCGGTCCCTCCGCCCTTGGCTGGCGACCTGACGCACGGAACCTTCACAAACACGGTGGAGGTCGCCAAGTGGTTTTGCCAGTTCACCCTAACGCCTTGGGTCCGGCGGTTAGAAGCCGAGTTCATGCGAGCTTGCTTCAGTACAGACGCCAGGCGGACTTACGAGGTCGAGCTTGACTTGTCCGGCCTCATGCGCGGGGACCACGAAGCTAGGTGGCGATCCTACGAGGTGGCAGTCAAGAACCGGATTTTAACCCCAAATGAAATCAGGTTGGCCGAGGGCTGGAACCCCCGTGAAGGCGGCGACACCTACCCCGAAGAGGCGAGCGGTGGAAAGACTCTATCTGAAGCTTAGGGAAGTGGCCGAGGCGTGCGGCGTCTCGAAGCGGACAGCCTGGGCTTGGGTCAATGAGGGCCTGCCCACGATCAAGGTAGGCGGGACCGTGCTGGTCAAGAAGGCCGACCTGGAAGCGTGGCTTGACAGCTTCCAGGTTGACCGTGGCCGGGTGGATACCATCGTGGCCGAGGTCATGGCGGGTCTTAAATAGCGAGCGCCCGGCTGGTGGCACAGCCGAGCGCCCATAAAAACAGGGGAATTGATATAGAAATTTTATCTGAGCCTCAGAATGAAGTCAACCGTATTCCGTCTTGTCTCGGCCAATACTCGCCATGGTGCGCCCAGACCTGCCCCCAGGCCACGGCTTGGGAATGCTTGGAGGCTTCCCGCCTGGCCCAGGCCCGCGAGGATGCCAGGCTGGCACGGCGTCGGGCAGGGGAGTTGGGCGACGTGGGGCGGTA
>JAJZPI010000078.1 GCA_021811275.1 Deltaproteobacteria bacterium
CGAAGGGCCCGGCCAGGGGACCCAGGACGCGGACGTTTGTGGGGCTGGCGATATGGACCATGAGCGGGAATGTCAGCGCGTCGCGGTCCTCCTTGAGGTAGTCCACCAGGGCGGTCAGGGTGGACACCTCCAGTGCGGTTGGCATGGGCTCCTCGATGGGGGTCAGCTTTTTGGTACTGTAGTTGCGGCCGCCCACGGGGATAATTTCCGGGGAGGAAATCTCCAGGATGCGGTCAATGGCCTCCTTAATCACGGGTCCCCTCCTTTTTGATGGGCATGATTTTGCCCTGATCGATGGCATCGTCGATGGTCATTTGACGCGGGTCGCCGTTGAACTCGGCGGCCACGGCCACGCCGTTCTCGATGCCCATGAGTACGGTGGTTTCCTGGGGCTGGGCACCGGCCAGGGTTTCGCGGACGTAATACTTGAGCTGTCCGCCCAGGCGGTTTTTGGTGGGCTTGATCTCCACCGTGAGGGTGATTTTGCGGGTGGCGTCGGGCTCGGTGTTGGGGTCTTGGATGTTGTCCAGCGCCCGCTGTAGGGACGCCTGGAACATCTCCAAGGCACCGCCGTTCCCGAGGCCCTCAAGGGTTAGGGAGTCACGATCCAGCATGGTAATTCTCCTTGGGCGATAACGGTTGGTTGCTTCCAGTGCGATCCATCGGCGATGGCACTAATGGTTTGTCTTGATACTCCGAATAATTTTGCCAGTTTGGTCTTGGTAATTTTAACATTGGCGAGCATGAACCTTACGACTTCGACCTTAAAATAATTGAGCTTGGCCGAACCATTGCGCTCTCCCCTGGTGGCCCTACTGCTATTCATTTTCGTTGTTATCCAGCGACAATTATCTGGCGAGTAATCTCCGCGGGGGTCTATTCTGTCTATGCTCAGGCCACAAGAATAGCCATGCGCAAGTGACCAGGATTGGAATTTATCGAAGGTGCGCCATTCGTCACAAACCTTGACGCCCTTTCCTCCATAATATTGCCAATCCTTGTAGTTAGGATTGCTGCATCTGGTATGTATGGCTTGATATATGCGATAAAGACGAGTCTTGCCACCCACCGTCGCTCCGTGTGTGGTGTAATTGTTTCGGAGGACATCTTTAATCAAGCAACCGCAACTTTTCGTGTTGCCGGAAACAACATCCGAACCCTTGAATGTGTTCTCGTTGCCACAGTCGCACCGACAGAGCCATAGGGCATGATGTGTTGATGATATGCCAGCAAAAGATAAAAAAGTAAGTCTGCCATATTTTTGGCCCGCCCTATTTTTTATTGGAGGCATGCTTTCGCCCTTTTATTTGCTATCTAAATAGGCTTCTATTGTGCGTTTTGCTTCTTCCCATCCATAACAAACCCTGGCGCTGTAGCCCTCTTCTAGGAGGCGGCTAATCCACCAGTTCTGGTCAGGAGTGGGCTTGTTCTTGCCCACCTTCATCTCGATCCAGAGGCCATGAAAGCCGTTGCGCGCCACGGCCAGGTGGAGGTCGGGGACGCCCCGGCGCACCCCGCCGGCCTTGAGCTTGGCGGCCACGGCCTTGTGGCGGTCTCCGCCATTCGGGACCGCGAAGAGCATGCGAAGTTCGGGGCGCTGGCGCTGGGCTAGGGAAATCCAGTCGAAGAGTGCGCGCTGCTCCTGCTCCTCCGAGCCCATGACGGGGCCCGCCCCCGGGCCGGCGGCCGTGTTGACCGCAGACCCGGAGGCGGGGATGGTGGGGGAGGGGGAAGGGGTGGGGTCTTGGGGGCTCATGCGTCAGCCTCGGCCGCCGGCTCCTGCTCGGCAGGCGCGTCCAGCAAGTTCATTAGGCGGATATGCTCAGCCTCGGCCTTGGCCAACTCCTGGCGCTTGACCAGGACCGCCCTGAGAGCTTCGGCCACGGCCTTGCTCGGCGTGGTGGTCCCGTCCATCTCGCGGTAGCGGGTGTCCCCCTCGGCCTTGCGGGCGATGCAATACAGCGGCGTGTTGTCGCTGGGGTCGGCGGGATACTTGGTCTTGACCAAGAACTTGTTCATCAAATCCTCCTGTTTCCTTTGGTGGCGGCTCCGGGATTCCCCACCCCGGCTCCAGGCCCCGCATACGAAGCCGGGGGCAAAGGTTAACCTTCGCTGGACTCGTCGGTTCCCTGGGCGGGTTCCTGGTAAGGTCGCAGCCGGCGCTGGTCGAAGTGGAGAATCGTGTACTCGCCAAACGCCCAGACGAGGCAGGCGATGTCATTGGGCTCGCGGTAGTGGTTGCTGCCCGAATCACGCACCAGATCGATGTTGCCCGGGATGAGCTCCACCACCATGACGGGCTCGCCGTAGTCGGGCACCTTGCAGTTCTTGAGCCCCGGCTTCCACTCCACCAGGTCGCCAGGTTGGAACTCATGACGCTCGGCCAGCGATCGATAGGCATCCTGCATGCTGATGGGGGCGTCCTCCAAAAGCGCGGCCCGGCCGCTAAATTTCTTTCTGTCCACTGATACTTCCTTTGTGTTTGGGGTTATTCCCACCCCTTGGTTTCTTTTAAGACGCGGTCTGGTCGAAGAGCCCGTTGTCGCCCTGGGCCTGGGCCGGCGGGGCGCTTCCATTGCCGCCGGCCTGCTTGGCAAGGTAGGCGTGGTAAGCCACAAAGACGCCTTCGGGGTCCTCCAGGGCGTCCATCAGAATGGCCGTGCGAGTGGTCTTGTTGGCCTCGGCCGTCTTGCCGATGTAGTCGGCTAGGGTCACGGGGTCGGGCGGCTCCGGATAGCTGGCGGGGCAGGCGGAGGCCAGGCGCTCCAGGAGAGCGGCGACCTCGGCCTCGTTCTCAACGTCCACCGGAGCCTCGTCGAAGTCGGGCAGGCCAGCGTCGACGCGCTCGTCCATGGCGGCGGCCCGCTGGAACTCGACGCTGATGGGCAGATACTTGGCCAGGCGCCGCACGGCCGTCTTGCGGGCCATCTCGTCCCAATGGGCGATCCAGGGGGTGTCCATCTTGTCGTACCTGATGGCCATCTTGTAGCCCTGGGAGTTGTCGCGGATGCGGTTGACCTGCTCTATGCCCATGACCTCGAAGGCGTGGCCGCCGTCGGTCAGCTTGGCCGCCGCATAGACCGCGATGGGCTCGCCAGGGTCGCCCAGGGTGGGCTTGTGGTAGAGCTTGTCTTCCAGGCCATAGGCGAAGTCGAACTCGTCGCCCTCGTAGACCACATGGGCCTGGATGCTCACCACCTGACCGGAGCGCCGAGCCAGGTCGATCAGGCCCTTGTAGCCCACCTGGAATTGGGCCTCATAGCACCCCTTCTTGTTGTTCTTGTAGGGGATGAGGTACGCCTGGCCGAGCACTCCGTCGGGCAGGAGGCCGAGCTGGGCGCACTCGATAACCGCCGAGACGAGGCTGGGCTGGGTGCACTGCATCAACAGAGGGTTCTTGCGGATGGCGGTGTAGGCCACCCTGATGAGCTTGTCGGCGTCCACGTGCTTGGGCAGGGCCATTTCGAGAGCCTGCCGGTTCTTCTTGAGCAGGTCCAGCACCGTGGGCTGGTCCTGCCGGGTAGCCGGGAGGTTCTGGCCGCTGGCCGGTGGTTGGTTCTTGGCTGCCATGGGTCTTTGTCTCCTTTGGGGTTGGCCGGGCTAGGCCCGGAAGCGGGTCTGGGTTTCCTCGTAGATTTCCACGCCGGCGATGTTGCGCATACCGTCCTTGACCGCCCGGCGGATGGCCGACTCGTCCACGGTCAGGAACTCGCGGGGCACCTGGGCCGGGTCCACTACCTTGAACGTCCAGGTCTTGACCTGGTGGCTGCTGCCGGCCTCGGTGCGCACCACCTTGGGTTCCTCGGGAATGACCGGCGTGGCCAGGACGATGGGGGGAACCTCCACCGCCTTCTGGCCGGTGGCCTCGGCCTCCTTGCGGCGCTTCTCGTTCTCAGCCGCCACCTGGGCGTCGAGCTTGGCCTGGGCTTCCTCCTTCGCCTTGCGGGCGGCTTCCTCGGCCTTGGCCCGCTCCAGGCGCTTGGCCTCCTGGAAGTTGGCGATCTTGCCGGCGCAGACCTTCTTGATGGACTCGAAGCGGTCCTTGTAGCCCTTGGCCAGGCGGTCCACGGTGGACTTGAACTCCCAGGCGGGGCCGGTGGCGTCCTTCTGGGCCTTCTCGATGGCCTTGATGGTCTTGGAGGCCAGGGCCCCCAGCTCGTTGGCCTGGGCCAGCGTCTCGTCGGTGATGACGATGGCCTGGGCCTGGGCCTCCATGTCGGCGATGGCCTGGTCGTACTTGCTCAGGCCGGCCTTGACGGGGGCCAGGTCGAGCGGGCCGGCCGTGGCCGGGGGAAGCGCCCCGAAGTCGGCGGGCAAGTCCTCTTCGTGCTCAATCGGGGGATCGGATAGGGCTGCGAAAAAGTCGGTCATTGGTTCTCTCCTTGTTATTTGACCGCGAACCACCTGTAGGCGTTCAGCGCCGACAGGAAGGCGGCAAAGTCTTGTGCGCTGGTCGTGTACTCGTCGAAGATGGCCCGGGAGCCGTCCTTCTTGAGGCGCAGGGAGGCCACGCGGATTGCTGCCCGGCCCCAATGTTCCTCGTAGGCGACACGGTAGGCCGCGAGTTGGGCCGACCACAGGCGGTTTTTGGTGGCCGGGGTCTTGATGTCGATAATGGATACGCCTTCGTCTCCCCGGATCGACACAGCCAAATCCAGGTGGCCCACATAGCCATGGGCCTTGCTGATGACCTCCAGTTCCACCCCGTTGGCTTCGCCGTCCACCATGGCGTCGAACCACCGCCGGAAGCTGTCAAAGTAGGGCTGAACCTCGGGGTCGAGCTTGGGCACCCAAAGGCCCTGGGCATAGGCGGCGCAAACGGCGTGAACCTTGGTCCCCCTGGCGGCGGCGTGCTCCAGCACCTCGGGACGCACCCCGGAGAAGTCCGAGAAGGGGGAGAGAACCTGGGTCACGCTGGGCAGGCTCACTCCCCGCCCTCCATTTCCCTAATGGCCCCCCCGATGCCGTCCCAAATCAGCAGCGCGACCACGGCCAGGCCCATGAGCAGCGCATAGAGCGCCAGGGCCTCCAGGTCGATCAGGAGCGGCGCAAAGCCAGCGCACAGGGCGGTCATAGCGTCACCGCCTTGTCCGGCCCGTCGCATCTCCAGGGATGCTCGCAGCCGGTGATCTTGACGCCTGGCTCATCCGAGGGCCTGGCCGATCTGGCGTTGCAGGCCAGGCAGCAGATCGCGCACCCACCCCTGCCCTCTCGGGTGCAACGGGGGGATTCGGACATGGACGCGAAGTATCCGCTTTCGTGGGTGGCGTACTTGCAGGCGGTCATGGCTTGACCTCGCGCGCGGCCAGCATGGCGTCGGCATAGGTATAGGACATCTTGGCGATGGCCATGGGCCAGTGGATGTCATAGCGATATGTTCCGGGCTGGAGGCCGAGGTATCGCTCGACGGCATCTATCGGACCCGAGGTCAGGTGGCCCTCTTCGCTGGAGAGCAACCCCGTCAGCGCCGCCATGGCGAACTGGTCACGTAGAGTGGGGCCGCCAAGGGCCTCCATTTCAGAGCGCATGGCCCGAAGCTTGGCGTTGGCTGCATCCAGGCTTTGGGGGTCCAGCTCGAACGGCACGACGATAGGCCCCAGTTTCATTCCCCCACCGCCTTCCCATGGCCCGGCCCCATGAACAGACGCCCCGCCATGTCCACCATGTCGATCAGGAGCGGCGCGAAGCCCGCGCATAGGGCGGTCATGAGCGGCCCAACCGCTTCTTGAGGGCGTCGGCGTGGGCGTAGCCTTCCAGGTACAGGGAGCCGCCCACGCTGGTGAAGCCCTCGGGCAGGGCGTGGGCGTAGCCGCGCAGGTCCAGGGAGCCGCCCACGCTGGTGAAGCCCTCGGGCAGGGCGTGGGCGTAGCCGCGCAGGTACAGGGAGCCGCCGTTGGCAAGTAGAGTGGTGATAAATATGAGCGGGATATCGCTGTTGACGGCGATGATTTTGGCCTTTTGGCACTTGACCTTATCGCCCCCGATGGACACCTGTACGGAAGTCTCGCACAATTCCATCCGGGTGCCGGGCTGGCAATGGCCTGCGGCTAGGGGAGACTGCCCGCGCAGCCCGCAACCGCACTCGGGCGTGGCCCGCCAGTCCGGGGCCACCGTCCACTCGCCCACTGGTGCCCAGCGGAAACCGCCGTGGGCCACTCCGTCATTGCTGAACCGAATCATCCACTGGCCCGAATCCATCAGGCGCACGATCTCCTTGGGGTCCATCGGCTCTCCCTTCTCCTTCTTGCTCATTGCCCCACCGCCTCAACCAACCGGCGCTCGCCGCCGCCGGCCTGGAGCCGCGCCAGGCTCGGCATGGTGCCCACGATGGCCTTGGTGGGCATTGTCCACACCCGCCCGCAGCGAGGGCAGGAGTGAAAGCGGACCTCGTTGTCGCGGTAGCAGAACTCCCCGCACTGAGGGCATCTGTTCCCCAGCATCACGCCACCTCCCCTCTCAGATATTGGCGGAAACGGTTGGATTGACCCTCCCTGGCGGCGGCCCTGGCGGCGTCCCAGGCGGCGGCCCAGGCGGCGGCCCAGGCGGCGGCACTGGCGGCGTCCCTGGCGGCGTCCCCGGCGGCGGCCCTGGCGGCGGCTAACTCTTCACGTGTTGCCGCGCCTATTGCGTACCGCCGCGCGACATCAACCGCTTTGCGTGGGCGGTCATCACTAGGATATCGGCTCTCGTAAATAGACAGCACCACCTCGGCGCAGTCGCAGGCGAACAGGCGGGCTAGGCGGTCACGCTCTTCTGTCTGCTCTTTCGGCACGGCCCGCAACGCCCACAGAGCATCGTCCATGCCATTAAGGTCCAGGATTTGCTCCAACGTAATCGGAGTATCGTTCCCGTACTGCTTTTCACCACCCAATGCCTTGCATAGGTGACGATCGCGCGGCTCGCAAGCGCCGTGCTGTCTAAGGAGGCGCAACGTGGTTGTCAGCATCACACCACCTTCTTTCCGGCCAGCGCCGCCGCATTGGCGCGGTTGATCGACACGCCCAGATCGAAAATCTCCTGGCCCAGGTCGATGGGCTTGTCCAGGACGGGTCGAGGCACGGGGTTGATGGGGACTTGCCACACGTCCCACCAGATGGCCACGCTGGCTTCTCCAATTTCCTCGGCGACCATCAACTCCGTGGCCACCTTGGCAAGGGCTTGCTCGGCCCGGAAGGCGTGGTCGAGGGCCTGTTGCAGGCGGTCCTGCTCGGCGGGGTTCAGGCTCCGCATGGCGCGGTCCAAAATCTCGCGCTCGTATCCGTCGCTCGGCTGGTACATGGGGTTCCTCCTTGGTCGGGAGGCGCGGACCATCTCACCGGCCCCGCTTCCCTCCCGGCCCGTTGGGGTTACTGCTCTGCCCAGGCTTCTATGGCGCTCACCCTCTGCTCTATGGTAGAGTCTATCCACCATCCAGGGGTGTGCCCCACAGTTTGAGCCAGCTTCTCAGCCGCCTTGTATCCGAGCCGGCTGCCCTTCAGCGCGGTGCTGATGACGGCATGACTCAACCCGGACGCCTCATGTAGTTTTGTTTGTGTGCCCCATTTCATGGTTCCACCTTCGCACACTCCCCACCCCAGGTCAAGAACTTTTTTGCCTGCGCGGAAAATAATTGTGCTTGACCTGGAGGGCCAGCCCTGATAATATACAGACACTCACCGGCCCCGCTTCCCTCCCGGCCCAAAAGGAGCAATCCTAATGGGCCAACATTTTCCCTACAATGACAAACGGACCTATCACCTTCAAAACAGTCCTAAAGGTTATAGTTCCGAATTCTTCGGCGTCCGTCGCCACGGCTCGCCCGAGGCCGCCCTTGCCGCCGCGCAGGAGTGGGAGGCGCTGCGTAAAGAAACCGCCCTGCCCTCTTCCGGCGTCCCCACCTTGCGCGACCTGGTGGTGCTCTACCTGCGCGACAGCGCCCTGCACCCGCAAACCATGAAGGCCATCGCGCGCACCCTGCGCGGCCCCGCCGCCGGCTTCGCCGAAAAGCCCGCCGACATGCTCACCCGGGCCGACCTGGACACCCTGCGCGCCGAGTCCCGGGCCAGAGGCACCGGGCCGGCCACCACCAACAAACAGCAGGCATACATCCGCGCGGCCCTGGCCTGGGGCGTCGAGCACGGCTATCTGCAAATCCACCCCTGGGCGGGCTTCAAGCGCCTCAGGGCGCCGAAGTACCAGATGCAGGCCACCATGGATGACTTCCGCCGGATCGTGGCCGTGGCTCCGCCCTGGATGCGTTGGGCGCTCATGGTCTGCTACGCCACGGCGGCGCGTTGGGGGCACGTCGAGCTGTTCAGCCTGCAATGGCCGGCCTTCGACTGGCAACGGCGCACGGTGAGCATCGTACAAGGCAAGACGGGCCGGCCCAAGGTGGCCCCGGTGGGCGAGGCGTTCTTGGCCGAGGCCCGCCCCCGCTTTGAGCTGGATCAGGCCCAGGGGTTCGCGGCGGTCATCCACCGCGGCGACGGAAAGCCTATCAGGAGCTACCGCACGGCCTGGCTCTGCACGCTCAAGCGGGCCGGAGTTGACCACCACGTCAGGCCCTACGATATCCGCCACTGTGTGGCCACGGCCCACCTAGACCGTGGCGTGCCCCTGCCGGTGGTGGCCGACCTGCTGGGGCATTTCAGCCCGCAGGTGACGGCCAGCGTATATTCTCACGCCATTGATGGACGGGCCCGCGAGGCGGCCGAGACCCTGCCGGACCTAACCTTACACACTCCCATTACACACATTACACACTAGGGACGGGGGATAAGATGGGATGGCTTAGGCAACTGCTTGATTTTATGGTGCCGGAGGAGAGACTCGAACTCTCAAGCCCACGAGGAGCGGGGGATTTTGAGTCCGCCAATTTTTGGTATAATGCTAAGGATTTCCGACAGCTTACAAACAAGTGTGTAATGTCGATGGGCGCGCTGGCCCTTTTATTTTCCGACCCCGCCCACGCCGCCCAGCCCGCCGCCTATCTGACCTACGTCCTCCACACCGAGTCCCGGCTTGATTCGCCGGTGATGTATGCCTCGCCTGAGGCATGGGCCCAGACCCGCCACAACATCGTGGCTTGGGCCCGCCTGGTGGAGGCCGAAGGCCAGGCCCTCGACCTGTTTTTCTCGCCCGATTACATGGAGGCCGAGCGGGAATGGGGCCGGGACTACGCCCAGGAGACGGGCGGGACCAATTTGTTCCTGTGGCTGGATCGGCTCCCCCATGTCGAGGTAGGTGCACACGTGGACGAGGCGGACGGGCAATGGCTCTATGCCGACGCTCAGGAGATCCTGCTGGGCTTTGGTGTGCGCGACCACGGCATTGTGGGCGGGACATTTTGCATTCCGGGCCCGGCTGGCTATACCGAATTTTGGAGCGGGCAGACCAGCTCGTCGGGATGGACCTGGCGCCCCACTATTATTCATGGCCTGGCCTCGCCTGGCCACGTCTGTGACTTACGGGATTCGGGGGTGTGGCGTCCCAGCCTGGATAGCGCATGGATGAATGATCCGTCCGGACCCCTGGTGGCCGTGGGGGGCCACCGCAATACCACCGAGACGATTATGGGCGAGCTGGGGGCGTGCGACCCTGCGCGGCTCAACACCTTCTCCGTACAAATTTTCCAGGCCGCTCTTAGCGAGCCAGATTTTTTGGCTGGCCGGCGGCGCGAGGCGGGAATGTGGGCCGGTCGCCAGGAAGTAGCCTGGGCTACCCTGACCGAGGTTGCGGCGGTATGGCGGGCTCAATACCTGGAGGAGCCCAGCCTGGTGGTGCGGGGGGCGTGGTAGCAATACAAACGTATACACAAAAAAAATAAAATAATAGTTGACACTGTGCCGGCACTGTGTAATACTATAATCATAGTGAGGCTGGGCATGGGGCCGGGCCGGAGACATGAGGAGGGGATCATGAGCGAGCGCAATTATTATCTGGTGAGCGAGGGCGAGGCCGCGGAATTAACGCTAGAGCAGGCCGCCGAGGCTGATTGGGACGGCACCAACTCCGTCCTGATCTACGCCGACGACGAGCGGGAGGCCCTGGACCTGGCGGCCCTGTACGACGCCGACAAGATCGCGCCGGACAACATGAGCACGCCCTCCGGCACCCTGGTGGTGCTGCGGCGGGAGAACGCCACCACAAGGGCCTAGTCTCTGCCCCTCGGGCCGGGCTCCGGCCCCCGAGAGAGTGACTAGACGTGGAGGCATCATGACCCCTGACCGAGTCCGCGCAATCCGCACCGCCCTGGGCATGACCCAAGAGGCCCTGGCCCGCGAACTGGGAGTGACGCTCTCGGCTGTGCGCTCGTGGGAGCGGCCGGCGGATAGCCCGCACCACCGCACGCCGGGCGGGGCAGCCGTCAAATCCCTAGAGCGCTTGGAGGCCAAAAAAAATGAAGGTGCTTAGTCTTTCCGCCGGGCTGATCCTCCTTCTGTTCCTGGCCCTCCCCGCCCTGGCCAAGGACCGGCAAATCATCCGCGACAGCTCGGGCCGGCGCGTGGGCACGGTTGAGCAGGGCGTGGGCAAGCGCCAGGTGATCCGCGACGAGAGCGGCCGGCGTGTCGGGACCGTAGAGCCCGGGGTGGGCGACAGGCAGGTAATCAGGGACAGCTCGGGCAAGCGCCTGGGGACGGTGGAGAAGAAGCGATGAGCGGGCCGTTGCCACCCCCTTCACCAAGCCCACCATG
Source organism: Deltaproteobacteria bacterium (assembly GCA_021811275.1). Lineage (GTDB taxonomy): Bacteria > Desulfobacterota > Desulfarculia > Desulfarculales > Desulfarculaceae > JACRDC01. The sequence goes on from JAJZPI010000078.1 coordinate 10,674, forward strand.
CGCCCACCCGAACGGCGCTGTAGATCGTCCAGCGGGTGAGCCATCCTATCCCTAGTTCCTTCATGCCGGCCAGGAGCACGCCGTCAGCCTCGGCTCGCGTGACCGGGGCCCCGCGCACTTCGTGATTGTGGTAGAGTCTGTCATGCACGATCGCTGCTGGGGCATAATCCCCTCCGGGCGACAGAAGCGGCCAAAGTATGCGGGGAATACTGGCCAGGTCCGTTTCCACGCCGGCGGGAACATCGACCACGAACCCGGCCGGCAGGTTGCCCTCCGCTTCCGGCAGGGTGTAGTTGAACCCGGCGGCGACGCGCCACCGTTCGCCGGGCAGCATCTCTAGGGTGGGGGTGGGGTCGCTGAACGGCATGGCTACTGCGTCCCGGCCGGCGTGGCCTCGGCCCCGGTGGTGGTCGTGGTGGTGGTGCTGCTGGGGCTGACGGTGGTGGTCGTGTTGCCCATGTTGCCGCCAGAGACGTTCACGCCGGAGCCGTCGCCCTGAGTATTTATCTGGTAGTTGTTCGTGCCGGCGTTGGCCGGTCGCTGGAAATTGGGACCCCAGCCCAGGGAGTAGAGCAGGGCCAGGGGCATGATGTATTCCTTGCCGGCGATCAACACCTTGGCCACATCGCCTTGGTATTCGACGATGGTGATGAAGTCCTTGGCAAGAGGCACAAAAGCCTCGATGCGCACCGGCGCGCCCTCGGCCTTGAGCGTGGCGCCGGGCTCCAGGGTGACGCCCACCAACGGTTTTTGGTTCACGATGGCCGTCTTTTTTAGGTCCTTCTGGTCGTGATGGAACGCGGTCTCATTGGTCAACTCGTGTTGCAAGATGATGGGCTTGCGGTCGGCGTCAAGGAGCGGCTTGTTGTCGGATCCCACCGCCACCTCCGAAACCGTGCTTTTGCTGCAACCCATCAGGGCCAGCCCCATCACCACCGCCAGGGCGATAATCAAACCTTTTTTCATGGTCAGCTCCTTGTGGAGTTGGGGTTGTCGTTTAGGGGGCCCAGCGCAAGGCGGCCAGGCCCAGGATCATCTTTTGCTCCTTGGGGGCCAGTTCGCCCCACGCCCGCTCGTCGCCGGGGTCGGTGCTGATCTGCCGCATGAGCTCCAAGTACATGGCCTCGGCCAGGCCCTCCGGGCTGGCCCCGCCGGCATCCCAGACGGCCATGACGGCATCGAGGCGGGCGTACTCTTCGGGGGCCAGGGCGTGGCCCATGAACATGGCCGCGCCGTAGATGCCCACCGCCAGCTTCCCCAAGACCTGCTGGCGGGCTTCGGAGTTGGCCGGGGGGGCCGGGGCCAGGGGCGCGCAGGCGCAGATCCCGGCCAGGGACACCGCGGCCATCCAATAAGACCAGGGGATGCGTTTCATGGGGGCCTCCTTACGACTTCCATCCCTCGTGCACGATCATGGCGGCCATGACCTCGCAGAGGCGGTGCGGGGCGGTGATCTTCTCGTCGGCCTTGATGCCCGCCCGGGTGCAGACGAAGGCCACGTAGGCGTTCACGTCGTTCTCTTTGGCCGGGGCGTAGCGGGAGATGATCTCCCGCAGGGTCAGGTTGCGATAGCTGGACGAGCACAGCAGGCGGGTTATGGCCGCTACGCCATGGCCCCAGTCAGAGAAGATGGCGAAGCCCTCGGCATCGTGGCCCATGAAGCCAGGCTGCGCGCGGGTCCAAGACGAGTCTCGGATGTTGCCGGGATTGTTGTTGCGGAAGCTGCGGCTAGGCATGCTTTCCTCCTATCTGCCCGCGCGGCGCACGGCCGGCGGAGATGATCTTGCTGAGCAGTTCCTTGGCCTGGGCCTCCATGGCCTGGCAATCTGGGGCGTTGACCTTGAGGGCCTTGCACATCACCGGCAGCCAGAACACGACGAAGGAATCAACCTCGGCGCTGACGTCCATGCGCTCGTCGCCGGCGGCCAGTTTGGCCTCCCACTCGGCGTGGCAATCCGCGCAGCGGCCCTCGTCTATCAGGGGTTTGGGCTGGTGACGGTCCGCGCCGGCCGCGCGGCGCTTGGCTTGCTCGCTTAGGGCCCGGCGTCCGAGCTGCCATTGCTTGGAAACCCATCCGACCAGCCCGCCTAGGGCCGTGAGGATCAGGCCGGCGAGGATCTGCTCCACCAGGCTCATGGAAAACATGGCCAGCGCCTACAACTGCGCCAGCAGCTTCTGGATCTGCTTTTCGGGCGTGGCCACCACCAGGTCACGCAAGGCGGTGAAGCTGGCCTCGGCGATCAGGCCCCGCTCCTTGGCTGCCAGGGCGTAGCTGGCGATGATGCCGTCGGGGTTGACCACGATGGGTTCACCAGCGGGAAGTTCTGCGGCCAGGGCCGCGAACACCGCCGCCTGAAACTCGGCCTGGGTGGCCGTGGGGTTGGCCTTAATCCAGGGTATGGCGATGAGCTTGGCCGCTTCCTTCTGAGCCAGCCAGCGCTTGTCGTGGACGCTGGCCAGGACGTTGCCGCGCACCAGGGCGCGCATCTCTTCCAGGGGGTCAATGGTGACCGGCGGGGACCAGGAAGGGTCCAGCGCGATGTTCACAACCTGGCCGCCCTGGATGGTGGCCCTGATGTATTTGGTCGGCACTTCAGGCGCGGGGTCACTGTCCGTGGCGAAGAGCACGGCGCTGTCCCCATGGTTGGCCCGGAATGCGGAGTCCGGCGGAGTTGGGGTGGCGCGGTTGCGCTCCAGGCAGTTGCCGGCCTGGTCGAACACCAAAATCGTTTTGGCCTGTCCAGGCCCGGCCCATAACAGCGACGCCAGGGCCAAGCATGAGATGAGGAAGGCTTGCATGGCTGCTCCCCTAAAAAGTAACGATGTGCAGTTTTGCCACGGTGGGAAACTGGGTGGAAAATTCCTCCCAGGCTATGGTGGTGGCGTTGCTTTGGTTCGCCCGAAGATAGGCGGACACCCCTGACCAGTTCCACCAGGCCGGGAAGATCATGGTCTTGGCGGTGGCGGCGGACGTGATGGTGGCGTTGCCCGAGGTCTGGCCGGAGATGACCTGCACGAGCGAGGGTTCGTAGAATTCGATTACGGCGAACCTGACCGTAACCGTGGTCGCGCCGTTGGCCTGCCAATATAGGCGCACGTTGGTGGAGCTGGTGAAGTTGGCCCCGATGACTCCGGTGTTGCCGGAGGCGTTAAGCGTGGAGGTGGCCAGGATCACCGATTTGGTGGTGTCGACCGACGCGATGGTGACGTCAACCGTGCCCGACGAGTTGGATACGGTGACAGCCTGGCTCAAATGCTGGACGCTTTTGACCGAGCTGGGGAAGCGCGCGTGAAGCGCCTGAGAGGCAGGGGCGATGACCAGCAGTGCCACCAGGGCCAGGACCAAGGCGGCGGATATTTGCCTTTTGAGGGTGTGCATGCTCTGCGCCTCCTACAGGGCCACGAAGTAGGCCCGGATGACGTAGGTGTCTCCGGTGTGGTCGTCGGTGGGGGAACTGGACCCGCCCACCCGGAAGATGCCCACGCGCACGAGCTGGTTGGTGGTGTGCAGGCTGGCCGAGGTGATCTTGAAGTTGGCGTCGGTGACCACCAGTAGCCCCGTGTCAGCCCGACAGGCGATGGCCTGGGTGCTGGTTACGTCGGCAGCGTTGCCGGCCGGGTCTTCGCCGGCTTGGATGGCCAGGATTTCCACCTTGAGCGCGATATACTTCCCGGTCAGGCTGGTGCTTTGCTCGCACTCAATGACGAGCTGGTAGTCGCGGCTGTTGTCCGGGAGAGTGGCCGAGCCCAAAAACCCCTGGGTGGAGCCGTCCACCAGCTTGATAACCTCGGCCTTGCGATTGGTCGTGGCCCCTACGATGGTGTTGGTCCCCGGGTTATCCGGGTCCATGTAAAGCTGGTCCACAGGGATGGCTGGGCTGGAGGGCGCTATCAGCACCCAGGCCGCTCCGTCATAGACCCAGGCGTAGGGTTGGGTCTGATCGGTTTCGATCCAGACCAGGCCGTCATAGGGCGTAGCGAAGGCAACGCGGTTGGCCCGAGTACCATTGCGCACCGTGGCCGTGCCGGTCCCGGCGGCCGCCAGGGCGGCGTCGATGGCATCAGCAAAGTCATAAAGACTGATGTCCCAATCAGCCGCGCCGCGCGCCGGGAGAAGGTCACGCACCCCCGCATGGGCCGGCGCAGCAACCAGGGCCAGCAGGATCAGAAGCAGAGCGATCAATCGTTTCATGGCGGCCTCCTACAGGCTTTCGCGCAGGGTCAAGTCAAAGCTGCCCCGGGCGCTAAACGGGATTTCAATGCCGGGGGAACCACCTTCCGGAATGTGGCAATAAAGCTGGTTGTGGAGCTTGAACCCCAAGTTGTCGTGACCGGGAACCAGGTCTGCCACGAAGGACACGCCCACGCCCACGCGCAGGAAAAAGGCGTACCAGGTGGAGAAGGTCTCCGAATCGGGAACATAGGAAAAGTGAACCTGGGCCTGGCGATATTTAGTTTTGCCGTCCTTCCAGGCTTGGCCCCCCAGGCTGTAAGCCACCGTGGAGGGGTCTTGCGGGGTGCAGACCATGCCGAGGGCTGGATACTTGCTGGATTCCACGAAGTTCCCCAAAATGATTCGGCCAACCTGAATGTTGGCGGCGTTGCCCGGATCGGCGATGAGGATTTCCCAATGACGAGCGACAACAGCGGTCCAGTCAATCAGCCGCATGGTGCCGGCAGGGTAATAGGTGCTGATTTCATCGGGCGTGAGGTATCCGCCAAAGCCATGCTCGCCGAAGCCGCCTTCGCCGTATCCAAATAGAGGCTCCCAGGCCGGGTAGGCGGTATTCTTAAGGGTAGCCCCGCCAGCGGCGATTCCGGCCCTGAGGGTGACCGTGGCATCCACGGTGAGGTTGTGATTGATGAGCGCTAGGGCACCTATGGGCTTTTTGGTCCCAAAATCGTAACGGTAGTATTCCGAGGTCTTGCCGGTGAACTTGTGGATTTTGGTCCTTTGCTCGTCCTGCACATTCTCGCAGGGGAAGCTGGCATCCTCGCTTGAACAGGTCAGCGTGGCCGCATCGGAGAGCGTCGCCTCAAGGAATCGGCTGCCCATCAGACCATTACCCCCAACTTCATGCGGGCCTGGTAGCCGTAAGTTTCTTCGATCTTGACCACCGTCCCGATGATCCCGGCATCCAAGCCGAAGTCGTCGCGGGTGACTTGAACGCTGTCGCCAAGTTCAACGTCCATGCCTTGCAGCTTGCTTTCTACGATCATCAGGTAGCGCTGCGTCCCGTACATGGTCAGCCACCAGCCGGCCACCGTGGCGGCATCGGTCAGACTGTTCAGGCATGTGTCGTGCGGCCCCTCTTCGTCCGCCAGGGGATAGAGGACCTTGACCGCCGCGTCTTCGTCGGAGCGGCTGCGGAAGGGGTCTTTCAGCCAGGTCTTGCGGTCTTCGCTGACCGTGGCGGCCGGAGTGCTGATGACGGTGTAATTGCGGTCGGCGTTGATGGTGGCCTTCCAGCACAGCGTCTTGGCGTCCGAATCCTCGCCGGCTGGCAACAGTTCCCAGGACAGCAGCTCCACCTCGGTCAGCTCCAGGTCCGGCGCGCCTGCGGCGGGCGTGATGTGCCGGATGGTCCAGTCCCCGTTCCGGTTGTTGCCCCAGATGGAGAGCAACCCCATCAGGAGCGAATCGAGCACGCTGCTCATGGCGTTCTTGGCGTCCAAGCCCAGGCCCACCGCGTAGGGCACGTCCGTGTTGTAGGCCGTGAAGTCGGCGCTCACAAGGTCACCCGCGCTGACCCCGCCGAAGGTCTGGAGAATGTCGCTAACTATGTCCCCGGGCAGGCTGATGTAGGAGCCGCCCACCTTGCGTCCCTGGAGGTCAACGGTGATGGTGCCCTGGGGGTCGGAGGTGAATTTGATCCAGCCATAGGTGGCGTTGGTGGTAAATCCCGTGGTGATCAGCAGGCCGTCCTTGTAGACGTTGACCACGCTGTTGACCGGGCCGTATTGGTCATCATGGAACTGATAGAGGTGACTGGCCGAATCGATCAGGATGGGCGAGAAGTTGCTCACCGCGCCATAGACCAGTGGCTTAGCCTTGCCAATGGTGCTGCTGGGCAGTTCGCGCCTGGTCCACACTATGCCGTTGTCGTTAACCGTGGCGCTAGTGCCCCAGGCCGGCTCGCCGCCGCCCGAAGTGCCGGCGGTGGTACACTCGTAAAAATAGTTCCCGCTGGGTACCGTGGGGCGCAGTAGATAGCCTAGGGCATAAGCCGTACTCGCTTGCCAGGCGAGGAAGTCGCCGCTGTCGCCGTAGGCCAGAGGCGGGATTTGGGTGCTGACGATCCTCTCGGCCTTGGTGTAGACCTTGAAGGAAACCGAATCGTCGGTCACGCTGGGTTGGCCCATGTAGCCGTCAACCACCGCAGCCCAGTCCGCCCAGGCCAGGCCGGGTCCGCCGACCTTAATGCTGATGGGATGGCCCAGGAAGGCGTAGGCCCCAGGCGTCAGCAAGGCGTTCCAGGTCACGGAGCTTGCCGGGTCCATGGTCTTGGTGCGGTCAAAGACTATTTCGATGGTGCCCCCGTCAATAAGGCTCTTGCCATAAGTTAGGCTATCGGCGGTGCGCTTAACGGTGGGCACGCTGATGACGTTGGGAACCCAATAATGAGCCCCGTCCCACACCCCGCCATGGTCACTTAGGTACAGGTCAAGGGCCGTCACCGTGGCCACCTTCATGGGGCTCATGATCAGCGCCAGCACCTTCTTGGTGTTCTTGATCGCCGCCCAGGCTATGAAATTGGCGGTTGGCATCAGCGCGCCGCCCCCGCTTGCGGCCTGCCGCCCCTGCGATTAAGGTTGATCTGCATTTGGGCCGGGCGGGGTCCCCTGGCCAGCTTGTCCATCCGCTTCTCAAGCACCTTGTTATCAGGGGTGACGATGGTCACGTTGATGTAGCTGTCGCCGCCCAGAGAGCCGCCATTATTCAACGCATTGAGCCCATCGGACCCGATGCGGCGCATGGCCGGGCGGTTGAGCACCCCCTCGCCGGTGAGTAGTATGGCCGGAACCTCACCGCCCGAATGGAACTTGAGGACGGGATTGCTGCCAATTCCCCAAGGATTGACCTCGCCTCCGGTATGCCCATAACTGATCTGGTCGGACAGGCCCGGCACTGCCAACATCCCCCCATAGGTTTCGCCATTGGGGGCCGGGATGCCGGCTTCGCCATAGACCGTGGTGATGGTAATGGTCTTGTCCTCAAGGCCATTGATGGCTTCGCCCAAGCCAGTGACGCCGGCCAGGGTCCCGTCCAACGCCTGCATGAATAGCGTGTCCAGATAAGTCCCGAAGAATTCCGCCGTGATTTGCCCGTTCTGGAACTGCGCTATCAGGTCCATGATTCCAGAGTCGAGGGCTGCGCCCATTTCCGAGGACAGACCCAATCCATCAGCAAAGGCAAACAATGAGTCGGTGAGGGTGGAAAGCCCAGTGGTCATGCCCCACGCGCTCTCGGAGTATTGCTGTACAGCCTGAGTGGCGTCAGCCACGGCCTTGCCGACCTCGGCCATGTGAGAGCCGGCGTTGGCCGCGCCCTGGGCCAAGGGGTCAAGGCTGGCCACCAGCTCGTCGATGTATTCACGGCTGTAGCCGGCCCGGTCGGCCATCATGTACATCTCGTCGGTGAGGTCAGCGATGGTGTCACTGAACATGCCAGCGGTTTCGGCGTTGGTGGCCATGACCGCGCTAAGGCGCTCTATTTCCAGGCGGTCGCGCTCGATTGCCGCCGCCGCCTCCTCGGGGCTGGTGTCCTGGCTGGCGTTGAGCATCCCGGCTATCATGCCGCCAACGGCGATCAGGGCCCCCGCGCCGCCGGTGACGGCCAGCATGGACGAGGAAAGCGACGTGGCCGCCGCGGTGGCAGCTGAGGCTGCCGTGGTGGCACCCTCGGTGGCGGTGGTCCAAGCGGCCATCTCAGCGGCTAGGGCGCTCTCGCTTAGAGCCCCGCCAGCACCAGCGTAGAGGCCGTACCCGGTGGCGTAAGTGGCGGCCGTGCCGCCACCGAACAAGCCGCTGAGGCCCGTCGCATTACCCAGCCACGACCCAACCTTGTAAGCCGTGCTTCCCGCCGAAGCCAAACTGCCAAGGCTTCCGAGGGCACCCCCCGCACTGGAGGAATTG
>JAJZPI010000236.1 GCA_021811275.1 Deltaproteobacteria bacterium
CTATCCGCACGTCGAAATGGCAGCCGAACCCAAGACGAGGCACTCGACTAGCATTATCCTGATGGAGGGCCACCGCCGCCAGAACGGGCATCGGCAGGTCGGAGGTTAGGTCCAGCACCTCCAGCGCGTACCCCTCGCCGGCCAGGTAGACGCGGGCCGCCCGCAGGCTCCCATCGTCGAAGGAGTCCTGATCCACCCTGCGGCGTGGCAGGCGGTTGTACCACCACAACGCTACGGCGTCCCGCTCGACCAGCTCGAAGAAGCCTTGCATGAAGGCTTCCTCCCTACAGTTGCCGGCGGCCACGCCATTGGAATCGCCCCTGGCGAAGCGGCCGCCTCGCTCCATCGGATAGCTGTAGTAAAGGAAGGCGGCGGGCACCAGCTTCCAGCGCTTCTCGCTCAGGGACCAGGCCGGCGCCCAGTCTATAGCCGCCTGCTCCTCAAAGGGCTCCGGCACGTAGGAGGTCCAGAGGCTCCGGCGCCACCGAAGGCGGTCCTTATACTGAGTCTGGCTGAAGGGATTGAGTGTCTGGGGGTGGATGGCTCGCTCGGCCACTTCGGCCCAGGTGGCCGTGACTACCGGTTCATAGCCGCAGTACTGGCTGCAGTAGCGTTCAATGGCCTCGCCCAGGGCGCTGGCGCGGGCCTGGCTCGGAGTGCGGCCCTTGCCAGCGCTGATTCCCACGGCTTTGGCCCGCCCCTCGCGCCAACTCGCAGCTTCAAGAGGTTTGTTTTCTTCTCGGGCAAGCACCGCCCAGGAGGTTATCGCCACATGCCCCACGGCGTCACAGGCGGGTTGGTCGCTGTCCTGCAAGAGGCCCACCTCGGCGGTCAGGGGGCTGATGCGGGGTGTGAGCCGGGCCAGAGTCTGGTCGGCGGCGGTAATCCGTTCACCGCCGTCGCAGTAGATGGACTTGGGATGGGATTGCAGGGCCAGGGGTTCGGCGGGCAGGCGCCCCCAGGCTACGGGGTCGCCGCAGGCCGGGCACTGCGGCCGTCGGGTGAGCAGGTGGCGGGTGACGCCCAGGGACTTCAGGTCCAGTGAAATCACGCCTTGGGACAGAAATGCCTCCGGCGCTCCGGCCAGCTCCTTGCGCAATTCCAGGCCCAGCAGGCCCATGAGCGCATCCATGGAAGCGGGGGAGTGGCCCCGGGCCAGGCGTCGGTCGCGGCCCCGCGAGACAAGGTCCCGCTTGGTTTGAAAGCGGTGGCCTCGCAAGCGGTGCAGCAGGCACTCCAGACAGGCCGTCCGCCCGGGCGTGAACAGGGGACCGAAGCAGGGCTCGACGCCCAGGGGCTTGCAGGGCAGCCAGCGCCAGCCCCGGGCCAGGGCCTGGCGATTGAACTCGGCCAGGTCCGGTTCCAGGTAGTCCGGGGTGAGCGCCAGCCACAGGCTGCCTTCGCCAGCCCGCGCCGCGCGCCAGTCGGCCACGGCGACCTGGAAAGCCTCCTGGCGCCCCAGGCGCTCCAGGACCGAGGCCGGGTCAATGTCGCCGCCCAGCGCCACCAGGTTAAGCGCCACGGGCGTGGCCACCTTGTCCAGGTCGCCGCCCAACTGGCCAAGCAGGGACAGCTCCGGCGCGCTTTCCGCTGCCCGGCCGTCCTCCAGGAGGCCCAGCTTCTCCAGCTTGATCAGGTAGAAATAGATCGTGGCTTGGTCATGGCGCCCGGCCAGACGGTCGGCGATCTGGTCGGAGCTCAGCTTGCCGGTCAGCAGGGGAACCAGGTCGGCGGCAAGCGGGCCGTCCAGGCTCAAGCGCTTGGTCTCGCTGTGCAGGACCGCACCCTGCCCCTCATCGACCAACGCCTCGATCCAAGGCATCAAGCGAGGATAATCGAGCATGTCCGCACCAAACTCGTGCGTCAAATCAACAGGGGGCAGCCGCGGTCGGCGGCTCAGCGATTGGCCGCCGATCGCAACACGCCGATAGGTTCAACAACCCGTGGAGGTGCCCAAGTTGGTGGCGCATTGATAGCCATCGGCGGCCAGACGCTCTTTCAGGGTGAGCTCGTCCAGATCGGCCGTCTCAGCGACGTTCACGCCCCGAGGCGCCTCAATGCCCTCGGCCTTGAGCACGGCCGCTGGGCCGCTGGTCAGCATAGACTTGAAAGCTTCGCCGGCCCAGGCCTTGGCCAGCACCATGGCAGACCGGCGGGCCTGATCTTCCCGGTTCATCGGCATGTGGTAATGTTCCTTGCTTCAGCTTCGACCAAGAGCCAGATCAGGTCGCTTGAATAATCTGCCTCCACAGGCAGGGCTGGTCTTCTGGGCCCTGACCGCTGACGCCCGGTGGCGATTTAGTAGCCGCAAATAGCGCAATCAGAAGCCGCCAAGCGCTCGCTCAAGGCAGCCTCGTCCAATCCTGCCGCATCCACCGGCATAGCCGGCAGCACCAGGTGCCGCAGAGAGGTCGTGTCCTCCACCACCTTTAAATTCACGCCCTGGGGCATATCCAGGCCCTCGGCCTTGAGCACCGCCGCGGGGTCGCTGATGAGTTTTTCCTTGAAGGCCACGTCGGCCCAGGCCTTGGCCACCACCTTGGCCCACAAGCGAGCCTGTTGCTTTCCGTCCTGCGCCATTTCTTTACTCCCTTTTGTGTTGGGACAAAGGGGGCTGAGGTCCTCAACACCGGCATCGCGCGCCCACATCACAAGGCGGGCGCCAATGGTACTCGACCAGACATCAGTAACCAGGACAGCAGTAAATTGGCGGCCGTTAAGCACTCACCCACGGCCGCCTCGGACATATTGCCAGCCTCGGTCGGCATGTCCGGCGAGGCCTTAATTAAGTAACCCCACGTCCCTTTGCCTTGGGGGCGAGTTGCCGCCTCGCATCTTGAGCCGGGCAGGGCGGGAGCCCCGACCCCGGCGGCTCATGGGATCACTCGCCGCAGAGCCAGCAATCGTTGGCCGCCATGCGCTCACCCACGGCCGCCTCGTCCATATTGCCAGCGTCGGGCGGCAGCACTGGCAACACGAGATGCCTCACGGTTGCCGTGTCCTCCACCACCTTTAAGTTCACGCCCTGAGGCACCTCAATGCCCTCGGCCTTGAGCACAGCCGCGGGGTCGCTGATGAGTTTTTCCTTGAAGGCCACGTCGGCCCAGGCCTTGGCCACCACCTTGGCCCACAAGCGGCCCTTCGTTTCCTGAGTCTGTTGCATATTGCCCATCAAATTATATCCTGTCGTGGTAAGTAGCCTTTCCACTATAGCACCCCATTTTAATTATTAGTTACTTATTGTCCAACGGCCTCCTGCGCCAACGGGGCCTTGACCATCGAACCATCAACGCTCTGCCATTTCCAGGCGATACCCTCCATCTCA
>JAJZPI010000003.1 GCA_021811275.1 Deltaproteobacteria bacterium
CAACAGGTAGCGGTCGCCATGGGGGATGACCGCCGCGTCGTCGCCGTAGTTGGCGAGCGCCGTTCCGCCCACCCCCTCCAGGACCAGCTCGCGGAAAACCTCCGCGATGGGTCCCTTGCGGGTGAGGCCGGGGTAGGAGCGTATCCGGTTTACCAGAGTATCCAGGTCGTGTCGCAAGCTTCCCTCGCTGTTGATGGCCCGCCGGATGCGCAAGCATCAGGGATGTCGGGCAAAACCATGCTTGGGCCCGACCGACGAGCATTCAAAGCCATGGACGGCCTTGAATGCAAGTTGGTATGAGACGGCCGGTTCATGCCTTGTCCAGGTTGGCGCTCATGAGCCGATGGGGTCTGCCACGGTAGTCGAAGGGCTCGCTCTCCACCCGCCAACCCAGCCTGCGAAAGAATAGCACGTTGGGTTCCTGGATGTGGGCGGTGAAGCGCAGGCAGCCCTGGACCTTGGCCGTGCGGACCGCCTCCCGCACCAAGAGCTGGGCCGCCCCGCTGGCCCGGGCGGTCTTGAGCACCGCCAGGCGGCCGCCGATCCAGTGCCCCTTGCCGTCAACGGGGAAGGTGCGCACCGTGCCCACGATGCGTCCTTCCAGGCGCGCCACCAGATGCACGGCGCGGGAGTCGGCCTGGTCCAGGTCGGCATTCTCGAAGATGCCCTGCTCCTCCACGAAGACCCGGTGGCGTATCCTTAGGGCCTGGGCCCGCTCCCCCAGGTTGCGCGCCTGGTGGCAGACCAGCGGGCGGGGTTCCTTTTCGTAGAAGGCCAGGGCCGAGCAAGCCCCGCAGCGCACGCAACCGGCCAGGCACTCGGCGGAGCGCAATCCCCGGGCGGCCAGGATGGCCGCCAAATCCTCATAGAGCCGGGCCATGCGCTCGGGGTCCGGCGGCGGGCTGTCGGCCATGAGCGAGCCAGGTATGGGCCTGAGCGGCACCAGGAAGGGAAAGACCCCCAAGGAGGCCATGGCCTCCGCGCCCTCGAGCAGGCTCTCCTCCGGCTCGCCCAGCCCGGCCAGCAGGAAGCTTTCCACTTGACCGGGACCGAAGACCTCCACCGCCGCGCGCCAAGTCTCCAGGAAGCGGCGGCGGCCCAGGGCGGCCTTGGCCGGGGCCTGGCGGGCCAGCACCTCCCGGTCGTAGCACTCGATGTGGATGCCCACGGTGTCCGCCCCGGACCGCTTGAGTTTCTCCAGGGCCACTGGGTCCTCGGGGGGGGTGAGCTGGACGTGGACGGCCAGGTTCGACGCGTTTTTGACGGCTCGGGCGCAGCGGGCAAGATGGGCGACCTCGGCGCCTGGCTCGCCGGCGCAGCCGGTGGTGAGCACCACGTGGGTGACGCCGTCGTGGGCGGCGGCCCAGGCCGCCGCCTCGGCCAGGTCATCGGGCTCCTTGCGCGCCAGGGTCCCTCCCCCGGTCAGGGAAAGCTCGATGCCGCAGAAGCGGCAGCGCCGGCCCGAGGCCCAGTGGGCGCAAGTCTGCAGCACCGTGCTGGCCAGGCAGTCGGCCCCGTGCATCAGGGCCAGCTGGCGGAAGGGCATACCGGACTTGGTGCGTCGCTTGAGGAAGCCGGGCCGTGGGATCAACCCCACGGGCATGAGTTCCTGGCCGTGGCGTAGAAGTACGGCCTCGCCGCCTTCCGCGCGCAGCTCGTAGGGCGAGTTCGCCACGAAGGGGCTGGCCGTGGGCACGCTCAAGGCCCGTCCGCCCAGGACGATGGCCCCGCCCTCGGCCGGACCGGCTCCACCCCGGCGCGGGTCCAGGTCCAGGGCCACCTTGAGGCCCAGGCTTTGCAGCTCGGTGGCTATCCGCGCCGGATCGGGTTCCGCTACCCCCATATCTTGGCCGCCAGCTCGGACACCCGCCGGCCCAGGCCGCGGGCGGTGGTCAGGCCGAACTCGTCGACGGCCATTCCGCCGGGCCCGCCGCTGAAGCAGGTCCCGCCAAAGTGGCTGGTGGGCATGCCGTCGCCGACGATGATCATGTCCTGGGTGAGCATGGCCGCGTGTATGCCCTGGATGGCCAACTCCTGGCCGCCGTTGCGGAAGCCGCCCACGGCGATGACCCCGCCCACCCGGTCGCGCAGCCTGAAGCCGTTGCGGCGCAGGATCACGGCGCGGTCCAGGAAGGCCTTGGCCTGGGAGGTCATGCCCCCGAAGTAGACCGGGGTGGCCAGGATCAGCCCGGCCAGGCCCGGCGCGGTCAGCTCGCCCAAAAGGCCTGGAAAGTCGTCGGACTGGCTACAGGCCAGCCCCTTGGCGCAGTGGCCGCAGGCCAGGCAGCCGTTGATGTCCTTGTCGGCCAACTCGACCAGGCTGGTCTCCAGCCCGGGCACGGCTTGGCGCGCGGCCTCCAGGGCGGCCAGGAGCGCGAGAAAACTGCCCTGGCCCTGGCGGGGGCTGGCGCTGATGCCCAGAATCCTCATGATGCCGTTCCTTTCATGCTTCTTCCTGCTGGTCCTTGAGCAGGTCCAGGATGCGTCGTCTGAGGGCGTTGCACTCGGGGCCGGTGCGGTCGCGGGGCCGGGGCAGTTCCACGGCCAGGCGTTGAACCAGGCGTGCCGGCCGGCGGGAGAGAATGAATATCTCGTCGCTCAAAAACACCGCCTCGTCTACGTTATGGGTGACGAAGAGCACGGTGTCGCGCCTTGTCTCCCATAGGCCCAGCAGGAACTCCTGCAGGCTGTTGCGGGTCTGGCTGTCCAGGGAGGCGAAGGGTTCGTCCATGAGCACCAGGGCGGGTTCGGTGATCAGGGTGCGGGCTATGGCCACCCGCTGCTGCATGCCGCCGGAAAGCTCATGGGGATAGCGGTCCTCGAAACCGGCCAGGCCGAAGGCCTTCACATATTCCAAGGCTCGCCGCCGGCGCTCGGCCGGGGCCACGCCCGCGATCTCCAGGCCCATCTCGATGTTGGCCCGGGCGGTGCGCCAAGGAAAGAGGGCGTAGTTTTGGAAGACCAGCCCCACCCGGCCCGGGGCGGGTGGGCGCCCGTCGAGCAGTACCTGGCCGGCGCTGGCCGGCTCCAGCCCGGCGATGACGCGCAGCAGCGTGGTCTTGCCGCAGCCGCTGGGGCCGATGAAGGTGACGAAGGAGCCCGGAGCGATCAAACAGTCCAGCCTGGCCAGCACCGCGACCCCGCCCGCGCCGCCTGCGCCGGTGAAGGTCTTGCCCAGCCCGTTGATGGTCAGGCTCACGAGCCCTGGCTCCAGGGCAGCAGGCGGCGCTCAAGCCGCCGCAGGCCGGCATCGATCAGAAGCCCGAGAGCCCCGATCACCGCCATGCCGGCCATGATGAGGTCTGGGCGCTGGATGTCGCGGGCGGTCATTATCATGTGACCCAGGCCATAGCCCGAGCGCACTCCGGCGAACTCGGCAGCCAACAAGGTCATCCAGCCGATGCCCACGCCGATGCGCAGGCCCACGAACATGGCCGGGGCAGCCCCGGGCAAGAGCACCTTGAGCAGGATGTCGCGGCGGCCGGCCCCCAGGGTGCGCGCGGCCTCCAGCAGGATGGCGTTCACCGAGGTCACCCCGGCGACGGTGTTGAGCAGGATGGGGAAGAAGGCCCCCAGGAAGATGATGAAGGCGGCCGAGGAGGTGCCGATGCCGAACCAGAGGATGGAGATGGGTATCCAGGCTAGGGGCGGGACCGGCCGCACCAGTTCCACCATGGGGCGCAGGGCGGCGTGTAGCCGGGGGGCATAGCCCATGAGCAGGCCCAGCGGCAGGGCCAGGACCAGGGCCGCCGCGAAGCCCCAGGCCACCCGCAGGAGGCTGTGGGCGGCGTGCAGGTGCAGGAGCCTCCCCGGCGGCATGCCGGCCAGGGCCAGCTCCTTGAGCCCGGCCAGGATGGCCAAGGGCGAGGGCAGCAGATAGGGGGCCGCCAGGCCCAGTGAGCAGACCGCCTGCCAGGCCAGGAGCAGGCCGGCCAGGGGCGTGAGCCGCGCCAGCTTCATTTCCCCCGCGCCTGCTCGAGCAGTTCCGAATTCAAAAAGCTCTTCATGAAGGCGTCCACATCGCCGACCTTGATGTAGCCTAGGCGGTTGAGGAACTCCACGTAGTCCCGCTCGCCTTCCACGCTCAGCTCGGGAGTGTACTTCACCCGCTTCATGGCCAGCCGCACCGTGGCTTCGTCCATGCCGGTGTATTTGACGCCGATGGCCAAAGCCTCCTCGGGCCGGGCGGCGATGAAGGCGTTGGCCTTCAAGTGGGCCCGCACCATGCCCAGGGCCTCTTCCCGGCGCTCGCGCAAAAAGTTCTCGTCGCAGGCCAGCACGCAGCAGGGATGGTCCTTCCATATCTCGCCGGAGTCCATCAGGGGCTGCCCCACGCCCATGGTCTCGGCCTTGGCCGGGTGGGGCTGCCAGGCGATGAAGGCCTCGATCTGGCCCGTGCGCAGGGCCGAGATCATCTCGGGGGGCTTGATCACCATGATGTTCACCGACTGGGGATCGACCTTGGCCTGGGCCAGGGCTTTGCGCAGCAGGAAGTCCTGCACGGTGGAAAAGCCGGGCACCGCCGCGCCTCGATTTTGGAGGTCGGCCACGCTTTTGACGGCCGAGCCCTTGCGCACCACCAGGGCCGAGCCCTCGGTGTTGACCTGGGCCAGAACCACCACCCGCGCGGCCAAGTTGGCCACGGCGGTGGTGGCCGGGGCCTCGCCCACGTAGCCAAGGTCCAGGGCGCGCGCGGAGAAGGCGCTCATCAGCTCGGGACCGGCCTTGAAGGCGCCTGCCACCTCGACCTTGACCCCTTCGGCTTGGTAGAGCCCCTTCTCAAGGGCCACCCAGCAGGCCAGATGGTGGATATCGCTTTGCAGATAGCCGATGCGCACGGCCGGGGCGGCCCAGGCCGGGACGGCCAGCGCCAGGGCCAGCAGTAAAGTCAGGGCCAGGGCAGCGTGCGCCCCGCGCGCGGTCGCCGGCCGAGGGCGGCTGGGTTCAGGCATGTCTTTCTCCCCTGGCGAGGGTGCGAAGAGCGCCGGCAGGGACCGGGGCCCACGCCGACCGTCTTTCCAATAATATAACGCCGGGCGGCCGGCGGGGAGGCCCCGCTATTTTTTGATGAGCGCGGCCTCCACCAGGGCGGTAAGGTCCCTGGCCACCAGAGGCGAGCCCAGGGCCCCGATGCCCACCTGCAAGCCCTGATAGCAGAAGGGGCAGCAGGAAACCAGCTCCTGCGCCCCGGTGGCCTCGGCCTCCCGGATGCGCGCCTGGGACATCTTGTTCTGGATGTCCGGGTAGCCGCTCTTGAGGCCGCCGCCGGCCCCGCAGCAGCGTGAGTACTGGCGGTTGCGGGGCATCTCGACGAGGTTAAGACCCTCGATGGCGGCCATGATGGCCCGGGGGGCGTCGTAAACCCCGGAGGCGCGGCCCAGGTGGCAGGGGTCGTGGTAGGTAACAGTGCGCTCCACCGGGTTGACTAACTTAAGCCGTCCTCCCTCCAGCAGGCGATGGAAGAACTCGGCGGTGTGCATCACCTCGAAGTTGAGCTTGCCCACCCGGGGGTAGTCTTCCTTGATGGTCTTGAAGCAGCCGGAGCAGGCGCTGATGAGGGTGTCGATGCCCAGGCCGTTGAACTGGGCGATGTTCTGACCGGCGATGCGCGCGAACTCGGGATCGCCCATGCGCAGCAGCACCGAGCCGCAGCAGCGCTCCTCGTTGCCCAGGATGCCGTAGTCGATGCCCAGGGCGGTCAAGATGTTGACCGTGCTCACCGCCACCTGGCGCACGTTGGCGTCGTAGGAGGCGGTGCAGCCGAAGAAGAGGAGGACCTTGCCCTTGGTCTTCTTGATCTCCGGTGGAGTGTCGGCGATGACCCCTTCCTTTTTGGCCCGGCGGGCCCACATGGCCCGGCTGGCCCGGGGCTGCTGCCAGGGGTTGTCGTAGGACTTGACGCTCTTGACCAGGTTCTTCTGGGGCGGCAGCGGGCCATAGCCCGCCATGACCATGATGCGGCGGATTTCTTCCCACATACCCACGGTGTCCAGGTGGGCCGGGCAGACGATCTCGCACTGGCCACAGGTGGAGCACTCGTAAAGGTTTTTGGCGAACTCCTGGACCTGGTCCTCGGTGACCTGGCGGTGGCCCAGGAGCCGGGCCAGGGCCTGGCGCGCCCCGCCCTCGTCCTTGCCGGCCAGGCGGGCCAACACTCCGTGCTGGCCCTTGATGATGCGCAGGAAGTCGGCGGCCTTGCGGCGAGGCAGGATGTCCTCGCGCTGGTCCTGGTCCCAGACTGGGCACCAGTTCAGGCACTCGCCGCAGCGGGTGCAGCCGGTGAGCTGGACGATGCGCTTGGCGGCCAGGGCCTTGAGCGGCAGCTCGCGGGCGGTTGTTGGCCCTTGGGGCTCCTCGGGCGGGGGCGGTCCGCCCGCGGGGGCGGCGGCGGCCGGGGCTGGCGTCGAGCCGGGCGCTTCGGGGGCCGCGGGCGGGGCAGGGGCCTGCCCGGACGCCTCGGGCGGCGGGGCCGGTGTGCTTTCCGGGGTCTTGTTCTCGTCGCTCATGGCACCGTCCTCATTATTGTCTCCCCCTCACCCGGCCTTATGAACACGCTGGCAAGCTCCAACGGGAGCTGACATGGCTGGCCTGGGCACAGCGCCAACCGACCCGCTCCGGTCGCCGGGGCGCCCGGCCCCTACGCTCTCTCCCGGTTGAGCAGCAGGCTCAAGGGGGCGGAGAACACGTGGCGCATCTTCCCGAAGGGGATGTAGGCCACCAGCAGGGCGGCGGTGAGGGCATGGGCCCACCACAGCCAACCGTAGGCCTTAGCCCAGGTCTCGGGCGCGCCGCCCAGCCCCAAGGCCAGGGGCCAGGCCACGAAGGACCAGGCCGCCTGGTCGGCGGGCAGGGCGCTGGTGAGAAGCCGGGCGGCCTCCAGCACGAAGCCCAGGGCGGCCATGACCCCCAGCAGGGCCAGGGCCAGGGCGTCCTGGCCCTCGGTGCGCACGTGCTTGGGCCTGACGAAAAGCCGCTGCCCGGCGGCCAGCAGCACCCCCAGGAGCATGAACAGGCCCAAAAGGTCGTTGAAGGCCGCCACGAAGGGCTGGTTCTTGTCCATGAGGGCCAGGGCCAGGGAGCTGGCCGGCCACATCTGGACCACCAGCCAGGTGAAAAGGCCCAGGGTCATGCGCATGAGCAGCGAGAGGTAGATAAGCGAGTGGAAGAACCAGCGCCGCACGCTCTCCTGCAGCAGCCGCCGCTGCAATATGATGTCGAAGAAGATCACGCCCAGAACACGGGCGAAGCGGCGGGAGAAGATCGTGCTCCAGACGCTCTCGGCGCCCTGGGCGAGCTTCTCATGGGCCGAACCGGTTTGGCCGGCCACCTCGCCCTGGAACCAGAAGCGGATAAGAGCCGCCATGCCGGCCAGGAAGATCAGCAGCGCCAGTCCGAACCAGCCCGAGCCCAGGCCGAAACTGGCGGGGTGGCAGAGGAAACAGATCGCGCCCTTGGCCGGCAAAACCATGGCCGGGGCGTTGACAGCGTTGCCGGCGACGTGGCAACGGGCGCAGAGGGCCTCGTCCTTGAGATCGGGAGAGGCGTGGTCGGCCAGGCTCAAGGGCGCGCCCTTGGCGTCCATCCGGGCCAGGGCCACTCGGCCCGTGCTCACCTCGCGCGTGACCAGGGCCGACTTGTGGTGGCAGGCCTCGCAGCGCACGGTGAGATGCGGATCATGGACCGTTGAGCCTTCCTGGTGGGGCAGGTGGCAGGACCGGCAGCTCACGCCCTCGACGGCCTTGTGTGGGGAGCGGGCCACGTCGATGTGGCACTGCTGGCAGGCGACGACCTGGTGGCGGCTCCCGGCGAAGCCGTTGGGGTCCACCCACAGGGGGACCTGGACGCCGCCGCGCTCGACCAAGCATTGTTTCTGGCCGTGGCACTCGTTGCAAAAGGCGCGGGCGGCCAGGGCGCCTTCGGTGGTTTCCAGGTTGGGGGCGCGGTGGCAATCCAGGCACAGGCGAGCGTCCAGGCCCTTCAGCGGCGGAGCCATGGCCACGGGCGGGGCGGCCAAGGCGGTCGGGACCAGGGCGGCCAGCAGCCAGAGAGCGGCCAAGGCCAGGAGGGCGGCGAGGCGTTTGATCATGATGCGCGCTCCTCGCTGGCCCGGCCGTTGA
The DNA here is from genome assembly GCA_021811275.1 of Deltaproteobacteria bacterium. Classification (GTDB taxonomy): domain Bacteria; phylum Desulfobacterota; class Desulfarculia; order Desulfarculales; family Desulfarculaceae; genus JACRDC01. The sequence goes on from JAJZPI010000003.1 coordinate 8,118, forward strand.
ATATGCTTTTCTCCACAGGGAACACGCCCGGCCGCAGGTGGGCCGTAAACATGTGCACCACGATCTTGACCGCCACCGCCAGGATGGCTTCGTAGAGGTGCAGGATCAGCGCCAGGTTGATCAGCCAGCCGGGCATGAAGCGGGCGAAGAACTCCGGGAACCACAGCAGCAGACCGGTGGCCCCCATGGTGTGCATGCCCACCAGCACCGCCCAGTAGTCGAGCTTCTCCCAATAGGAGAAGCGCCCGAAGGCCGGTTCGCCCCCGCGGGCGAAGAAGTACTTGAGATGCGCGGCCAAGTCCTTGAAGTCGCGGCCGGCGGGGAACATGGTGCCCGGCCCGGTCAGCCGGCCCTTCAGGAGCAGCTTGTAGTAGGCCAGCCAGCAGAGGTGGATGAAGACCGCGCCGTAGGTGAGCACGGCGAAGCCGCGGTGCCAGGAGCCCAGGCCCGATGCGCCCCCGAAGATCCAGGCCACGGCTTGGGCCCAGCCCTGGTCGCCGAATTTGAGCGAGAAGCCGGTCAGAGCCAGGCCGGTGAAGCCCACCATCACCGCCACGTGCAGCAGGCGGCTCAGGACCGAGAAGCGCATGGGCGCGGCGGATTTTTTCTCCGGGCCGGCCGAAGTGGCTTGGGTCTGGCTCATTGGCCGCGCCTCCTGATCTTGTGGTGCAGGTCCCTGAGCAGCCAGATGAAGCTGTGGCCCCAGAAGAAAGCCACCATTAGCCCGACCACCACCGCCATCAGAATGGTCACCGCCCGGATAACCGCCACCCGCTTAGCCTTCTCGGGCTGGTCGGCGGGCTTTTCCGGGGCCTGGGGGTGGATCACGAACTGGGCGAAGGAGGGGCCGGCCTGGGGGTGGCAACGCTGGCAGGCGGCCAAGGCGGCCTGGGGCTCCTTGAGGCTCAAGGCGGCGTGCCCGCCGTGGCAGTCGCTGCAGAAGGCGGCCTTGGCGTGGCCGAGGGCGAAGGCGGCCTGGCCGTGGTAGCCCTCCAGGTAGGTCGCCAGCTGGCGGGGGTGGCAGGAGCCGCAAACCTCGGTGGCGCGCCGTCCCACGGTCAGGCGGTCCTGGTGCGAGGCCTGGTAGTGGGGGTCATGGCAGTAGCCGCAATTGGGGGCCGGAGCCTGGCCCGAGGCCAGGGCCTTGCCCGTTTGCTCCCGGGCCGCCTTGGCGTGGGCCCCGGTCTGCATGCGCTCGAAGGCCAGGTGGTGGCACTGGGCGCAGACGGCGTAGTCAAAGGCCTGGCGCACCGGATTTTTTAGATAGGACTTGTCTTTGGGATCGGGATGGCGCAGATCGGAGCCCGGGGCCAGGGCCTGGGTTTCCTTGGCGTGGCAGGACTGGCAGGCCAGGGTGCCGTGGGCGCCGGCGGCATAGGCCTTGAGGTCCAGGTGCCAGGACGAGCCCTGCACGCCCCATGGGGGGGGCGCAGCGAAGGGAAGGCTTTCCGTGGCCGCCGCGGCCAGGGCAGGGGCGCAGACCACCAGGAGCGTAGCCAGGGTCCAGGCCGCGGCCTTGGCCAGGGATGATTTTCGCGCGGGCAACGCTATCCTCCTTCGCTGCCTCAGTGCGGCCGCGAGATGCCGCCCCGGGGCCCGCGGGCGGCGAAGTGCAGGGTGAGCAGGCCCACGCAGGCCCGCTTGATCTGGTCGAAGAGGCGGTTGGCCTGCCCGGTGGTGTCGCGGCCCGGGTCTGGCGAATCTTCAAGGGCGCGCCGCAACCCACGCAGGCCGGCGGTGATCTCTTGCCAGCCCTCGCCCAGGGCCAGGGATTCTTCCGGCGCGAGCGGCAAGGCGGAGGCCCGCTCCAAGGCCGGCACCCGCCGCCAGGCCGCCTCCAGGAAGACCCGGAACTTGGCCGGCTCATAGACCTTGGCCCCGATGCGCCAACGCACGGGATGGTCCTCCAGCCCGGCGGCCACGATGCGGCTGTTGCTGACCTCACGCCTCAATTGGCGGGCCAGGCCGCGCACGGCCTCGCCCGCCAGCCAGGAGGGGGGCGAGGCTGGGGGGGAGGCCGGCGGGCCGTCGGGAAGGTCGTGGGTCAGGGCTTCGGCCATCAGCCGGTTGGCCTCGGCGAAGCCGGGGTGCTCCAGATGCGGGCCGTAGAGATGTAGCCAGCCCGCGCCCAGGGGGGCGCGCAGGGCGGCGGCCCGGCCCAGCAGGGTGGCCTCGGCCAGCTCGCGGGGAGCCAAAAAGCGGGTGCGCGGGTGGAAATCGGCGTAGGTGGCCATGGCCAGGCAGGGGTCGTCGGGGAGCATGGCCGGGCCGCCGTAAAGCGGGGCCGCGAAGCGTCCGCCCCCGCTCCAGGGTCCCTCCTCCGCCGGGGCCAGCCATACCGCCTCGCGCACAGGGTGGAAGACGTGGGCGCAGCCGTAGGGGGTGCTGAACTTCTCGGCCAGCATGAGCGGCTGGGGCAGTTCCCTGGCCAGGTTGCTGATGCGGGCCTGCACGAAGTTGAAAAGGTTGAGGGGCGCTTTGGATGAGCGCAGGCAGAGGTAGGCCCCGGCGCAGGAGCCCAGGTAGAGCCCGCCGGAGCGCACGAAGGATTCTATGGCCTCAGCGCCCTCGGGCCCCAGGGCCCCGGCCAGGGCGAAGGCGTCGCCGCCGCTGACGGCCAGGGCGTCGAGCCCGGCCAGGCCGCCGGAGGCCACGCCCTTCTCGTCCAGGAAACAAAGGTCGTCAAGCCCCAGGCGCTCGAAGGAGTCCACCATCCACAGCCAGGAATGAGATGCCCCCCCGCCGCAGTAGATACCCAGGCGAGGCCGCCGGGGGAGCGCCGCGAGGGCGCTTCCAACGACCGGCCCCGCCTGGGTGGGGGGGCTGGGTGAGGAGCCCGAGGCCGGCCGGGGGCGGGCGGGCGGGCGGGGGTCGGGGCTGGGCAGCACTTGGCTTTCCTTGCCGGGCGACGGCGTCAGCCCGCCAGCCCGCTCAAGACCTGCTCCAGGGTTGCGGGCGCGATGGAAAGCCCCGCGCCCACTTCGGCCAGCTCGATGAGCTTGGCCTCGTCGATCTGGGGCGACATCAGGGCGAAGACCGGGTCCAGGCCGAAGACGTAGGCCAGGGCCATGCGCCGCCGCCACCACTCCGGCCCGCCCTGGCCGAAGTCGGCGAAGGCCGCCTTGTCCGGCGCGCAGGGGCTGAAGGGCCCGGCCGGGCCGGAGGCCGGCGCGTCGCCGGCGGACATGAGCCCTCGCACCCCGGCGGCGTCCTTCACGCCACCGGCGGCGGCCAGCTCCGCCAGACCGGCGGCGTCCAGGCCGGCCTTGGCGCAGTCCCTGATGATGGCGCAGGCCTCCTTGGCGTCCAGGCCCAGCTTCATCAGGCTTAAGGGCGCGTCCAGGTCGGTGAGCAGCACGCCCGGCTCGGGCGCGGCCGGCTCCTTGAGCTCCTTGGGGTCGCCTTCCAGGAAGACGAAGGTGTTGGCGGCAAACGGGGTGTTGAAGCCGGCCCGGTGACGGTGGGCCAGGGGGGCCAGCCAGGCGGCGAAGTCCGCTTCGCCCAGGCCGGCGGCCAGGTCCATGAGCCCCTTCTTGCCGGCCCAGCCTCCGCTTTTCAGCTCGCCCAACAGCCCCACGCAGGCGGCGACGTAGGCCTCGGGGTCGTTGATCTCGATCAGCCCCATGCCGCGCAGCGCTACGAGCTTGACGTTCTTGGCGGCCAGGGCCGAGCCCAGGCCGAAGCGGTCGCCGCTGGCCCAGAAGTTGATCATGACCTGACCCAGGGGTGAGCCGGCCACCGCGGCGGGCCCGGCCACCAGGGTCTGGATCAACTCGTCGCCCATGGCCTTGCGGACTTCCTGGGTCGCGGTCCAGACATCGGCGTTCCATATCTCGGCGGCGGGCTCGATGTCGGCGATGCCGTCGTGGACCCAGAGGTAGACCGGCTCGGCGGAACGGCCCTTGATCACGATGTAGTCGAAGCCGGAGTACTTGATCTCCAGGCCGGCGTATAGGGTCAAGGGCGCATGGGCCAGGGCCCCGGTGCGCGGGCTCTTGCCGCTGATGAGTCCCAGGGAGGAGCCGGACAGGAGGGTGCCGGTCAACAGGCCGGCTCCCAGCACCAGGGGGTCGCCCTCCTCGTGCTCGGCGTAGAGGGCTTGGGCCACGGCCGCGCCGCCGATGCGGCTGTTCAAAAGCTCTTCGGACAGGGGCAGTTCCTCGACGCTGCCAGTGGCCAGGTCGATGACCGCTATTTTATCGGAGGCCAGGTATGGCATTTTGCAGCTCCTCCCTCTAACCCTGGTAGATGGCGTCGACCGGGCAGACCGTCTGGCATAGCGGACCGCCCTCGCGGTCGGCGCAGAGGTCGCAGGGCTCGCGCAGCAGCATGGGCTTGGCCGAGGCGTCCGCTTCGCCTTGGTCCTCCTCCACGGCCCCGATGCGCTTGACCTCCAGGCCCTCGGGGCGGGCGATGACCAGGGTGTCCTCCTCCTTGAGCACTACGCCGAAGTAGTCCTTCAGCTCACGGGCGCGGTAGGCGATGATGCAGGCCGAGAGCAGGGCGAAGGCGTCGTCGCGGTGGTAGCCGCAGGCCAGCTCGCAGGCCATGCAGGCCGTGCATTTGCCGGGGTCGATCTTGATTCCCATGGCAAGCCTCGGTTGGGGTGTGGTGATCGGCGTCTTGGCCACCCCGGCCGGATCAGGAGGGGAGAGAGCGCGAGCAAGGGGGTGGGGCCTTATCCAGACCACGCCATTTTAAACATAGAGTTTCCGGCGAAGTCAAATAAAAAGTATAAATAATATAATCGTTCACGGAATTGGGCGAAACGTGTTTATCAGCAATGTTTACCTAGTGATTTTTTGTGCAGTATAACGGCCTTAAATTATTAACAATAAATATATACCTCGGGTAACGTGTGTTTCGATACCCGCGAGTGGTGCAGATCGCCGGCTGTTGACGGCCAAAAAACGCCTGAGCCAACGTTTAAAAATCATAATATTTGCCTTGACAGCCGCCCCGCCCCCAGCTTATAAAAGATCGCATAGCACCCTCAAAGGCATCAGCTTCCTTCCTTTTAGTTCGTGCTCGACCCGAGGGAACCCTTTGCCCGGGAGACCATCTGGCCGCCATGTTTGAGACCGCTAGCAAAAACGAAAAGGTCTCCGACCGCATCATCGAGCAGATCCGCGACGCCGTGCTCTCCGGCCGTCTAAAGCCCGGCGACCGCCTGGCCTCGGAAAAAGAACTGATCCTGGAATTCGGGGTGAGTAAGGCCACCATGCGCGAGGCCCTGCGCGTTCTGGAGGTGCTGGGCCTGGTGGAGATCAGGAAGGGCATCCAGGGAGGGGTCTTCATCGCCGAGGTGGACATGCGGACCACCATCCACAGCATGATGAACTTCCTCCACTTCAAGTCGGTGAGCGTGCGCGACATCACCATGCTGCGTTTCATGATGGAGCCCTCGGTGGCCTACCTGGCCGCCCAGCGTCTGGGGCGGGAGGACGCCCTGCGCATCGAGCAGATGATCGAAAAGGGCGAGGAGTACGATGCCGACGCCCCGGACGGCGACATAGGTTTCCACCGCTACCTGGCCCGGCTGACCGACAATCCCTTCCTCATCCTGATCATGGACTACATCGAGAACATGCTTCGGGATCTGAAGAGCCACCTCAAGCTGGGCGCCGATTTCCACGAGCACGTGCGGGAGTTCCACCGCGAGATCCTGGAATACCTGAAGCAGGGCGACTGCCTGGGGGCCTGCCGGGCCGTGACCAACGACCTGCTCTGGGTGGGCGACTACCTGGCCGAGCAAACCGGCACCCCCCGCTTCGACCCCGCCGTCATGGGCTACGACGAGCGCATGCGCAAGTCCCTGGTGGTCGGCGCCGGCTCCCCGCCCCCGGCCGGACTGGAATTGAACCAGGCCCTGGCCCAAGGCGGGCTTTTGCTCCGGCAGGTCGGCTCCGGCGATATTTATATGATAGTGCCCCACGACAAGGAGAAAGACCGGCCCGCGCCCCCGGCGGAGCCATGAGACGCGCCCTGAACCGCGCCGCCGGCCATGCCTCACGCGCGGAGGCCTGATAATCGGAGAGTGCGCAGGGCCGCAAGGCCGCGCAACCCAAAAGCGAGACGAAGCACCCAAGGAGTTCGGAAAATGAGCGATAGCCCAAAGGATAGATATTTTTTCGAGGACCCGAGCCTGGCCGCCGACCCCATAAGCGGCAAGCCGCCGGTGAAGCTCAAGTACCACGCGGGGGGCCAGTGGAAGACCTCCCAGACCGCCAAGTACATGCCCTGCTACAACGCCTCCACCGGCGCGGTGATCGCCCTGGCCCCCCAGTGCTCCAGGGACGAGGTGGAAGAGGCCATCCAGGCTGCGGTGGCGGCCTTCCCCAAATGGTCCACCACCCCGGTCTCCAAGCGGGTGCAGGTGCTGTTCAGGATGAAGCAGCTCTTGGACGAGCATCTGGATGAACTGACCGTGCTTTTGGCCACGGAGAACGGAAAAAAATACGACGAGGCCATGGGCGACATCTTGAAGGTCACCGAGGTGGTGGAGTTCGCCTGCGGCGCGCCGCACCTGATGAAGGGCGAGTCTCTGATGCAGGTGTCGACCGGTTATGACACCGTCCTTTATCGCGAGCCGGTGGGCGTATTCGCCGGCATACCGCCCTGGAACTTCCCGGCCATGATCCCCCACGGCTGGATGACTCCCATCTGCATCGCCACCGGTAACTGCATGGTCCTCAAGGCCGCCAGTTTCGTGCCCCAGTCGGCCATGCGGGTCATGGAGCTCTGGAAGGAGGCCGGCATCCCCGACGGCGTGATCAACGTGGTCACCGCCGGCCGTAGCGAGGCCGAGATATTCCTGAGCCACCCGGACATCAAGGGCGTCACCTTCGTGGGCTCAACCAAGGTGGGCCTGCACATCTACACCACCGCCGCCGCCAACGGCAAGCGCGTGCAGGCCCTCTGCGAGGCCAAGAACCACGCCCTGGTGCTCAAGGACTGCAAGCTGGAGCGCACCGCCGCCGGCATCATCAACGCCTTCTGCGGCTGCGCCGGCGAGCGCTGCATGGCCCTGCCCACGGTGGTGGTCGAGGAGGCCATCGCCGACCAGCTGGTGGAGCTGCTCAAGAAAAACGCTCTGGAGGTCAACCTGGGCCCGGCCTGGGAAAAGAAAACCGGCATGGGCCCGGTGGTCAACGAGGGTCACAAGGCCTTCGTGGAGAGCTGGATCGCCAAGGGCATTGAGGAAGGCGCCAAGGTGGTCCTGGACGGCCGCAACCCCAAGGTGCCGGCCGGCTGCGAGAAGGGCTTCTTCATCGGCCCCACCATCCTGGATCACATAACCGAGGACATGTCCGTGGGCCGCGAGGAGGTCTTCGGCCCGGTGCTGTGCATCAAGAGGGTCAAGAATTTCGAGGAAGGCCTGACCATCATGAACAACAGCCGCTTCGCCAACGGCTCGGTGATCTACACCCAGAACGGCTACTACGCCCGTCAGTTCGCTCACCGCACCCACGCCGGCATGGTGGGCGTCAACGTGGGCATCCCGGTGCCCCTGGGAATTTTCGGCTTCACCGGCCACAAGCAGTCCTTCTTCGGCGACCTGCACGTGATGGGCAAGGACGGCTTCGCCTTCTTCACCGAGAGCAAGAACGTCACCAGCACCTGGTTCCCGGAGGAAGGCAAGACCTCGGCCAAGGTGGACACCTGGGACGGGACCATCACCTCGTTGCCCAAGGAATGCTGTCGCGATTAATCGCCAAAGCCGGCCCGGCGACGTGAAGCCGCCGGGCCGGACAAGGCTTGTCACGCACGTGCGGAGGGTGGGATACGGCCAGTGCCATCGGCTAGAGGCCATAGCGAGCGAACCGGGGCGGGGAAGCAAACCCCGAGACCAAGCGCCCCGTCGCCCAGGCTGCTCAATCACGATAGCCGCCTCCCTCTTCCTCTTCGCATCCAAGCGCTATTTGGCACAATCTCTCCCCGCTCCTCACGCTCCCCTCTCATTCTCCCCGCTGCGCATCCTCACTCTGAGCCTCACGCGCCATCTGCTCTCGCTTACGCCGCACCAAGTAATGAAGCATGTCCCCCGGGTCCGCGCCTAGCCGCGCCGTCCCTGGATATGAGGCCGAAGTCCCAGACTCCCGACCGGGGAGGCTGGGCCGGTCCAGAGCAGCAGCAGGGCTAACCGCCAGCGGTTAGGCCCTGTTTTTTTGCCGGAAGCGCCCCGCCCAGGGCCCGCGCCTCCGCCTGGCCGGCGGCGGACGGGCCGGGACGCCCCGAATGGTGTCTGCCGCAAGGAGGAAGGATTTAGATATGGGCACCGCCACGGCCAAGAAAATGGACCCCGTGCTGGCGGAGCTGGTCTCCATCGTGGGGGCCGAGAACGCCACCAACGCCAAGCACATCCGCTACGCCTACTCCTACGACCTGTCCTTCGTGGAGCCCAAGCTGCCCGACTACGTGGTCATGGTCCACAACGTCGAACAGATCCAGGGCGTGCTGCGCTTCGCCAACCGCGAAAAGATTCCGGTGGTGCCCTACACCGCCGGCACCAACATCGGGGGCCTGTGCATCCCCGAGCGCGGCGGCATCCTGATGGACTTGAAGCGCATGAACAAGATCATCGAGATCGACCCCGAGTCGCTGGTGGCGGTGATCGAGCCCGGCGTCTCCCACGCTCAGCTGGCCGCGGCGCTCTATGAGCACAACCTGCGCTTCGGCTGGCCGGTGGGTCCACCCTCGGCCTCCGTGGCCTCCTGCGCCATCAGCCACGGCATCGGCGGCATGAACGCCCGCTACGGCCTGCAAAGCCAGGAGATCACCTCCATGGAGGTGGTGCTCCCCACCGGCGAGTTGGTGCGGGTGGGCTCCTGCGCCATCAACCCTGACGCCTGGCACAGCGTGCTGCCTCTGCCCCAGATGGACGGCCTTTTCAAGGGCTGGCTGGGCACTACCGGCGTGGTCACCAAGCTGGGCATCAACGTTCACCACATCCCCCCGGTGCTCAAAATATTCACCGTCAGTTGCGACACCGTGGAAGACATGTATTCCTACATGCTCAACCTGAGCAACTACGAGATATGCGACGACCTCACGGCGGTTTCCTGGTGGCTTTCCCAGGTGCCCATTCCCTATCCCTACAAGCCCATGCCCGCCGGCGCCTCGGAGTGGTTCAGCTACGCCACCACCTACTCCTTCACCGAGAAGGAGCGTGAGGCCCGCGTAGAGATATGGGAGAAGGTGGTGGCCGAGGAGAAGGCCAAGGGCACCAGCATCCAGGTGACGCACTACCCCGAGGAGGCCCTGGCCGCCCGCACCAAGCTGCCCAGCCAGATCGTGGGCTCGACCAAGAACTACTGCAAACAGGGTGGCGCGGGCATTTCCTGGCCCGGCACCTTCACCCCGGCCAAGAAGTGGGCCCCGGTCTACAACGACTGGAAGAAGATTCTCATCGAGCACAACCTCTCGCCCTCGGTGCGCATGAGCATGTACCGCGGTGTGCACTACGGCATGCTTCGGGCCATGATCCCCTTCAACAAGCAGAGCAAGCAGGAGACCGAGAACGCCCGCCACGCCATCGTGGAATGCCTCAAGGTGGACCTGGCCCACGGCGGCATGCCCTACAAGCCCCCGGTGGACTTCGCCCGCGAGATCAACGGCCGGGCCCATCCCGGCTACCTTAGCCTGCTAAAGCAAATCAAAGCGCTTCTTGACCCCAATGACATCATGAACCCCGGCAAACTGGGCATCTGAGCGCCGCAAGGGAGGATGCATAAAATGGAATGGCATATTCCCAGCCTGAAGGAGCTGGAGCACTTCATCTGGCGGTGCACCGCCTGCGGGACCTGCAAGGTGGCCTACGACTACGGCCCGCCCTCCACCTGCGCCGACATCTGCCCGGCCGGGACGGAGTTCGGCTTCGAGGGCGCCATGGCCAGCAAGGGCAAGATCGCCTTCGCCCGCGGCATCCTGGACGGCAGCCTGGAGTGGGACGAGGACCTCATCAACTCCGTCTATCAGTGCACCATCTGCGGCGGCTGCCAGAGCCAGTGCCAGTTGGACCACAAACCCTACATCCCCGAGATTATCGAGGGTATGCGTCGCGAGGCGGTGGAGGCCGGGGCGGGCCCGCTGCCCGCCCACAAAAACCTGGTGCAGTCGCTCAAGAGCTACAACAACCCCTACCAGGGCCCCCGCCGCCTGCGCACCGACTGGGCCCGGCCCTTCAAGAAGGCCGGCCAGCCCATCAAGGACCTGAACAAGGAGTCGGCGCCGGTCATGTTCTTCGTGGGCTGCACCGGAGCCTTCAACCAGGCCTCACGCCAGATACCCCAGGCCACGGCATCCGTTTTCCAGAAGCTGGGACTGGACTTCGGCATCCTGGGCGAGAACGAGGTCTGCTGCGGGTCCACGGCCATGCGCGTGGGCGACGCCGCCGAGTTCAAGCGCATCGCCGAGCACAACCTGGAACTCTTCGCCAAGATGCACAAGGAGCGCGGGGTAAACACCATCGTCAGCTCTTGCGCCGGCTGCTATCGCGCCATCAAGAAGGACTACGCCCTGGCCGCCGACTACGACAAGCTGATGGACGGCATCAAGGTTGTGCACACCTCGGAGTTCCTCTATGACCTGCACCGCCAGGGCAAGCTGCCCTTGAGCGGCGGCCTGCAGCTGACCGTCACCTACCACGACCCCTGCCACATCGGCCGTCATTTGAACAAATTCATCGTCGATACCGAGGGCAAGGAGCTTTGGCCCGGGGCCTACGTGGGCCTGGACGAGAGCGAGTGCCTGTATGACCAGCCCCGCGAGCTGCTCAAGGCCATCCCGGGAGTGAAGCTCGAGGAGATGAAGCGGGTGCGCGCCAACTCCTACTGCTGCGGCGGCGGTGGAGGCGTGATGACCGGCTTCGGCGAGTGGGCCACCAAGAACGCGGGGCTCCGGGTGGCCGAGGGCGAGTCCACCGGGGCCGGGGTGATGGTCTCCACTTGCCCCTTCTGCAACTACAACCTGGGCCAGGGGGCCAAGCGAATCGGCAGCGCCATGCAGGTGCTGGACTTGGTGGAGCTGATCGACCAGGTGCTGCCCAAGAAGTAGTTATGGGCCGGTTCCGCCTGGCCAAGGCGGGCCTGCCCTGTGGAGGCAAGGAGCGGCCCGAGCGAGGAGCGGGCAGCCCCAACCAATCCAGGCCCGGGCCTGGAAGAACAAGGAGGGGACGGTGAAGAAGTTTTTGGCAATTGCGCTGGCACTGATCTTCACTGGGCTGACGGCGGGCCCGCTCATGGCCGCCGATCCGGTCAAGATCGGCGTGCTGGTGCCGCTGTCGGGCATCGCGGCCCAAGGCGGCGTGGAGCTCCGGGACGGCTCGATCATGGCCGCGGAAGAAAAGAAAACCGTGCTGGGCCGGCCCATCGAGCTGGTGGTGGAGGATACGCAGCTCAAGCCGGACGTGGCGGTGAGCAAGGCCGAAAAGCTGGTCTTCAAGGACGACGTGAAGGCCCTGGTCGGCGTCTTTTCCTCGGGGGTGGGATTAGCCATCGCCAAAAACATCGACAAGCTTGGCGTGCCGTTCCTGACCACCCATGTCATGACGACGGAGTTCTACGGCATGCATCCGCTGGTATTCCGTAGCGGCCAGCTGGCCAACGACCAGACCGCCATCGGCAATATTCGCGGCATCGCCGAGACTCCGGACCTGAAGAAGCGCAAGTACTACGTGCTGGTCCACGACTACGCCTGGGGCCATGATGCCGGCAACCGCTTCGTGCAGCTGGCCAAGGAAAAGGGGATAGAGGTCGTCAATCCCCAGTATGACAAGGCGCCCCTGAACACCACCGACTGGGCAACCTACATCAGCAAGATCAAGGCCAGTGGGGCCGACGGCGTCTACATTGCGCTCATCACCACCGTCATCCCGGTCTTCACCAAGCAGGCTGCCGAGTTCGGCATCCTGAAGAACTGCCGCATAGTCTCCGGCGCGGCCCCCGGGGTCACCGAGCTCGAGGCCGCCGGCGAAAACGGCGTCGGCATCTTCGGGGCCTCCTGCTACAGCTGGGACCTGGAGCGGACCAGCCCAAAGGCCAAGGAATGGAACCAGCGCTACTACCAGCGCTTCAAGGCCGTGCCCTCCGATGCGGCCGCTCACGCCTACGTGGGCACCATGAACCTCTTGAACGGCATCGATAAGGCCGGCAGCCTGGAGGCCAAGAAGATCGCCGACGGCATCCGCGGCCAGGCCTTCGAGGGCCCCTACGGCAAGGTGCTCATCGCGCCCAAGGACAACTGCGCGCGTAACGACGCGGTGCTGACCGAGACGCTGCCCGCGCCGCCCAACCCCTATGGGGCCAAGTACTACATGAAGGTTCTGAAGGTCTACAAGGCCGACGAACTGGGTCCGCCCCAATAGGGACGGTTCGCAGAAGCATAGCTGACAACAGGGGAGGGGCGTCCGGGCCCGCGGGCCCGGAGCCTCCCCCCGCCAAGGCAACGGCCAAGGGACGAAGAGGCGACGATGGGCGCTCTGGCGACGGTGGTGGACCTGATCCTGAACAGCCTGGTGCTGGGCGGGGTGTTTCTCATAGTGGCCATAGGGCTGAATATCATCTACGGGCTGAACCGGGTGATGAACCTGGCCCATGGCTCGCTTTACGCCCTGGGGGCCTATGCCGGCTACACCCTGGTCAACCTGGGAGGCAACTTTTTCCTGACGCTCCTGTTCGCGCCTCTGGTGGTCGGCCTGGTGGGCCTGGTAATCGAACGGGTCCTGATATCGCCCATGCGGGCAAGGCCCATGGTCTACACCTTGATCCTGACCTACGGCCTGATGTTCGTCATGGACGGCTGCCTCAAGTACTTCTGGGGCAAGGAGACCCGCTTCATCGCCATGCCCGAGTTCATGACCCAGACGCTGTCGCTGGGGCCGGTGCAGTATCCGGTGTTCCGTCTGGTGATCCTCCTGGCCATCGCTGCGGTCATGGGCGGGTTGATGCTGATGCTGGGTCGCACCCGCATGGGCGTCAACATGAGGGCCGCCGCCGACATCCCCGAAATGGTCTCGGCGGTGGGCGTCAATCTGCGCATGGTGCAGATGGGGGCCTTCGTGCTGGGCTGCGTGCTGGCCGGTGTGGCCGGCGCCCTGGCCGGGCCCCTTTTCACGGTCTACCCGGTCATGGGCCACGGCATGCTCATCAGCTCTTTCGTGGTGGTGGTCATCGGCGGGCTGGGCAGCCTGCGCGGAGCCATTTACGCCGCGCTGCTCATAGGGGTGGTGCAGACTCTGGCCGAGTTCTTCATCACCGACCTGGCCATGGTGCTGGTCTACATGATGATGGCGCTGATCCTGGTCTTCAAGCCGCGCGGCCTCGTGGGAGAGGGGAAGTTCGAGTAGCATGGAGCAATGCCAAACCATGGCCCCGGCTGCGGGGGCGCGCAAGCATAACATCAAGGAGGCGCTGCTGTTCCTGGCGGCGCTGGGCTTCATGATGGCGCTGCCCATGTGGCTGCCCAACCGCTTCTACATCCGTCTGGTCAACGAGATAATGATCTACGGCCTGCTGGCCATGAGCCTGGACGTGCTCCTGGGCTACACCGGGCTGCTTTCGTTCATGCACACTTCCTACCTGGGCATCGGGGCCTACATTACCGGCCTGTTCCTGATGCACGTGGCGCCGGGGTCGCTGTGGCTGGCGATTTTGGTGGCGGTGGCGGCCACGATGCTGGTGGCCTGGCCGGTGGGATGGGTGCAGGTGCGCACGGGAGGCCTGCCGTTCGCGCTGCTGACCTTGGCCTTCGGCATGATGTACTTCACGGTGGCCTGGAAGTGGTACTCCCTGACCGGCGGCGACGACGGCCTCATGGGCATGCCCCGCCCGGACATCACCTTTTTCGGCCTCACCCTGGCCTCCTCCGGCGATTCCCACGCCATGTACTACTTCACCTTGATCGTCGTGGCCGTCTGCCTGTTGCTGACCTGGCGGGTGATCCACTCGCCCCTGGGGGCGGTGTTGGAGGCCATTCGCGAAAACGAGGAGCGGGCCGCCTTCATCGGCTACGATGTCCGCCGCTACAAGCTCCTGGGCTGGATGATCGCCTGCGGGCTGGCCGCCGTCTCCGGCTCGCTCTTCATCCTCTACAAGGGCTACGTGGGACCGGCCACCATGGACGCCTTCGCCGGGGCCGCGGTCCTCATGATGGTGCTCCTGGGCGGCATGGGCTCGCTCTGGGGGCCCTTCGTGGGCGCGGCCATCTTCATCTTCATGCAGGATTACATAAGCACCATGACCGAGAACTGGGAAATATTCGTGGGCGCGGTGGTGATTCTGCTGGTGCTGTTCATGCCCAAGGGCGTTGCCGGCCTGGGCGGACTGCTGTCCCGCGGACAGAAGGCGTGAGGGTGCCATGAGCCCCATCCTGAGCACCAGCGAGCTTTCCAGGCACTTTGGCGGAGTGGCCGCCCTGAACTTGGTCAGCGTGGCCATCGAAGACAAACAGGTCCGCTCCATCATCGGGCCCAACGGCGCGGGCAAGACCACCCTGATCAACGCCATCACCGGCCGGCTCCCGGTCACCAGCGGCACGGTCACTTATCTGGGCCAGGACATCACCTCTTGGCCGATTCACGATCGGGTCAAGCGCGGGCTTTGCCGCACCTTCCAGATCACCAGCGTCTTCAAGGGCCTCACCGCCTTCGAAAACGTCCGCATCGCCCGCCAGGCCCACAAGGGCGGCTCTCTCAGACTCTTCGCCAGCCGGGGCAGCCTGAAGCAGGTTACCGAGGACACTTGGGCCATTCTGGAACGGGTAGGGCTCACCGACAAAGCGTTGGCCCCCTGCTCCAGCCTGGCTCACGGAGACCAGCGGGTGCTGGAGGTTGCCATCGCCTTGGCGGGCGGGCCACGGGTACTGATGCTCGACGAGCCGGCCGCCGGCATGAGCCCCACCGAGACCGACCAGGTGGCCAAGCTCATCAGCGACCTGGGCCGCGAGATGGCGGTGGTTCTGGTGGAGCATGACATGGAGATGGTCATGAGCATAAGCGACCGCATCACCGTGCTGCACCAGGGCGGGATCATCGCCGAGGGTACGCCCGCGGAAATATCCGACAACGAGCAAGTCAAGGACGCCTACCTGGGCAGCGAGAAGTGGGCGCCCCTGGTCGCTCTCGATTAGGCGATTCCACCAGGCCGCGTAGAGAGGCGGAGGAAGCATGACCGAGCCGAGCCAAGCCAGTAACCAAGTGATCGCGGTGGAGGACATAAACTCCTACTACGGCAGCAGCCACGTGATTCAGGGTCTTTCGCTGTCGGTGGGCGAGGGCGAGGCGGTGTGCATCCTGGGGCGCAACGGCGTGGGCAAAACCACGACCCTGCGCTCCATCGTGGGCTTGACCCCGCCCCGTTCGGGCTCCGTCAGGATCGGCGGGGCCGAGGTACGCGGCTGGCCGGCCCACAAGATCACCCGCCTGGGCGTGGCCTACGTGCCCGCCGAGCGCCACATCTTCCCGGGGCTGACCGTGGAGGAGAACCTGCTGGTGGCCTCGCGTCCGGCCCCGGCGGGCCAGGAAACTTGGACCACCGACATGGTCTACGAGACCTTCCCGGTGCTTGGCCAGCGCCGCCACTCCGGCGGCACCCAGCTCTCCGGCGGTGAGCAACAGATGCTGGCCATCGGTCGGGCGCTCATGGGCAACCCCAAGGTGATGCTCTTGGACGAACCTTCGCAGGGGCTCTCGCCCATCCTGGTGAGCAGGGTGGCCGAGACCGTGCGCGCGCTCTGCCGCCAGCACAACCTCACCTTGCTCCTGGTGGAACAAAACTTCCGCATCGCCCTGCAGATGGCCGGACGCCACTACCTCATGGGCACCAAGAGCAAAATACAGGGCGTGGTCAGCTCCAAGGAGCTGATGGACAACGAGGAGCTGATCAAAAAGCACCTCTCGGTGTAGGCAAACGCAACCAGGCCCCCGCAGGGACGGA
Organism: Deltaproteobacteria bacterium; assembly: GCA_021811275.1. Classification (GTDB taxonomy): domain Bacteria; phylum Desulfobacterota; class Desulfarculia; order Desulfarculales; family Desulfarculaceae; genus JACRDC01. The sequence continues at coordinate 24,050 of JAJZPI010000003.1, forward strand.
GGATCAAGGAGTGGACATGTTGGAATCTTCAACCCCGCAGAAGGTCTGCCAGGTGGGGGGCGTCAAGTTCGGCGGACAGCCCGGAGAGTATTCCACGGTGGTGGTGCCATCCATATTTCAGAAGGGCGACCGCGTTTTCGAGGGCGCCAAGCGCAAGGAAGGCTTCAACGAGGACAAGGCCCGCGAGCTGCTGGCCACCACCGGCCGGCTTTCGGCCGAGACCGGGGTGCCGGCCATGGCCGACATCGTGGCCAACACCGGGGCCGAGTTCAAGACTTACATCGACTTCGTCACCGCCCACAGCGCCATGCCCTTTTGCATAGACGCCTGGGTGATGAAGCCCAAACTGGAGGGTGCGGCCTATTGCGCGGAAAAAGGACTGCTGGACCGCATGTTCTACAACAGCCTGACGGTCTGGGAGCAGGACCTGGAAACCGAGGTCAGGGAGATCGCTGCCATCGGCGTGAAGCACGTCCTCCTGGTCGCCTTCGACCCCGCCGACCAGATGCCCACGGGCCGCGTCTCCGGCACCCAGAAGATCCTGGACGTGATCGAGAAGGTCGGGGCCAAGTTCGAGAGCATCTTTGTCGACACCTCGGTCATGAACGGCCCGGCCACCGCCCTGTGCTCCTTGGCCAACAAGCTGGTCAAGGACAAGTGGGGATTCCCCACCGCCAGCGCCCCCTCCAACGGCTCCTACATGTGGAAGACCGCGCGTGAGAAGTGGGGTTTCAAGGGCTGGGCCGCCGCCGATGCCGCCTTGGAGGGCCTCTCGGCCTTCCTCTGGCACGACATGATCTTCACCGGGCCCATGGCCGGCAGTGAGCGCATCATTCCGGCCGTGGCCATGGCAGAGGCCTTTGAGGCCACGCACGTCTTCGGTCAGAGCAAGCGCTTGCCCGCCTCAGGAGATCACCCGCTTTACAAGCTCTTCCCGGAGTTTGTGGAGCAGCTCAAGGCCATGTAGGGCGCTGGGCCTCGGGAAGATCGGATGGAACCATAAACCATGAGACACTTCAACTTCAGCAAAGGTTGCAGATCATGAGCGTCATGACGCCCAAGCAAAGGGTAAAGGCCCTGTTCAACCGCCAGCCGGTGGACGCCATGCCAGTCTTCAGCGGCATGGGCATGGTAACCAAGCAGGCCGTGGAGAAGATGGGAATCCGCTTCGCCGAGGTGCACACCTCGGGGGCCAAGATGGCCGAAAGCGCCATCAAGAGCGCCGAGATGTTCGGCTTCGACGCGGTGGTGGTGCCCTACGACATGTGCACCGTGCCCGAGGCCCTGGGTCGGGGCGTGAGCCTCTACGCCGACGCCGAGGGCATCCTTTACCCCACCGTGCCCAACAAGTGGGGCAGCCTCGACGAGGTGAGTCTGCCCCAGGACGTTAATTCCATCTTCAGCCAGGGGCGTATGCCGGTGGTGGACGAGGCCATCAGGATCGCCCTGGCGCACGACGGCGGCAAATACGCCGTGGGCGGCTGGGTGCTGGGGCCCTTCACCATGGGCGGCCAGCTCCTGGAACTGGACGTGCTCTTGAAGGGCGCGGCCAAGGACAAGGAGCGGGTGGGGGCCTTCCTGGACAAGATGACCGACTTGGTCATCGCCGTGGCCAGGCACTACCAGGACCTGGGCGTGGACTACATCAACATCCGCGAGATGGGATCCGGCACCGACCTGCTCTCTCCGCGCATGTGGAAAAGCTTGATCCAGCCCAACCTGACCAGGGTGTTCCAGGCCCTCGAGGCCCCCCGGGTGAACCATATCTGCGGAAGCACTGACCTCATCGTGGGCATGATGAACGAGTGCGGGGCAGAGGCCATCAGCGTGGACCAGAAAAACACCTTGACCGAGACGCGCAAGAAGATCGGCGACGGGGTGCTCCTGCTGGGCAACTTCGACCCTTACGGTCTGCTGGTGCAGAAGAACGTGGCCGAAGTGGCCCCGGCGATCAAGAAATGCATCGACGAGGGCGTGGACGCGGTCTGGCCCGGTTGCGACATCTGGCCCGATGTGAAGGCGGAGAACGTGGAAGCTTACGTCAAGGCGGTGCGCGAGTACGGCGCGGGCCCCTCGCCGGCCGTGGGCAGAATCTAATGAGCAGGCTTTGGGCCGAATAGCTGCGGAGGAAAAGGGAAATGGCCAAGGAAGAACTGAGGGAGGAACTCCTCAAGGAGCTTAACGAGGGCGTGGTGGAGTTCGACGAGGAGCGGGTCAAGACCGCCGCCCAGCGGGTGCTGGACGAAGGACTCAACGCCTACGACGCGGTGATGAACGGCTTGGCCGCCGGCATGGAGAAAGTGGGAGAGCTCTACGACCAGCAGGAGTACTTCGTCCCGGAGCTTTTGATGTGCGCCGACGCGCTCTACGTGGGGCTGGACATCCTGAAACCGCACATCAGGCCCGAGGACATAGGCACCAGCGCCCGCGGCCAGGTGGTCATCGGCACGGTGCAGGGCGACGTGCACGACATCGGCAAGAACATCATCAAGATGATGTTCGAGGTGGCAGGCTTTACGGTGCACGACCTGGGCCGCGACGTGCCCTTGGAGAAGTTCGTGGAGGAGCAGCTCAAGACCGACAGCGAGATCGTCGCGCTTTCGGCCATGATGACCACCACCATGATGGGCATGAAAAAGGTCATCCAGATGATCAAGGACAAGAACCCCAACGTGCAGATCATGCTGGGCGGTGCTCCGGTGACCAGCGACGTGGCCAGCCTTTTCGGCGCCGACGGCTATGCCGAGAGCGCGGGCAACGCTGTGCAGGAGGCGGTCAAGATGATCGGCAACCTGCGCAAGCTGCAGAACCAGTAGGCCGGCAAGCAGCACAAGGCCAACGAAGGCGAAAGGGCCCGCTCCCTGGGGCGGGCCCCCCACCCACGGAGCTTGCAGATGGAAGAAATGAAAAAGGCCAAAGTCATTTTCCAGCCCAGCGGCCGCCGCGGAGAGGTGGATCTGGGCCTGAACCTCATCGAGGCCTCCCGCCAACTGGGCGTGGACATCGAGGCCCTCTGCGGCGAGAAGAAGGTCTGCGGCAAGTGCAAGGTGCGCATAGAGGAAGGCCTCTTCGAGAAATACGGCGTGAATTCCAGCCGTGGCCACGTCAGCGAGTGGCAGCCCGAGGAGGGCAAGTTCATCAACGGCCAGGAACGGGAGGCAGGCTTCCGTCTGGCCTGTTGCTGTAAGCTCGCCGGCGACGTGCTGGTGTTCGTGCCCGAGGAAAGCAGGGCCGGCAAGCAGGTGGTCAGCAAAGCCGCCCGCGACATCCATATCGAGCACAACCCGGCGGTCAAACTCTATTACGTGGAAATGGCCGAGCCGTCATTTGAGAAACCCACCGGCGACTTCGAACGGGTGATGGACGAACTCCGGCGCGAACACGGCTTGGAGCACCTGCGCGTGGATTACCTGGCCCTGCTACGCTTGCCCGACGTTATCCGCCAAGGCAAGTTCAAGGTCACGGCGGCGGTGTGGATGGACAAGGAAGTCATCCGCTTTTGGCCGGGCAAGGTGACCGACTACTACGGCATGGCCATCGACATCGGCACCACCACGGTGGCCGCCTATTTCTGCAACCTGGCCACCATGGAGGTCATAACCACCGTCTCCATGATGAACCCTCAGTGCAAGTACGGCGAGGACGTGATGAGCCGCATCACGTACCACATGATGAACCCGGGCGGGCTGGAGCGCATGAGCGCCGACATGATCGAGGGGCTCAACTCGCTGGTGGCCCAGGCCTGCGAATTCACCCACCCTCCCAAGGTCAAGAAGAAGGACGAGAAGGGCAAGACGGTCAAGGACGAGGCGGGCAACCCGGTCATGGTAGAGGCCCCCGAGGAGGGCAAGACCTACGCCAGGCTCAAGCCCGGCGATCTGGTGGACATGACCATCGTCTGCAACACCGCCATGCACCATATCCTGCTGAAGCTCAACCCCGAATATGTGGGCATGGCCCCCTTCCCGCCGGTGGTCCACCACAGCCTGGACATCCGCGCCCGCGACCTGGGGCTGAGCATTCACGAATCGTCCTTTGTTCACGTGCTGCCCAACGAGGCCGGCTTCGTGGGCGCCGACAACGTGGGCGTGCTCATCGCCGAGGAGCCCTACAAGAGCGACCAGATGCAGCTCATCATCGACATAGGCACCAACGGCGAGCTGGTCCTGGGCAACAAGGAGAAGCTCATCAGCAGCTCCTGCGCCACCGGCCCGGCCCTGGAGGGCGCGCAGCTCTCTTACGGCATGCGCGCCGCTCCGGGGGCCATCGAGCGCATCAAGATAGACCCGGCCACCCACGAGGTGGATTACAAGGTCATCGGCCGGGATGCCTGGAGGAGCTTCTCCAAGCCTGAGGAGATGCAGACCAAGGGCATCTGCGGCAGCGGCATCCTGGACGTGCTGGCCGAGCTTTACCTGTCAGGGGTCATCCTGAAAAGCGGCAAGTTCAGTTCCGAGCAGAAGTCGAACCGCACCCGGGTCAACCCCGACACCAAGCAGCCCGAGTTCGTCATCGCCTGGAAGGAGGAGACCTCCATCGGCCGGGACGTGGTGGTTTCCCAGAAGGACGTGCGCCAGATCCAGCTGGGCAAGGGCGCGCTCTACTGCGGCTGCAAGCTGATGATGCGCCGCATGGGAGTCGACAAGGTGGACGTGGTGAAGATCGCCGGGGCCTTCGGCACCCACGTGGACCGCCAGAAGGCGCTCATCATGGGGCTCTTCCCGGACTGCGCCATCGATCACATCGTAAGCGTGGGCAACGCCGCCGGAGACGGCGCGCGCGCGGCGCTTCTGAACCGTGAAAAGCGGGTGGAGGCCAACTGGGTGGCCCGCAACGTGGAGTACATCGAACTGACGGTGGAAAAGGACTTTCAACAGCAATTCATGGAGGCCATGCACATTCCACATATGAAGGACGATTTCCCGCATCTGGAGAGCGTGGTGCCCGAGGAAGTTCTCAAGCAGAAATAGGGGGGCTTTAGCCATGACCAAGAAAGAGCGAGTCATGAGGCAGCTCAAGGGCCAGGAAGTGGACATGACCCCCGTGGGCTGCACTACCACCTACGCCGTGGTTGCCTTGCAGGAGGCCTGCGGCTATTTCCGCCCCCAGGCCGACACCGACCCCAAGGCCATGTTCGAGATGGCCATGAGCGGGCCCAAGTACGTCGGCTGGGAGTGGGTCAAGGCCATGGGCTGGGACATCGTGCCCCTGTCGGAGGCCATGGGCGTGGAGCTGGGCCCGCCCACCAAGGATAGCCAATACTACGTCAAGGGCCACCCCTACGCCGAGAGTCTGGACGGCCTGGAGTTTCCGGTCGATTTCCTCTCGCGGGGGCGCTTTCCGGTCTACAAGGAACAGTTCAGGCTGCTCAAGGAGGCGGTGGGCGAGGACATGGCCGTCTTCGGGGAGAGCGAGGGGGCCTTCACCTGCGCGGCCAACCTGGTGGGCACCGAACAGTTCATGAAGTGGGTCTTCAAACAGCCCGACAAGATCCAGCAGGTGCTGGCCGTCACCAAGGAGGCGGCGGTGGCCGCGGCCAACTTCGCCTTCGACCAGGGCGCTGACTACTACGTTTTCGCCGAGCCCACCAGCGGCCCGGCCCTGCTTTCGCCGCGCTTCTACAAGTCCATCGTGCTGCCCCTGGAGCAGGAGATCATCAAGCGAGTGAAGGGGCCGGTGGTGCTGCACATCTGCGCCAACACCGACTCCATCATAGAGATGATGTGCGACACCGGGGCGGTGGGCATCAGCATCGAGGAGAAGGCCAACATGAAGGCGGCCGCCGAAATAGCCAACAGGAAGGGCGTGAAGGTCTTCGGCAACGTGGCCACGGCCACCACGCTCTTCTCCGGCACGGCCCAGGAGGTATACGCCGAATCCAAGGCCGCCCTTGAGAACGGCACCCACTTCCTCTGCCCCGGCTGCGGCGTCGCCCCGCCTTCGCCGCTGGAAAACCTCCAACAGCTGCGCAAGGCGCGCGACGACTTCTTCGGTATAAATAGCTAGATTCAGGCTGGCCAAGGCGCAAGGGGCGGGGGGGGACCCCGCCCCTTTCCCTTTGGCCTTTGGCCGTGGAGCGCCAGCCCCAGGAACGCGGAAGAAGAGTTGCGCCTTGCTATCCCGCCTTACATTATTACAGGCATACCCGTACCCGGCGCGCGCGAGGTATGTCAGAGGGCTGGCCTCGCCGACCCGCCACGGCTGGCGCGGCACGCGCCTGCTCTTGACGAGGTAGGGTGGGGGGCATAAGCTCAAATAAGGTAAAAAACATGCGAGCGGAGCCCATGAGCGAGCCAATCGTCGTCTCGGTCAACATCAGCGACAAAAAGGGAGTGCGCAAGACACCGCTGCCCGAGGGCCGGCTGGAACCGGGGGTGGGGCTGGTGGAGGATGCCCACTCCGGCTCCTGGCACCGGCAGCTTTCACTTCTGGCCCTGGAGTCCATCGAGAGCATGCGGGCCAAGGGGCTGGAGGTGAACGCCGGCGACTTTGCCGAGAACATCACCACCCGTGGCTTGATTCTGCACACCCTGCCCGTGGGCAGCCGGATCATGCTTGGAACGGTGGAGGTGGAAGTAACCCAGATCGGCAAGGAGTGCCATACCGGCTGCGCCATTCGCAAGCTTACCGGCGACTGCGTGATGCCGCGCGAAGGCATCTTCGCCAAGGTGCTCAACCCGGGAGTGGTGCGGCCGGGGGACCCGGTGCGGCTGCTGTCCACGGGCGCGGTGGGGGCGGGGGCCTAGGCCGTGAGCGCGGTGCAGCGCCTGAGCGGCCAGCACTGCACCTACTTCATGCGCGGGCGCTGCACCCGCACCGTCAGCCCCGAGGAGTCGGCCCGGAGCCGCTGCGGGCTCTTGGATGAGCGCCGCCGGCTGGGGGCCAAGACCATGGACCGGCTGGAGCGCCTGCAGCGCCTGGCCGACCCCGACGACCGCGAGGTGGCCCGCCGCCACCTTATCCAGAAGAACATGGACGCCATCGCCCGCCTCACCTGCCCGGGGTTGGTGCCTCCGCCCCAGGGCGGCCTGCTCTGTGTGCACCAGCACCTGGTCAACTGCTTGCTCAAGCTGCCGAACTGCCGAGGCCGTTGCGATGACTTTCTGCGCCGGCGCGATTTCAGCGAGGCCAAGGGGCAGCAGCCGTGAGAGCCTACCGCAACCCCTTCCCCACCGTCGACGTGGTGATAGAGCTGGGCGGACGCGGCGAGCCCGGGCCGGTGGTGCTCATCGAGCGCGCGGGCGAGCCCCGAGGCTGGGCGCTGCCTGGCGGCTTCGTGGACTACGGCGAGAGCGTGGAGCGGGCGGCGAGGCGCGAGGCGGCCGAGGAAACGGGGCTCGAGGTGGAGCTGGTGGCGCTGTTGGGGGTCTATTCCGATCCTCGGCGGGACCAGCGCCAACACAACCTCTCGGCGGTCTTCGCGGCTCGCGCCATGGGGGAGCCCAAGGCCGGCGACGACGCGGCCGGGGTGGGGGTCTTCGGCTTGGACGAGCTGCCCGAGGCGCTTTGCTTCGACCATGGGCTGATCCTGGCCCACTATCGGCAGTGGCGGGCCGGATTGCGTCCGGCCGCGCCGGTGCAATCCTGAAACGGGCGCCGGGCCCAGGGAGCGGCGATGATGGACGAGGAGCGCGAACTCAGCTTGGAGGAGAAGAAACGGCTGCTGGCCGTGGCCCGCCAGACCATAAGCGACCTGGTGCAGGGCCGCGCCCGTTGCCCCCAACAGGCGGACCTGGAGGGGCTGTGCCTGGAGCGGGGGGCCTTCGTGACCATCCACAAGCGCGGCCAACTGAGGGGTTGCATCGGCAACTTCCAGGCCTTGGGCACCTTGCTGGAGACGGTGCAAGAGATGGCCACGGCCGCGGCCTGTCAGGACCCTCGTTTCCGGCCGGTGCAGTCCCTGGAATTGGACGACCTGGACCTGGAGATCAGCGTGCTTTCGCCGCTGAGGCCCATCAAGAGTGTGGAGGAGATCCAGGTGGGCCGCCACGGCATTTACATCGTCAGCCCGCGCGGGCGGGGGGTGCTGCTGCCCCAGGTGGCCACCGAGCAGGGCTGGGATCGCGAGACCTTCCTGGACCACACCTGCCTGAAGGCCGGCTTAAGGCCCGGCTGCTGGCGCGAGACCGACGTGCAGATACTCATCTTCTCGGCCCAGGTCTTCGGTGAGAAAGATCTGGGCCTGGTCTAGCCCCAACCTGACCGGACAAAAAAATGAAGAGGGCGGGGAGTGATCCCCGCCCTTTGACCTCATGCTTGGAGCTCGGGTGATCCAGGGCCTCAGCCGCCCAGGGCCGGACCCGTCAGTTTGCGGCCAGCGGCCTGGCTGAACTCATCGATGAGCCCACGAATGAGGCTGCGAACCGATTCCAGGCGGGTGGCGCGGAAGGCGTTCTGGCCGGCGAAGGCGAAGCCCTGCTCCAGGCGGCCGCGGGCGGCGTTGATCAGGGCCATGGCGATGCAGTAGGGGCTTTCCTGCTGGTTGCAGGTGATCAGACAGTGGTAGGGGCACCTGAAAGGCTTCTTTTTGCCTTCCTTGACTTCGTCCAGGAAATGGTTGCGCACCGAGCGACCGGGCAGGCCCACCGGGCTGTCGATGATGACCAGATCGTCCTCGCCGGCCTCAAGGTAGGCTCTCTTGAAGCGCTCGTCGGCGTCGCACTCGTGGGTGGTGACGAAGCGGGTGCCCATCTGCACCCCGGCCGCGCCCAGGCTGATCATTTCGCGGATGTCCTGGCCGGTGTAGATGCCGCCTCCGGCGATGACGGGCAGCTTGACCCCGTGCTTCTCCTCGATGGGGCGCAGGGTCTCCAGGACCTCCTTGAGCAGCTTGGGCAGGGAAAACTCGGCGCTGGTCACTTGTTCGCGGGAGAAGCCCAGGTGGCCGCCGGCCAGAGGGCCTTCCAGCACGAAGGCGTCGGGCAGGCGGTCGAAGCGGGATAGCCAGCGCTTGCAGAGCACTCCGGCGGCACGGGCCGAGGAAATGATGGGCACCAACTTGGAGCGGGCCTGTTCATTCAAGTAGGCCGGCAGGTCCAGGGGCAGGCCGGCCCCGGAGAAGATGACGTCGATGCCCTCATCCACCGCCGTGCGGACCATGTCGGAGAAGTTGGTCAGGGCCACCATGATGTTTACGCCCAGCACGCCCTGGGTCAGCTCGCGGGCCTTGCGGATTTCCCGGCGCAGGGCCCGGATGTTGGCCTCGCGGTAGTTTGAGAAAAGGTCGCGCTCGGTGAAGCCGATGATGGCCGCCGAGATCACTCCGATGCCGCCCTCGTTGGCCACGGCCGAGGCCAGGCGCGACATGGAGATGCCCACGCCCATGCCGCCCTGTACAAAGGGAATCCGGGCAATCAGGTCGCCTATCTTCAAGGTGGGCAGCATCTTGGTTCTTTCTCTGGCAGATGAGGTTTTGGGTTGGGGACGGCAGCCCTCCGGCCGGGGCCCGAGAGGGGAGGCGCAGGTCGAACAACCCGATGATTTTCCGGGGAAGTCTACAAGAAGCCGGCGGCGCTGTCGATGGAAATCCTGAATGAGGTTCAGCGATTGCAGCGCCGGTCCGGCAAGCCGCGCAGGGCGTCCAGGGCCCAGGCCGCGCCGCCCAGCATGGGCAGCACGATGGGCACCTGGAAGCGGAAACCGTAGGAGGCCACCCAGCTGACTCCGGCCACCACCGCCAGCATGGGCCAGACCCACAGGGCCAGCACCGCCTGGCGCGCGTCAAGTTCGGCGCGCCCTCCGAGCCAACAGGCCAGGCCGGCCAGATACAGGGCCCAGGCCAGCATCCAGTGGGGCCGGTAATGATGGGAGGGTTCGAGCAGGGGCATGAATCCCAGGCAGTAGAGCAACCTGCGGGCGTAGGCTTCGCTGGTGGCCAGGGGGTGGTCCGCGAAGGCTTTGGCGATCAACCCCAGCATGGGCAAGACGCCCTCGCGGGGGGCCGCCGGCCCGGCGGGGTTAAGGGCTTCCATCAAGCCCTTGCCGTAGCCCGGCGCCTCGAACATCTCCCACCTGGCGGGGGTGAACATTATCCAGCGGCCGGTGACGGCGTGGTTGCGTATTCCCATGGCCGAAAAGACCAGGGCGAACAGGGCCAGACCCAGGACCAGCCGGCGGGGGGCGATCAGCTCGCGGCCTTGGCGGGAGAGCAGGAGCCAGGCCGCCAGCGGCGGGATGAAGATCATGGCGTTGGGCCGCGCCAGGGGCAGGGCGCCCAACACCCTTAAGGCCAGCGCCGGTCCCCAGGACCGGCCGGGACCCTTCGCCGGGCCCCGCCAAAGGCCTGCGAAGAGAAGACGGAAGAACAGAGCCAAGATCGGGAGCATGAGATTTTCCGAGAGCAGCCGCATGACGTAATGCCGCTGTACGTCCACCAGGGCGAAGCAGACCAGGGCTGCCAGTAACAATAGTTGGGTGAGGCGGCGGCGGCCCGGGGCGAAGGCTGTGAAAAGCAGCCAGACGGTGAGGCCCAGCATGGCCGACTGCACCACGAAGACCCGGGCGGGGTGCGCCCCCAGCAGGGCGTAGCAGAGGGCCACGAAGTAGATGTAGAGGAAGCCGGCCGGCGCTGAATATGGCTCCTGGACTGCGGACATGGCCAGGCCGTGCTGGAGCACGTCCAGGGCCCGCTGGTGATATACGGTCCAATCGTCGCCGGGGTCGAAGTTGAGGGGCTGGCCGAACTGAGGCCAGGCCTGGTACAGGCCCATCGCCGTGAACAGGGCCAGCAGCAGCAGGAGCAGCCAGGCGCGCCCGCCCCTCAGCCAGCCTTCACGCTCTTGGACACCCGCCAGCTCCAAGATCGTCCTCCCGCCGCGGTCGCGGAAATCATAGCACGGGGGCCGGCCCCATCTCAGGGGCGGTCGGTCCCAATAGACCCCCGCCGGCAATTTTTCATGTTATCCTGACGTGGGAGCTCCCCCTCGCGCCCGGGGCGGGCGGCGGCAAATATTCACCGAGGCACGGGCATCCCATGGCCAACGTTTTCCAGGCCCTCAAGCGCGCCTTCTCGCGGGCTCGTCCCTCCACCCAGTCCGAACAGGAGGTGGAGGAGCTACGCAGCGAGTTCAAGGCCCGTTATCACAGCTTCAAGCTGCTTTTGAACGCCAACAACAAGGCCCTGGAGATCATGGCCGAGATGGAGCAGGCCCTGAACGGCGCCCGTCCCTTCGGCATGGCCTTCATCCGGGCCAACTGCACCGCCGTGGGCGTCAATGTTTTCCAGATAGTCAAGAACATGCAGGCCCTGGCCCCGGGCAAGTACGATGAGTTGACGGAGCGCTTCCGAGCCATTAACGAAGCCATAAATCAGGCCCTGGCCGGCAAGGAAACCACGGCGGGCGAGCGGCTGGTTCTCTCCCTGGATGAGGTCGACAAGGAGCTGGCCGACCAGGTGGGGGCCAAGATGGCCAACGTGGGAGAAATGAAGAACCGGGTGGGCCTGAAGGTGCCCGAGGGCTTTGTCATCAGCGCCCTGGCCTACCGGCGCTTCTTCGAGCACAACGACCTCTACGCCGAGATCCATCGCCTGGTGCAGCTGGCCAACGTCGAGCGCATGGACCAGCTTTTCGCCCGCAGCTCGGCCATCCAGCAGATCGTCATCCGGGCCGAGGCGCCGCCGGAGGTGGCGGAGGCCGTCAGCCGGGCGTACGCCGAACTGGAGGCCCGGACCCGGCCGGGCATAACCGTCTCCATGCGCTCCAGCGCCCTGGGCGAGGACGCCTTGGGAGCCTCCTTCGCCGGCCAATACCGCAGCCAGCTCAACGTCAGCGGAGGGAACCTGGTTCAGGCCTACAAGGAGATCGTGGCCAGCAAGTATAGCCCGCAGGCCATGAGCTACCGCTTCACCCGGGGCATCAAGGACGAGGACGTGGCCATGAGCGTCGGCTGCATGGCCATGGTCGACGCCAAGTGCGGCGGGGTGATGTACTCCAGGAACGCGCTTAACATCCGCGACGACAACATCCACATTACCAGCGTCTGGGGCCTGCCCAAAAGCGTGGTGGACGGCTCGGCCGCCGCCGACACCTTCGTGGTCGGCCGCGCCGACCCGCCGCGTCTGGTCTCCAGCAAGATCGGCGTCAAGGAACGCAAGTTCGTCTGCTACCCCGACGAGGGCGTCTGCCGCCTGGACCTGACCGGGGGCGAGGAGGCCTTGCGCGCTTCCCTGGCCGAGGACGAGGCCCTGGCTCTGGCCGCGGTCGCGCTGAAGCTGGAGAGCCACTACGGCACCGCCCTGGACATCGAGTGGGCCATCTGCCCTCAGGGGCGCATCCATCTGTTGCAATGCCGGCCGCTCAAGCAGATCAAGTCCGCGGAGGGCGAGGTCGCGCCCTCGATTCTGGCCGGGGCCCACGTGATCGCCAGCGGCGGGGTCACCGCCAGCGCCGGGGTGGCGGCGGGGCCGGTCTACTGGGTGCGCAAGGACCGCGACGCCCTGGAGTTCCCCCGGGGCGCGGTGCTGGCGGTGGCGCAATCCCTGCCGCGCTACGCCGCCCTGCTCTCACGCGCCAGCGCGGTGGTGGCCGCCCAGGGCGGGGTGGCCGGCCACCTGGCCAACGTGGCCCGGGAGTTCGGGGTGCCGGCCCTGTTCGGGCTCGAAGACGCCGAGGATAAGCTCGCCGCCGGCCAGGAGGTCACGGTGGACGCCGACGGCCTGGCAATCTATTCCGGACGGGTGGATGAGCTGCTGGCCAAGATAGAGAAGAAACCCAACCTCATGGCCGGCAGCCCTGTCCACCAGACCCTGATCGAGGCCCTGGCCCACATCGCCCCCTTGACCCTCATCGACCCCGACTCGCCGGATTTCAGGCCGGCCAAATGCCAGACCCTGCACGACCTGACCCGTTTCTGCCACGAGAAGAGCGTCCACGAGATGTTCTCCTTCGGCAAGAACCACCACTTCAGCGAGCGCTCCAGCAAGCAGCTCTACTACAAGGTCCCCATGCAGTGGTGGGTCATCAACCTGGACGACGGTTTCGTCAGTGATGATCCGGGCAAGTACGTGGGCCTGGAGAACATCGCCTGCGTGCCCATGCTGGCCCTCTGGGAAGGCATGGTGGCCGTCCCCTGGGAGGGGCCGCCGCCGGTGGACGCCCGCGGCTTCGCCTCCATCCTTTTTCAGGCCACCACCAACAAGGCCCTGGAATCGACGGTCAAGAGTTCCTACGCCAATCGCAACTACTTCATGATCTCCAAGAACTTCATGAGCCTCTACTCCCGTTTCGGATTTCACTTTTCCACCATCGAAACGCTCGTCTCCGAGCGGGCCAGCGAGAACTACGCCAGCTTCTCCTTCAAGGGCGGCGCCGCCAATTTCGAGCGCAAGTTGGCCCGGGTGCATTTCGTGGCCGAGCTGCTGGAGGAGTACGGCTTTCGCGTGGACATCAAGGAGGACGCGGTTTTCGCCCGTCTGGAGGGGCTTGGCGAGGAGGCCATGAAGGATCAGTTGAAGATGCTGGGCTACCTGATCATGCACACCCGTCAGTTGGACATGGTCATGGGCCAGGCCGCGGCGGTGGCCCATTTCCGGGCCAAGATGCGCAAGGACCTGCGGGAAGTCCTGGGCGTGCGGATGCCCGCCGACTTCCGGGATCAGGAGGCGGCCGCCCAGTCGGCGTGAGCCCCCGAACATGACGCCGGAGGCGGGGTCCTCCCGGCGCTAACGGCGGGTGCCCTCTCCTCCCTAGCTCCCCGCCGACTCCTTGAGCGCGGCGATCTTCTTCTCTTGCAGCGCCTTTTTCTTGTGGGCGTCCTGAATCTTGTAGACCAGCTCGTCGATGGCCGCCGGCTTGAGCAGGTAGTCGAAGGCCCCCAGCTCCATGCCCTCGATGGATGCCTCCAGGCTGGCGTGGCCGGTGAGCATGATCACCTCCACCAGGGGATGGCGCTTCTTGATCTGGCGGATGGCCTCGATGCCGTCCATGCCCGGCATCTTGACGTCCAGCACCACCACGTCCACGGGCTGGTCCTGAAGGGCCTTGAGGGCCTCCTCGCCGCTGCCGGCGGTTATGACCTCCAGCTTGCGCAGGGCCAGACGGTTGGTCAACGGGGCCACGAAGTCCGGCTCGTCGTCCACCAACAAGACCTTGATCTCCCCCACGGCTCTCTCCTCCTGTTCTAGCGCGCCTTAGCTAGCAATATACCCCGGATGAGCCCCCGAGTATTTCCTGAAATATCACCCGGCCGCCGCTTCCAGCTCCAGGACCAGGATCAGTCCCAGCACGGCCAGGCACTCCAGGTCCAGGAAGTTCGGGGCCAGCAGGTCGTAGAAGAGCTTGGCCTCGGCGGGGAAATCCTCGTCGGCGTCGTAGAAGGTGATCATCAGCGGCAGCTTGGGCAGGGCCGTGAACTCATAGGCCGCGTCGGCCCGCGCCTCGCCCGCCGCCTGGGCCCCGCCCAAGGCCCGGGCCGCGTGCGCAAGATCCTTCAGCCTACCGGCAAAGAACCCGGCCAGGCGGCCCTCCACGGTCTGGGCCAGGTTGCGCGCGAAATCCGCCCCGCCGGGCAGCTCGCGGTAGGGCACGAAGCGCCCTGCCGGCTCGCCGCGTCCGCCGTGCAGCAGATAATAGGCCAACACGATGCGGTGGGTGAAGGCCGCCTTGCCCCCGTCGTCGGCGCGCACGCCTTCCTTGCCTACCAGGTAGCCGCGACCCAAAAGCCTGACCAGGGCCTCCCCCCCACGCAACGCCAGCCCCAGGTCGTCGGCGGCGCGGGCGATGTCCGCCCCGGCCAGGCGCTCCACCAGGCCAACGTAGACCGCCTCGTAGACGTCGGGCCGCTCGGACTCGAACACGGCCCTACTCCGAAGGGGGCCGTCGCCCGGCCAACAGGCGGTCGACCATCTCCCGCGCCGCGCCCTGGCCGCTCCCGGCTTCCAGGACCATGTGCGCGGAGCTGGACACCCAGGGGTCGGCGTCGGCCGGGCAGGCCGCCACCCCGGCGATCATCATGGGCGGCAGGTCCTCCAGGTCCCAACCCAGGTAGCATACGTCCTTGGGTAGGGCCGCGTTTTCGAAGATGACGGCCTGCAGCGCGCTGTTCTTGCCGCCTTGATGGGCCAGGAAGGGAAAGTCGTTCTTCTTGCACCATTCGGCGGCGGCGGTCAGGCCGGTCCGGGCCAGGAGCACCAGCTTGTAGCCGTCCTTCAGCCACATTCTTAGCGCCAGGGCGTCGCGCTGGCTGATGAAGATCGATTCCCGGCCCTGGGCGTCGATCAGGGAGCGGCCGTCGGTGAGCACTCCTTCGATCTCCATCACCAGAATGGTTACCTCGGCCATGCGCTGCGCCAGCGGCTTTTCCTCCTGGGGGACGCGGGGGGTGACCATGACAGATCCTCGGCTCTGGGTTCATGCCGCGCGCCTGCCCCAGGGGCCGCGCCGGCATAATCTAACCCGCTGAGCTCCCCAAGGCAAGGGCGCGTGCCGTGCAAGGGCGCGTGCCGCGCCATCCAAGGCGGGTCGGTGAGGCTGAACCTATGCCGAGCCTTGCGCGCTCCCGGTGAAGCCCGCGCCGGGGCGGGGCGAGGCGCGTGCCGCGCCATCCAAGGCGGGTCGGCGAGGCTGAACCTATGCCAAGCCTTGCGCGCTCCCGATGAAGCCCGCGCCAAAGGCGGTTCCTTTCCTGGCCCTTCCCAGGATGTGGGCTTTGGCCCATAATAGATTGAGCGGTTTTTCCATACGGAAGCGAGCGCCATGCCACGCATCCTGTCCCTCACGGCCCTGGTCCTCCTGATGGTTCTCGGTGCGCCGGCGGCCTTGGCTGTTCCCGCGACCCCGCCCGGATCCAGCGCGTCCGCCGCTCCGCCTGCTCCCGCCCAGCCCGCCAGCGGCCAGGGCCCGGTCTGGGTCATCTCCCTGGCCGACTCGGTAAACCCCGGCAGCTCCGACTACCTGCGCCGCTCGCTCATGGAGGCCCAGGCCGCCGACGCGGCGGTGATCGTGGTGGAGCTGGACACCCCGGGTGGGCTGGTGGACTCCATGCGCGAGATGGTGCAGGCCATCCTGGGCTCGCCCGCGCCGGTGGTGGTCTACGTGGCCCCCCAAGGGGCGCGGGCGGCCTCGGCCGGGGCCTTCCTGGTACTCGCCGGGCATGTGGCCGCCATGGCCCCGGCCACCAACCTGGGCGCGGCCCACCCCGTGGCCGCCGGCGGCGGCGAGGTCAAGGGCCCCATGGCCGACAAGGTGCTGGAGGACCTGACCGCCCTGGCCTCAAGCCTGGCCGGTCAGCGCAACCGTCCGGCCGAGGCGGTCAAGGCCATGATCCACCAGTCCAAGAGCTACGCCGTGGGCGAGGCCCTCAAGCTGGGGCTGGTCGACCTGATGGCCACGGACCTGGCCTCGCTCCTGGGCCAGATCGAGGGCTACGTGGTCAACACCAGCGCCGGGGCCAGGATGATCACCAGCCACGGGCGGGCCATCCACTTCCAGCAGCCCGGGGCGCGCCAGCGCCTGCTCTCCATCCTGGCCAACCCCAACCTGGCCTACATCCTGCTCATGATCGGCCTGGCCGGTCTCTACTTCGAGCTGAGCCATCCGGGGACGATTTTCCCGGGGGTGGTAGGCGGCATCAGCCTAATCCTGGCCTTCTTCGCCATGTCCACCCTGCCGGTCTCCTACGCCGGTCTGGGGCTCATCCTTCTGGCCGTGGCCCTGTTCATCATCGAGATCAAGGTCGTCTCCCACGGTCTGCTTTCCCTGGGCGGGGCGGTGGCCCTGATCCTGGGCTCGATAATGCTTTTCGAGGAGGACGAGGGCCTGGCCAGGCTTTCCCTGATGGTGCTGGCCCCCACCCTGGTGGCGGTGATCGGCTTCTTCGCCGGGGTGGCCTATGTGGCGGGCCGGGCCCAACTTCGCCAGGCCGTGACCGGCAGCGAGGGCCTGGTTGGGCAGAGGGCCACGGTGGTGGCTCCGGACAAGGTCCTGCTCCTGGGCGAACTGTGGCGGGCCCGGGCCCAGGCTCCCCTGGTCTCCGGCCAGGAGGTGGTGGTCAGGCGCGTGGAGGGGCTTACGGCCTGGGTGGAACCAGCAACGGAAAAGGAGCGACAGGGTTCATGACCATGCGGGGAACTCCGGAGGAGCACTACCGCAAGCTGGAGCGCATGTACTTGGCCGCCCCCATAAACGCCTTCTTCCGGCCCAGCGTGGCCATCGCCAAGGGCCAGGCCGAGATCGGCATGGAAGCGCGGCGGGAGTTCTTCCACGCCGCCGGCGCGCTGCATGGCTCGGCCTACTTCAAGGTCCTCGACGACTCGGCCTTCTTCGCGGTGCAGTCTTTGGTCACCGACGCCTTTGTGCTCACCGCCAGCTTCACCACATATATCGAAAGGCCGGTGAGCGAGGGCGCCCTGCGGGCCCTCGGCAAGGTGGTCATGGCCTCCCGCAGCATCTTCATCGCCGAGGCCCAGGTGCTCGACCACCTGGGCCGCGAGGTGGCCCGGGGCAGCGGAAATTTCGTCAAGAGCAGGATGTCCCTGAGTGCGGACATCGGCTACGCCTAGCCCCGCGCGCTTCCAGCCGGCCGGTGGCCGGCGGAAAGGATCACAAGCCCATGAGCGCCATTGACGAGCTGAAGGCCGAGCACCAGGGGGTGCTGCGGGTGCTCCTGATCCTGGAGGCCATGGCCCGCCTGCTGGAGATGGGCCGGGTTCCGGAGAAGGCCCACCTGGAGGAGGCGCTGGATTTTCTGCGGGTCTTCGTGGACCGCTGCCACCACGGCAAGGAGGAGGAGCACCTCTTCCCGGCCCTGGAGCAAGCCGGCGTTCCCCGCCAGGGCGGGCCCATCGGGGTGATGCTGGCCGAGCACGAGCAGGGGCGGGGCCTGGTGAGGCGGATGGCCCAGGCGCTGTCGCGACTGGAGACGGGCCGCGCCGAGGCCGGGGCGGAGCTGACCCTGGCCGGCCGCCAGTACGCGGACTTGCTGCGCCAGCACATCCACAAGGAGGACAACGTGCTCTTCCCCATGGCCGAGGCCAAGCTCGCTCCCGCCGTCCTGGAGGGTCTGGCCGAATCCTTCGAGGAAGTGGAGCGCCGGCGCATAGGCCCCGGCCGCCACGAGGCCTTTCACGCCATGATCGAGCGCCTGAGCGACACCTACCTGGGTTGAGCTTGGGGCGGTTGCGGGGCGCCGGGCCTCGCCCAGAAAGGAACACGTCATGAGCTTTCTTTCCGGTTTGGTGGGCATCCTCACCGGCTTCACCCCCGTGGTGGTGCTGGTGGTGCTTTTCCTGGCCAGCGCGCTCAAGGTGCTCCGGGAATACGAGCGGGCGGTGATATTTCGCCTGGGCCGGGTGATCGCGGCCAAGGGCCCGGGCTTGATAATTCTCATCCCGGTCATCGACCGCATGGTCAAAGTGCCCCTGCGCTTGGTGGCCATGGACGTTCCGCCCCAGGACGTCATCACCCGCGACAACGTCTCGGTCAAGGTCAACGCCGTGGTGTATTTCCGGGTTATGGACCCGGTCAAGGCGGTAGTGCAGGTGGAGGACTATCTCTACGCCACCAGCCAGCTGGCCCAGACCACCCTGCGCTCGGTCTGCGGCCAGGCGGAGCTGGACCAGATCCTCTCCGAGCGCGAGCACATTAACAATCGCCTGCAGGAAATCCTGGACACCCACACCGACCCCTGGGGGGTCAAGGTGGCCAACGTGGAGGTGAAGTACATCGACCTGCCCCAGGAGATGCAGCGGGCCATGGCCAAGCAGGCCGAGGCCGAGCGCGAGCGCCGGGCCAAGGTCATCAACTCCGAGGGCGAATTCCAGGCCGCCGAAAAGCTGGCCCAGGCGGCGGCCATAATCGCCGAGCACCCCCAGGCCCTGCAGCTGCGCTATTTGCAGACCCTGCGCGAGGTGGCGGCGGAGAACAACTCCACCACCCTCTTCCCCCTGCCCATAGACCTGTTCAGGCCCTTCCTGGAGATGGCCGGCAAGGGAGGCGGCTCGAAGGACTGAACGCGTTCCAATTAGTATAGGCGGGCCTTTCGCGAGAGCTCCGCCAACTGGCCGGCCACCTGGCTGCGCTCTGCCGGGGTCAGCTCGCGCACGGGTCGGGCGGGCTGGCCCAGCAGCAGCCAGCCGGCGGGCGTCTGCATGCCCGGCGGCACCAGGGCCCCGGCGCCCACCAGGGCGCCTTCGCCCACCACCGCGCCGTCGAGCACTATGGCCCCTATGCCCACCAGGGCCCCGGCCCTGACCGTGGCCCCGTGGACCGTGGCCTGGTGGCTGATGAGCGCCCCATCCTCCACGATGACCGGCCTGCCCAGCGGGGCCTCCAGCAGGCAGAGGTCTAGCACCGCGCTGCCCTTGCCCACGCTTATCTCCTCGTCGTCGGCCCGGAGCACCGCCCCCGGCCAAACCGTGACCCCCTCGGCCAGCCTGACCCGGCCAATGAGCCGGGCCGAGACATCCGCCCAGGCCCCGGGGTCCAGGCGGGGGTGGTGGCCGGCGAAGGGGGTAATCAAGGGGTTGGGGTTGGTCATTGCTTTCTCCCGCGGTTGATCACCGGGCTTTCCGGCACCAGAAAATAGAGCAGAGCGCTCGTCCCCAGGCCGGCGGCCCCCACCTGCCACATCAGGGCGAAGCTCTCGGGGCCGCGTAGGCTCGCGGGCTCGCCGGCCAGGAAAAGGCCCAAAAACTGGCTCAGGATGGCCGCGCCCATCATGGTCCAAAGGTTGATGGCGGTCATGGCTTGGGCGGCCATGGCCGGGGGCGCCAGCTCCTTGATGTGGGCGTAGGCGATCTGGCCGGGGGCCGAGGCCAGCCCCAGGCTCAGGAACCAGGCCATCACCAGCCAGCGCGGCGGTATCTGGCGCAGGCCCGCGGCGGCCAGGCAGAGCAGGGCGAACACCGCCACCCCCGGCAGGATCACCCACTTGCGGGTGGAGAGCCAACGGTCGCTCAGACGGCCGAAAAAGGGCAGGCCGATCATGTAGCCCAGACCTATGCAGAAGATGGCGTTAGCCGCCTCCAGCTGGCTGAGGCCCAGGCCATAGACCAGATAGGGCGCGGCCCAAAGGCTCTGCACGGCGGCCATGAAGCCATAGCGGAAGAAGGTCATGAAGCTGATGATCCAGAAACCGGGCAGACGGGCCAGGCGGCCCAGGCCGGCCCAGAGCTCCGCGCCCGAGCGGGCCAGCGGGGCCGCGCCGGGGGGGCGGTCGCGGGCCACCAGGAAAAAGAGCAGGGCCACCAGGGCGTTCAGGCCGGCGATGAGCATGAAGCTTGTCCGCCAGCCCAGGGCCTCGGCCAAGAGCGCCAGGGGCGTGGCGGCCAGCACGTTGCCCGACACCCCCAGGGCCGAGAGACTGCCCATGAGGAAGGCGAAGCGGTTTACGGGAAACCACACCGCCATGACGGCCAGAATGCCCATGAAGTTGGCCGACATGCCCAGGCCCACGAGCGCCCGGGCGGCGATAAGTTGGCCCGGGGTCTGGGCCAGGGCGAAGAGCACGATGCCCCCCACCGCCACCCCGGCCAAAATGGTCATGGTCCAGCGGGGACCGATGCGGTCCAGGGCCAGGCCCACCGGCACCTGGCCCGCCCCGAAGGCGTAGTAGAAGGCCGCCGAGATTTCGCCCAGCTGCACGCGGTCCAGGCCCAGCTCGTCGGCCAGGCTGGTGCTGATGACCGCGACGGAGACCCGGTGAAACATGGACAGCAGAAAGCCCAGGGCCCCCACCGCCAGGATGAGCCAGCGGCGGCGGCTCCCGGGAGCGGGGTCCCAGTCCGGGCGAAGGCCGGCTGGCGGTGGCGTGGGTGCTTGGGCCAATTCGGCCTCAATCCGGCAGCCCGGCCACCTCGTCCAGGGGATGGGTGTGGGCGTAGAGGTAGCCCATCTTGAAGGCGGCCTCGAAGGATATTTCGAAAAGCAGGCGCTTGGCCTCCTTGAGGGCCTGGGCTTGCTCGGAGTCCATGCCCCGCAGGAGCCCGGCCTCGGCGCGGGCCACCTTGCCCAAGAGCTCGGCGAAGAGCGGGTCGCGGGCCAGGAGCCGTTCCAGGTAGTCGCGTTCCAGGTCGTAGAGGCGGTTGACTTGTTGCAGCAGGGTATCGCTCATGGGCGCTCCGGTAATAGCTCGCAACGGCAGCCCAGGTGCAACGGCATGGCCTCCAACTCGGGCAGCTGGCCGTGGGCGAAGACCCGGCCCTCGTTGGCCCGGCACTGGGGGCAGACCAGCTCGTCGCCGCGGGTGGTCCATTTCAAGGCCTTCAGGTCGCTGCGGCGGGCATCGTGGATCACCCGTCGCCACATGGCCCTTTTTTCGATCTCGAACTGGCGGGCCTGGTCTTTGCTCATGGCCCCCTTGTAGGGCAGATTGGGGAACCACTGGGGATCGGCGGCGATGTGGGCGTCGATCTCCCGGGCCGCCTCGGCGAAGAAGTCGGCCATGGCGCGGGCGCCGGCCGGGGCGGCGTGGGCGGCCCCGCCCGGGGAGGGCCGGTCCTTGTCTCTTTTGCCGAAGGGCCACCTCATGATCCGTCTCCGCCGCGCGGCTCCACCACCAGGGTCGGGGGGTGGGCCAAAAGGAACTTGTCCGGGGTCAGGCGTCCCTGGGCCAGGTCGCGCAACTGCTCTGCGGGGGCGGCCAGGACCACCTTGGCCGGCCGGGGCGCGGCCCGGGGGTCGTTCTCCGGCGGCAGCTCGTGGCGGAACTCGATCGCCAGGCTGTCCACTCCCTTCAGGGGCAGCAGGTCCTTGCCCGCGGCCACCGCCAGGGGCACGCCGCTGTTGACGGCCACCTTGGCGGTCAGCGGCGCCTGCTTGAGCCCGCCCCAGGTGACGCCCCGCCAGTCGAAGGCCACGGTCAGCACGCCCCCCCTGTAGCCGAAGGAGGGCCAGGCGAACTCGGCCCCCAAGCGCTGGGCCACCAGGCGGTATTTATTGAAGAACTCCAGGCAAGAGGCCACCAGGGGGTCGTGGTCCGGCCGTTGGGACAGCCCCGGACCCAGCAGGTCGCGGGGCCGGCGCAGCACCACGGTCTCGGAGAGCTTGCCCATGGCCAGGGTGTTGTCCATGCTGGTCAGCTCGGGGTTGTCCAGGCTGCGGTAGCGGCCGCTGCCCTCCAGCGAGCCCACCCCGTCCAGGAAGCCCTTGGCCTTGATGGTGAAGCCCAGCTTGGTCTGGAAGGTGTAGACTTGGTCTCGGCTGTGTAGCTTGACCAGCTCGTCGCGCACCTCGGGTAGCCACTCCAGCCGTATCTCGCCCCTGGCATCGGCCAGGTAGGGGCCGGGGGCGCGGGGGCTTCCGGCCTGGGGACGGATGACCGCCTCGGCCCCGACCACCGGCCGGTCCTTGGCGTCGAGCACCCGGATGGTGACCTTCTGCGGCGTCTGTCCCGGCGGCGGAGGGGGGCTGGCCTGGGGCGGAGGCGCGGCGCAGGCGGCCAGACCCAGCAGAAGAAACAGCCCGGCCGCCAGGGCCGGCCAGTTAGCCGGTCCGCGGCGGCGGGCGGGGGCGGTAAACGGGGTCGGGGCCTGTGCTTTGCGCATGTCGGCATCCTTGGCGGGATCGTTTCCCGATTATATCGCCGCCTTTGGGCGCTCCGTCAAGCCTGGGCCGGGGCCAGCGCTCCTTGGCCCGCGTTGACTTGCCCCCAAGCGCGTGATACTTTTGGCCTTCATTGTCTTTAGGAGCTAATCGGAGCAATCCTTCGACATGCTCCTAGGCTGGCCATGGACGGCCCGCCCGAAATTGTGCCAAATGACAATTTGGCGCAATTTAGAAAGCTTGCCAAAATTTTTTTTGGCAAGCGGCAAGAGGAGAAAGCCATGGATGGCTTTCTCCGACACACTCCTAGACCCGCCGGGGACCGGCGGGGGACTGGGCCGGACCATGCTCGATCTCATGCGCAAACACGCCGGGAGCTGGATCATCAAGATCCTCTTGGGGGCCATCGCCCTGGCCTTCGCCCTGTCCTGGGGCGTCACCTCCTATTACTCCCGCGGCAACGTGGCGGTGAGGGTCAACAACGAGCCCATCTCCATGAACCAGCTTCAGGAGGAATTGGGCCGCCTTACCGAACAGTTCCGCCAGCAGTTCGGGGCGCAGTTCGACAAGGCGGCCCAACTGCTCAACATCAAGGAGCGGGCGCTCAGCCAGGTGGTGGACCGCACCCTGATGTCGCAGGCCGCCCACAAGATGGGTATCCAAGTCACCGACGCCGAGATCAAGGCCAGGGTGGCCACCATCCCCGCCTTCAGCCGGGGCGGCCATTTCGACTTCAAGCAATACCAGCGGGTGCTGGCGGCCAACAAGCTCTCCCCCGAGGCCTACGAGAACATTCTCAGGTCCAGCATGATCCAGGAGCGCCTGATCACCCTGATCAGCGGAACGGCCCAGGTGACCCCCCTGGAGATGGAGGAGGCCCTGGCCCAGTCCCTCACCCAGGTGCAGGGGGCCTATCTGCTCTTTAAGCCCGAGTCCTACCAGGCCAAGGTGGGCGCCAGCTCGGACGAAACCGCCGCCTATTACCAGGAGCACAAGGCCTCCTACGTCCAGCCCGAGCGGGTTAGCTTTACCTACCTGGTCTTCCCCCTGGACGCCTTCCGCGGCCAGGTCCAGGTGGGCGAGGACGAGGTGGCCGAGGCATATGAACGCGAACGCAGCCGCTACTACGTGCCCGAGGCGGTGAAGGCCCGGCATATCCTGATCGAGGTCAAGCCGGGCGCCTCGGCGGCCGAGGAGGATGCGGCCAAGGCCAAGGCCGAGGGTATCCTGGCCCGGGCCAAGGAGGGCAAGGAGGACTTCGCGGCCTTGGCCAAGAAGTATTCCCAGGGCCCCACCGCCGCCCAGGGCGGCGACTTGGGGATGTTCTCCCGCGGCGAGATGGTAGGCCCCTTCGAGGACCTGGCCTTCTCCCTGGAGCCCGGCCAGGTGGGCCTGGTGCGGGCCAACCAGGGGTGGCACGTGGTCAGGGTCGACGAACACCGCCAGGCCAAGGTGGTGCCCCTCGATGAGGTGCGCGAGCAGATCAAGGCCAGGCTGGTGGAAGAAGGGGCACGGGAGCGGGCCGAGGTCGCCGCCGAGCGGGCCTACAACCAGATCACCAGCGGCGCCAATATGGACCAGGTGGCCAAGGAGGCCAAGCTGACTCCCCAGAACTCGCCCCTGGTCACCGCAGACGAAGACCTGCCGGGCCTGGCCGGGGTCAAGGGCCTGGTGGAGGAGGTGGAGAGCCTAACCCCCGGCCAGGCCGCCCCGCCGATCTCCTTCCAAGGCGGCAGCGTGCTGGCCCTGCTCAAGGAGCGTCAGCCCGAGCAGCTCAAGCCCCTGGAGGAAGTCAAGGACGAGGTGGTCCAGGCCGTCAAGACGGTCAAGGCCCAGCGCATGGCCCAGGAGGAGGCCCAGGCCCTGGCCCTCCAGTTGGCCAAGGAGCCGGACCCGGTGAAGGCCCTGCTGGCCAAACCCGGCGTCAAGCGCACCAACTGGCTGAACCTGGAGGACGAGGTGGAGGGGCTGGGCCGCTCCTTCGCCCTTGTCGAGGCCCTGTTCCTGCGTCCGGCGGGCCAGCCCCTTGTGGCCTCGCCCGTATCCACCGGCGACGGCTATGCCCTGGCGGCGGTGGTCGGCAGGCGCGAGAATCAGCCCAAGGACCGCAAGGCCCAGGTCGAGGAGCTGCGCCAAAAGCTCCTCTACCAGAAGCGTCAGGAGGCCTACCAGGGCTTCCTGGAGGACCTGCGCTCCAAGGCCGACATCAAGATCCTGGCCCAACTCTAGCGCCGGCGGCTGGCCGGGCCCGGACGGTGGCGGAGGCGATGGACGAGGTAAGGCTGAAGCCCATCGGGGTGGTTCGTTCGCGGCTCACCGCCCCCGGCCAGGCCCCCCACCAAGGGCCGGAGGCCGGCTCCCGGGCGGTGATCGAGATTGATCCCCAATGGGCCCGGGGGCTGACCGGGCTCGATCCGGGGCGGGACCTGTGGGTGATTTGCCTGTTCCACCTGAGCCCGGGGCCCAAGCTTCTGGCCCACCCCCGCGGCGACCAGGCCCGCCCCCCGACCGGGGTCTTCAACACCCGCTCGCCCCGGCGGCCCTGCCCCCTGGCGCTCACCCTGGTCCGCCTGCTGGCCGTGGAGGAGGGCCCCGGCGGGCCGCGCCTGACCGTGCGGGGCCTGGAGGCCGTGGAAGGCACCCCGGTCCTGGATATCAAGCCCTATGTGCCGGGATTGGACCAGCCCAGGAAGGACGACCATGCATAGGACGCTGGACAGCTTCGACGGCGTGACCCATTTCTGGTGCCCCATTCTGGGTCAGCCCATCAACTTCGGTTATTGCCGCAAGACCAACGAAGGCCTGCCCTGCCCCCGCGTGCTCGCTTGCTATGAAAGCCACTTCGACGTGGCGGGGTTTTTGGGGCAGCATTTCAACGACGAGCAGCGCCGGTCCTTCCTGGCCCCGGCCCCGGGCAAGCTTGAACGCATCTGCCGGGGCCTTGAGGCGGCCAAGCACGAGCAGGAGCCGGAATCCTAGGCGCCACGGCTCCGGAGCGATCCCTTGAGCAGCGGCATGCCCTACATTGAGCGCCAGGCCATAAGCCTGTGCGGAAAGGCCGTCCACGGCTGGTCCATGATCGCCCACGGCGACCACCTGGCGGTGGGGCTCTCCGGCGGCAAGGACAGCCTGAGCCTGCTTTGGCTCCTGGCCGAGCGCCGCCGCCGGGTTCCCATCACCTTCGACCTCACCGCCATTCACGTGGAAATGGGCTTCCACAGCGTCGACCACCAGGCCCTGGCCGACTTCTGCGGCGGCTTGGGGGTGGACTTCCAGGTCATCGAGACCGATTACGGCCCCCGCGCCCACACCCCCGAAAACCGCGAGAACAGCCCCTGCTTCTTCTGCGCCCTGCACCGCCGCCGCGAACTCTTTCAGGCCTCCGCCCGCCTGGGCTGTGGCAAGCTGGCCTTCGCCCACCACCAGGACGACATCTTCGAGACCTTCCTGCTCAACAGCCTCTTCGCCGGCCATCTCTCCACCATGCTGCCCGTGCAGCCCTTCTTCGGCGGAGAGATCGTGGTCATCAGGCCCCTGGCCCTCATGAGCGCCGATCAGACCAGGCGCTTTTCCGCCCACAAAAACCTGCCCGTGCAGCCGCCCTGCTGCCCCTCCTCCAACTTGGGCCAGCGCGCCACCATGCGCGCCTTCCTGGACGACATGCACCGCCAGAACAAACGGGTGCGCGCCAGCCTCTGGCACGCCCTCACCTCCAGCGGTCTGCCTGCCCTGCCCACGCCCCCCACCACCCAACGCAAAAGCCGGACGCGAGCCGCTTCGGGCAAGGCGGGTCAATCGGGTGCCCCGGTTGCCAATGCGGGTCAACCGGGTGCCCCGGTTGCCAATGCGGGTCGGCCGGGTGCCCCGGCTGTCAAGGCGGGTCGGCCGGGTGCCCCGGCTGTCAAGGCGGGTCGGTAGGCGCTCTGCTCCGCTCGGGCCTCGCGCGCTCCCGTTCCTGTTTATCAGCAAATGATGCCAATTTTATGTCGGTCATATAGTAATCAGTGAATCTGAAAAAGATTGTCCGTTGGTCTTTTCTTCGCAGGGGCGGGGTTTATCCCCGCCCGCCTTTTTTTCCGTCCTGTTCGGGTAGGAGCAATACGATATGGCTGAAGTTAAACTCGTTTAAGGCGAGCCCCCAACGTGAGCGCGTGCCGTCTGGTCGAGGAACAACCTCCCCGACCCGCTGTGGCAGCCGGGGCGCCCGGCTAGTGGGCGTAGGCGTTCAGGGCCTTGATGAGGGCCAGGGCCGAGGCCGGCCGGGCCACCTGGCCTTCGAGCAATATCTCCCGCGCGTTGTGGGATGAGCCGTAGTAGTTGCGGTTGGTGGACTCGTCCACGCCGATGCCCGCGCCTTCAAGGCTTACGCCGGCGAAGAGGCCTTTGGTCAGCGAGTAGGAGTATACGTCGGCGTAAGGGCTGGCCCCGGCGACGGCGGCCTCGCCGCGCCGGCCCACCGGGCCGGCGGCCACGGCCACGTCGGCTCCGAACTTGACCTGGTTCTTGAGGATGCCGTCCAGGCCCTTTTGCTGCATGACCACCAGCACCAGGTCGGTGGCCTGGGCCCCGATCTGGAAGCCCACGCTGGCCCCCCCCATCTCGAAGAAGGCGGGCGGGCCGAACTTGCCGTCGGCCTGGCGCACGCAGAACAGGCCGGTGCCGTATTGGCCGCCCACCACGAAGCCGGCCTTGAACATGCCGGGGAAGATGCCCACGGCCTTGGCTTTGACCAGTAGGTCGGTGGGGATGGATTTGTCGCCCTGCTTCATGATGCGGTCCAGGATGACCTTGGCTTCGCGGACCTTGAGGTCGGCCTCGCCCTTGTCCATGGCCAATGCCTGGGGCGCGGCCAGGGCCAGTATCAGCGCGGCGGCCAGGGCGGCTTTCAGTAGGTTCAGCGGCTGTCTCATGGTCAATACTCCCTCCTCGATCAGGTTTTTAATCGCTTGCGGGGGAATCCTGGGCTGCCGCCGCCTCGGGAATCTGGGCGGCCAGCCGCGCCATCTCCTCCATGACCTGGGCGGCGCGGGTGCCCTGGCCGAGGCCGGTGAAGACGGCGCGGGCCTTGTCCAGCGCCCCCAGGGCGGCCTTGAGCCGGCCCATCTCGGCGGCGCAGGTGCCCAGGCCCACCAGGGCCAGGGCCACGCGCTGGCGCTCGCCCACGGCCTCGGCCGCCCGGCCCAGGGCTTCGTAGGCCTCGACGGCCTCGGGCAGGCGGCCCAGGGCGCGGTAGAGCGGGGCCAGGCGTTGGCGCAGCAACACCTCGCCCACCTTGTCGCCGGCCTCGGCCACCAGGGCCACGGCGGTCTCCAGGTGGGGCAGGGCCTCGGCGTCGCGGCCGGCGACGGTCAGGGCGGCGGCCAGACGCTCGCGGGAATTCACCTGGCCGGCCACGTCTCCGGCGGACTCGAACAGGCCCAGGGCCTCGGCGGCCCGGGTCTGGGCCAGGGCATGGTCCTTGAGGTTCAAGGCGATGTCGGCCATGCGCAGGGCCACCTGGGCCTGGCCGGCCTGGTTTTCCAGCTTGCCGCAAAGATAGTGGGCCTCGTCCAGGGCCTCGTTGGCCTCGTCGAAGCGGCCCCGGTCCAGGTAGGCCACGGCCACCGTGAACAAGGCGTTGGCCACCAGTTCGTCCTGGTCCACCTGCCGGGCGGCTTCCAGATCGTTCAGGGCCTCGTCCAGGTTGATCTTCATATTGCTTCCGTCCGCCTGCCCCGGGGCGCGCGTCCCCGGCGGCTGTTCAATGATTAATTATGCCATCAACGCACGTCGACGAGCACCCGCCGTTGACGGGGGCCGTCGAACTCCATGAAGAATATTCCCTGCCAGGCGCCCAGGGCCAGGCGGCCGTCCCTGACCGGCAGGCGCGCCGTAGCTCCGGTGAGGATGCTTTTCAGGTGCGCCGCGGAGTTGCCCTCGGAGTGGCGGTAGGGGCCCTTCCAGGGCGCCAGGCGCTCCAGGGCGGCCATCACGTCGGCCATCACGTCAGGGTCGGCGGCCTCGTTGACCGTCACCGCCGCCGTGGTGTGGGGCACGAAGACCTCGCACCAGCCCTCATCCACCCCGGAGCCCTCCACGACCTGCGCCACCTGGCGGGTGATGTCCACGGCCTGGGCGTGGGCCGAGGTGTTGATCTCTATGATCTGCATGGGCTTCTCCCTGATGCCGGCCGGCGGCCGGCGGGTTCATGCGCTCAGCTATTTATACCACGCCGGCCCGGAGAGGCCGGGACCTGCTCGGGCGCTTGCCCCCCGGCCCGCTTTCTGTCAGGATGAGAAACGCCGCCCCGCCGAATTCGATTTGGGAAAAAAAAGCGGAGCCGCCATGACCGCCAAGATGGTCTACATAGCCTGGTCGCCCCGGTACAGCGTCAACCACGCCCTGCTCGACGAGCAGCACCAGGTGGTTTTCGACACCATAAACGAACTGTTCGAAGCCATCCAGGCCAAGAAGGGCGAGGCGGTCCTACTGCCCATCTTCCGCACCCTGGTCAAGTACACCCAGACCCATTTCCGCGACGAGGAGGGCATCATAACCGCGGTCAAGTATCCCGCCCTGCGCGAGCACCTGATCGAGCACGCCCAGATGGTGAACAAAACCAAGATGTATTACCAGGAATTCAAGGACGGGGTCTATGACTCCACCCAGATGCTAAAGTTCCTCAAGGACTGGTGGGTGCGCCACATCACCGAGTCGGACATGAAGTTCGCCCGCCTCCTGGGCTGAGCCGCGGCCCCTTTCCCTTTGACCGCCCGGGGCCCGGCGCGTAAGCTCGGGAATAACCCCGACCACGACAAGGGAGACACGCCATGGGCAAACGGCCCGTGCTCTATCTGCTCGACGCCAGCTCCTACATCCACCGCGCCTTCCACGCCATCCGCGGGCTCTCAACCAGCCAGGGCGTGCCCACGAACGCGGTCTTCGGCTTCGTGCAGATGCTCCTGAAGGTCGTGCGCGAGGCCAAGCCCGAATACCTGGCCGTGGTCTACGACGCCAAGGGTCCCACCTTCCGCCACCACCTCTACCCGGCCTACAAGGCCAACCGCCCGCCCCTGGACCCGGCCTTGAAGACCCAGTTCCCCTTGGTGCGCCAGGTGGTGACCGCCCTGGAGCTGCCGGCGGTGGAGATGGAGGGCTTCGAGGCCGACGATCTCATGGCCACACTGGCCCGCCAGGCTCTGGACCAGGGCTTCGAGGTGGTCATCGTCAGCGGCGACAAGGACCTCTTCCAACTCCTCGCGGACCGCGTGACCATGTGGGACACCATGAAGGAGATCAGGCTGGGCCCCGGCGACATCAAGGAGAAGCTGGGGGTGGGTCCGGAGCTGGTGGTGGACTACATGGCCTTGACCGGCGACAGCGGCGACAACGTGCCCGGGGTGCCCGGGGTGGGGCCCAAGACCGCCGCCCAGCTCCTGGCCGCGCACAAGAACCTGGATCAGCTTCTGGAGGAGGCGGGCGCGCTCAAGAAGGGCAAGGTCAAGGACAGCCTCATCGCCAACCGCGAGCTGGCCCTGCTCTCGCGCGAACTGGTGCGCCTCAAGGCCGACGCCCCGCTGGCCTTCGACCCCGAGGCCTTCAAGGTACGAGACCCCGACCCGGCGGTGCTCACCCCGGTGCTGGCCCGCCTGGAGTTCACCAAGCTGATGAAGGAGTTCGCCGCGCCCTCGCCGGCGCCGACCGCCGACTACCAGATGGTGGTGAGCGCCAAGCAGCTCAAGCCCTGGCTGGAGGCGGCCAGGAAGGCGGGCCGGCTCTCCCTGGATACCGAAACCACCTCCATCGACCCCATGCGCGCCGAGCTGGTGGGGGTCTCCCTGGCCGTGGAGCCGGGCCGGGCCTGCTACATCCCGGTCGGCCACCAGCTGGCCGAGGGCGAGAGCCAAGCCAACCGCAAGGAGGCGCTTCAGGCTCTGGCCCCGGTCCTGGCCGACGCCTCGGTCAGGAAGATCGGCCAGAACCTCAAGTACGACCTCATCGTGCTCAAACGGGCGGGGCTCGCGGTCAAGGGCGTTGACTTCGACGCCATGGTGGCCTCCTACCTGCTCAACCCCGGCAAGGCCTCCCATGGGCTCACCGCCATCGCCGCCGAATTCCTGGGTCGCTCCATGATCTCCTACGAGGAGGCCACCGGCGGCAAGGACAAGAGCTTCGCCCTGGCCGGGCTGAGGATGGCCACCGACTACGCCGCCGAGGACGCTGACGTGGCCTTGCAGGCCGCGCTCAAGCTGGAGCCTCTCCTGGCCCAGGCCGGGCTTGGCGAACTCTTCGCCAGCCTGGAGATGCCCCTGGTGCCGCTCTTGGCCAAGATCGAGATGAACGGCGTGCGCCTGGACCTGGAGGGCCTGCGCGAGCTCTCCAAGGAGCTGGCCGGCGGGCTGGACCAGCTGGAGCAGGCATGCTACCGCCTGGCCGGCCACGAGTTCAATCTGAACTCGCCCCAGCAGCTGGGCCAGGTGCTCTTCGAGGAGCTGGGTCTGGCCACGGTCAAGAAGACCAAGAAGAAGACCGCCTATTCCACCGACATGGCGGTGCTGACCCAACTGGCCGCCGAGCATCCCCTGCCCGAGGCGATTCTCAACTACCGCACGCTTACCAAGATCAAGTCCACCTATGTCGACACCCTGCCCGAGCTGGTCAACCCCGACACCGGCCGGGTGCACACCAGCTTCAACCAGGCCGTGACCGCCACCGGCCGCCTCTCTAGCAGCGACCCCAATCTGCAGAACATCCCCGTCCGCACCGACCTGGGGGCGCGCATCCGGAGCTGCTTCATCCCCGGCCCGGGGCGGGTCATGATCTCCGCCGACTACAGCCAGATCGAACTGCGGGTGCTGGCCCACCTGAGCGGAGACGACTGCCTGGTGGCGGACATGACCGACGGCCTGGACGTGCACACCCAGACCGCCAGCCGCCTCTTCGACGTGGACCCCGGCCTGGTCACCACCGAGATGCGCCGGCGGGCCAAGACCGTAAACTTCGGGGTGCTTTACGGCATGAGCGCCTTCCGCCTGGCCCGCGAGCAGAACATCGACCGCCGCGAGGCCCAGGAGATCATCAGCCGCTACCTGGGCCGCTATCCCGGCATCGCCTCCTTCCAGCAGGCCTGCCTGATCCAGGCCCGCGACAAGGGCTTTGTGACCACCCTGCTGGGACGGCGGCGCTTCCTGCCCGCCATCAACGCCAGCGACCGCCTGGCCCGCGAGTCGGCCGAGCGCATGGCCCTCAACACTCCCATCCAGGGATCGGCCGCCGATATCATCAAGCTGGCCATGCTCAGGGTGGACGAGATGATGGGCCGCGAGTTCGCCCAGGCCCTCATGATCCTCCAGGTCCACGACGAGCTGGTCTTCGAGTGCCCCAAGGAGGAGGCCCAGGCCTTCGCCGCCCGCGTCAAGGAGGTCATGGAGTCCGTGGCCCGGCTCAAGGTTCCCCTGATCGTGGAGGTGGGCCAGGGCCCCAACTGGGCCTCCGCCCACTAGGGCGCGTGCCGCCCCGGCCCAAACGGGTCGGCGAGACTTTTCCCCGGGCCTGCCGGGCGCGCCCCCGTTGGGGGGGTGGGGAAAAGATGGACTGGGCCCTTGCCATGTTCCTTCGATCTACACGGCTGGCGCGCCTCCGACCCGCCTTGGCCGGGGCGGCGCGCCCCCGTTGACGCAAGGGGAGGGGCGGTGGTAGATAACTGCCTGGCAACAGGATGCTTGCCGGCTGCGATCTGGAGGGATGGCCGAGTGGTTTAAGGCGGCGGTCTTGAAAACCGCTGACCGAAAGGTCCGTGGGTTCGAATCCTACTCCCTCCGCCAACTGCCCTCCTGCCGGAGGCTGCGGCGGGCTTCGCAAGCCTTTCCTTGCCTAATCATGTCAACGTGATAAATTTATTTACAATTTGCAGCATGACCCAGCGTCGGCGGCCACGGCCCCAGGCCGGGTGACACACCTGGGTCTCGGTTAGGGCGCAAAGGGACTCTCGGTTCCATCTCCGGTCCGCATGGCATAACCCGGTGTGATCGCGGCGTTTGCCCCGCGCGCGCCAAACTGCCGCCGCAGGCCTTGCCAGGCCCCGGCCCCCAAAGGGAGCCCGGAAGGGCAATCTTCTGGAGGCCCGCCCATTTATGTCTTGCAAACCCGTGCTTCCTACGTTACATTTGTCCGGGGGTATGGGGCGGAAGCGTTTGTAATTATTGGATATGATGCTAAGAGGGCGGTTGCGGGGACGGTGAACCCGGGGTTTGCCCGCCCTGGACGGCAGGCCGAAAAAATTAGCGCTCAGCGATCCGGAGAGATGACCGAGAGGCCGAAGGTGCTCGCCTGCTAAGCGAGTGTAGGGCCATAAAGCTCTACCGAGGGTTCGAATCCCTCTCTCTCCGCCATCGAGAACGCCAGGCCGCGGGGCCCGAGGCCGTCAGGCCCGGGCCCTTGCTCCATGGGTCCCGCGGGGCCAGGGGGCGAAGTTGATCTTCAGCCAGATAGTGGCCTTCATCCTGGTCATGGCGGTGTCGGAGGCCTACCGGCCCGATCCGCCCGAGCTGGGCCTTTGGGAGAGCCTCTCCTGGTCGGTGATCCTGCTGGCCGGCCTGACCGTGGCCGCCCGCCTGGGCGTGGCCGCCCTGCTCCGCCGTCTGGCCGGCCCGCGCCCCCCCCGGAACCCCGCCCGCGCCGCCCGCCGCTTGGAGTTCTACCTGCAAGCCGCCGCGGCCCTGGTCACCCTGATCCTGCTCACCTACTTCGAACTCAAGGCCCAGTTCCTGGAAATGCCGCTGGCCGACTGGTCCGAGGCCCTGCCCGGCCTGGCCTGCGCCATCCTCTACTTCCTGAGCCTGGCCCTGGTTTGGTGGTCCACCGCGCCCATGGACCGGGCGGTCTTCCAACAGCCGCTCTCCACATGGTCCCTGGTGGGCGGCCAGTTGCGCTTCCTGGTCCCGGTGGTCTTCCCTTGGCTTTTGGTGGTGGTGGCCCGCGACCTGCTCTCAGCGCTCTGGCCGGATGCCGGCGAATTCCTGGATTCCAGCCTGGGCGACCTCATTTTCATCGGGGCCTTCCTGCTGGTCATGGCTCTGCTCTTTCCGCCCCTGGTGCGCTACTGGTGGGGCTGTCGCCCCTGGCCGCGGGGCCCCGTGCGCGAGCTGGCCGAGGCAGTCCTGGACCGGGCCGGAGTTGGCGTGGGCCAGATACTCACCTGGCCGGTGCTAAAGGGGCGCATGCTCACCGCCGGCATCCTGGGCCTGGCCCCGCGCCTACGCTACCTGCTCATCACCCCGGCCCTGGCCGAATACCTGAGCCCCCAGGAACTGATGGGCGTGGTGGCCCACGAGGCCGGCCACGTGCGCCACCGCCACCTGGCCTACTACCTGGCCTTCTTCCTGGGCTTCTTCATCCTGGCCTACGCCCTGGGCGAGCCCCTGGCGGCCCTGGCCCAGGTGATCACCCTGGGGCTGGCCGGCAGCGACTGGGGGGCCAGCCTTCTCACCAGCCCCGGCGACGAAGGCTTCCTGGGCGTGCTGATGGCCCTGCCCCTTATTCTGGTGCTGTTGATCTATCTACGCTTCATCATGGGCTTCTTCATGCGCCACTTCGAGCGGCAGGCCGACTTGTTCGCGCTGGACCTCCTGGGCGCTGCCGAGCCCCTGGTGGGGGCGCTGGAAAAGATCGCCGACCTGACCGGCCACAGCCGCGAGGTGCCCTCCTGGCACCACTTCTCCATCGCCCAGCGGGTGGACGCCCTGCGCGCGGCCACCCCGGGGGCGGGCAACGCCCGGGCCCAAGGACGGGTCATCGCCAGGGGCGTGAAGATCTACGCCCTGGGCCTGGCCCTGGTGGCCCTGACCGGTTGGGGCATGGCCTCCCTGGACCTGGGCGCGGACCTGCGTCAGAGCATCCTCACCCGCCTTTTCGAAAACCGGCTGGCCGCCAATCCCCAGGACCCCCGCCTGCGGCTCTCCCTGGGGGTGATCCTCTTCGACCAGGGGGAGGAGGAGGCGGGCATAGAGCAAGTGCGCCTGGCCGCATCCCTGGCCCCCAACGACCCGGAGGTCATCAACGGCCTGGCCTGGATGCTGGCCACGGCCAAGGACAGCGACCTGCGCGAGCCCGAGGAGGCCCTGGACTTGGCCATTCGGGCGGTGGGGCTCAAACCCGAGCCCCACATCTGGGACACCCTGGCCGAGGCCTACTTCGTCAACGGCCAGTATGCCCGCGCCGCCGCCGCCGCGCGCTCGGCCCTGGCCGCCGGGCCCAAGGAGCGGCGGGACTACTTCCAGGCCCAGGTGGAGCGCTTCGCTCGGGCTGCGGGGGAGCGGCCTTGAACCTGCAAAGCCTGGCCGGCATCGCCGTCAGCCTGGCCTGCCTGGGATGGGTGCTCAAGGACGTGGACTTCGCCCGCCTCTGGGCCCTGGCCGCGCAGGTGAACCCCCTCTACGCCCTCGCCATCAACCTCCTTCTGGCACTTTTCTTCTGGCTGCGCTCCTGGCGCTGGCGGCTCCTGCTCCAGCCGGTCAGGGAGATCGGCATCGGCCGGCTCTATTCGGCCAACCTGATCGGCTTCATGGCCAACGACGTGCTCCCGGCCCGCCTGGGCGAACTGGTGCGGGCCTACGCCGTGGACCGCCTGACCGCCACGCCCATGACCAGCGTGCTGGCCACCATCGTGGTGGAGCGCATTCTGGACGGACTGGCGCTCCTCCTGGTGCTCTTCGCCACGCTGGTCTTCGCCGACCCCAAGGCCCAGGCCGGGGCCTTCAACGTGGCCTACATGCGCGGGGCGGGCTACACCCTGCTGCTGGCCTACCTGGCGGTGCTGGCGGTCATGGCCGCGCTCTGGCGCTGGCCCCAGGCCACCATCGGGACCATCGCCGACCTGGCGGGGAAGGTCTCGCCTCGGCTGGGGGAGACCGCCCGGCATCTGCTGGGCACCTTCGCCGAGGGCCTGGCCGTGCTGGGCCACGCCCGCCACCTGCCCTTGATCCTCTTGCAGTCGCTGTTGATCTGGGCGCCCATGGTGCTCATGTACATGGTCTTCCTGCCCGCGCTGGGGCTGCCTTTCGACCTGTTCATGGCAGCCATGGCCTTCGCCGGGGCCTCCCTGGCCTCGGCGGTGCCGGCGGCCCCGGGCTACGTGGGCACCTTCCAGCTGGCGGTGACCTGGGCCCTGATCATGGCCGGGGCCGAGCCCGAGCGGGCCGCGGCCTTCAGCCTGATCTACTGGGCCGTGCAGTACTTCCCTCTGGTCATCGCGGGTCTGGTGGAGATGTGGCGGGGAGGCATGAGCCTCAAGTCGCTGCGGCAGAAGGCCCAGACCCAAGAGGCGCGGGACGGCAAAAACGCCTGAAAAGCCGCCTCGGTTACGTAATTTGTTATTTCAACATGCTTTTAAACATTACAAATATTATTGTAATGAACCTTCCCTGTTGCGGTTTATTCCTTTTATGAATACTTGCCCTAATTCTTCTTTGGTAATTATTTCAGCCTCAGTCCCGATCAAGCTAGATAATTTCAATGCATCATCAGCCTTTTTATGGAATACAAAATACTCTCTGCTATGCTTAGCTGTGATTGGATTGAGGTTGATTGGATGTATATTGGGACATGAAGGCGATATCGTACCAATCAATAATCGTTTAGTAGATATAGGAAGGTATATATTTACTATTTCATCATTTTTCATGGTAATTGATTTGTAGGTTTTGTCACCTAACGTTTCAAATACACACCCGACGTCCCCTATGATAAAAGATTGTTCTGCCTCTACTACAAACCAATGCAATTTTCCATACTTCGTAACTCGTGGCTCTGGAATTGGCGTGTTTGATAATGCCTGTACATGTCCATCTGT
Organism: Deltaproteobacteria bacterium; assembly: GCA_021811275.1. Lineage (GTDB taxonomy): Bacteria > Desulfobacterota > Desulfarculia > Desulfarculales > Desulfarculaceae > JACRDC01. The sequence goes on from JAJZPI010000003.1 coordinate 60,356, forward strand.
GACCATCCCCGGAACAGCTGGTTCCAATTGCCCCTTAAATAATTGGAAAAGAGCCGTTAACTCTTTATCTTTCTCGTTCAACAACGATGGCACGGAGGCCAGCATTAATTGTAGCATTATTTGTTTTTGTAATGGAGAAAGTGGCAATTCACTTAGCTTATTCTCCATGGCCTTTTTTATTGCGCTGGGATTTCTAAGTATAAAGGTTTTTATATTGTTAACATCGGAAAAATACTCTGAGAATATCTGTAGTAAATACTCGGAAGGTTCTCTAAAGGAATCCCGAAAGTGTTTGGTCCTTACTTCTAAGTGGGCAATTAAATCTGGTATTCTTGGTTCATTTAGCTCTACAGCGCTTGCGACAACGCGCAAGTCATCAACCAACCGGGCTAAATCTCCCTCTGCACCCGTTATTTCAGCGTCTGCGCTACTTCCATCATCCTTGTCATAAAAATTTTTTTCGACGGCTATATTAGTAATATTTGACTCATAAACTTGAGCGTTTTTCTTGTATACCCAAGCATATATATTGTTGCCTTCGCTTCTGCTCGCGAAGCCTTTTAATAAAAATCTTGGAATAATATGCTGGCGTATTCCTGCCATCTTTTCATAACCCTTACGCTAATTGAGATGCGATAAAAAAATTTTCCGTGCATCCATATAGCCTACTTAACTATTTATTAATCCTCCGACCAGCTCGTTCACGTCGGCCACGCCTTGCTGGCGGCAGAACTCGGTGAGCTCGCCGGCGATGCGGGCGCAGGCCCCGGGGTCCACGAAGCTGGCCGTGCCCACCTGCACCGCGCGCGCCCCGGCCAGCAGGTATTCGGCCGCGTCCTCGCCGCTCATGATGCCGCCCAGGCCCACGATGTGCGCGCCGGGGATCGCCCGGGCCACCTGGTGCACCATGCGCAGGCCCACCGGCTTGACGGCCGGGCCGGAGAGCCCGCCGTAGAGGTTGGCCAGGCGGGGCCGCCGGGCGCGGGCGTCGATGGCCATGCCCAGGAGGGTGTTGATCAGGCTGACGGCGCTGGCCCCGTTTTCCAGGGCCGCCCGGGCCATGGGCGCGGGGTCGGCCACGTTGGGGGTAAGCTTGACCCAGACCGGGAGCGCGCCGGCCGCGCCCGCCACCGCGGCCGTGACCTCGGCCACCGCCCTGGGGTCCACCCCGAAGGCCATGCCCCCGCCCTTGACGTTGGGGCAGGATACGTTGACCTCCAGGGCGCTGACGCCCTCGCCCGCCGCCCCGGCCAGGCGTCCGGCCAGCTCGGCGAACTCGGCCACGCTCTCTGCGTAGAGGTTGACCACCACCGCCAGGCCCTTTTGCCTGAGCCCGGCCAGGAAGGGCAGCTTGTCCCGGAGGAACACCTCCAGGCCCACGTTGGCCAGGCCGATGGCGTTGAGCATGCCGCAGGCCGTCTCGCGGATGCGCGGGGGGGCGTTGCCGGCCCGGGGCTGAAGGCTCACGCCCTTGGTCACCAGCCCCCCCAGGGCCGCGAGGTCCAGGTGCGGGGCGTACTCCCGGCCGTAGCCGAAGGTGCCGCTGGCCGCCAGAACCGGGTTGGACAGGGTCAGTCCGCCCACGGTGACGGACATATTGGGCGCGGCGCCCACTATTCGTCCCCGTTGCCGGCGGCCAGGGCCGCTCGGCCCCGGGCGTCCCAATCAGCCATGCTGCCCGCGCCGTAGTAGCGGTCGGTGACTTCGCTGAACTCCTCCAGGGGCACCCCCATCCGCCAGCCGTGATAGGCCAGGTAGCTGACGTGGGGCCGGCCCTGCAGGTCCGTGGCGGGCAGCAGGGCGTCGCCGGCGGGGTTGAACTCCACCAGACGCCAGCCGTGGCGCTGGCTGAGCGTCCGGTCGAAGCTGGGAGTGGACTTGAACCAGCGCCCGCCCACGAACCACTCCATGAAGCAGTGGTGGTAGATGACCTTGTCGGGAATCATCTGCATCAGGCGGCCGTGCAGCTTCTCGTTTTTGATGTCGGCGAAGCCCAGGCGGGAAGGGATGCCCAGGGACCGGGCCAAGGCGCACAGGAGCGCCGACTTCTGCACGCAGAAGCCCTTGCCGCGCGCCAGGGTGTTCAGGGCCAGATAGTCCTCCAGGTTGGCCACCGGTACGTTCACGCTGTAGGCCACGGTGTCGCGCACGTATTCGAAGAGCCGCCGGGCGGCCTCCACGTCGTTCTTGCTCCCCTTGGCGATGGCGCGCGCCAGCTTCTGGATCTCGGGGTGGTCGCACTGGATGCCGGGGGAAGGGACCAGAAACTCGTCCAACTCCAGGTCCATGAGGTCGACGTCTTCGATCATGGTCTTACTCCTTGGCCAGGAGCGCCGCCCCGGCCAGCACCAGGACCAGGCCCGCCAGGCGGCGGGCGCTCAGGGATTCACCCAGGAACAGCACCGAGAGCAGCACCGCCACCACCAGCCAGCCCTCGCTCACCGGCAGCACAACCGTGGCCGGGCCCTGCTCCAGGGCCTTGAGCAGAAACAGGGCCCCGGCCGCGCCGCAGGCGCCATAGGCCAGGGCCGGCCAGGATACGTTGAGCGGCTGCCAGCGGAACTCCCCCAGCACGAAGGGGGCCACCGCCGCCACCCCGGCCAGCCAACCCAGGACCAGGGCCGTGGGCCAGCCCAGGCGGGTCACCGCCAGCTTGCTGAACAGGCCCCAAAGGCCCCAGCAGATGATGGCCAGGCCCACCGAGACGCGCCAGTCCTGCCAGAAGCTGAAACTCACAGCCGCTCCCAGTCCACTTGGGCGGCGTCCATGACCGGCCCTTCCTGGCAGGCCCGCAGATAGCCCCCGCCGGCGGCCGGGATGGCGCAGCCCAAACAGGCCCCCACGCCGCAGGCCATGGGCGCTTCAAGCGAGACCTGGCAGGGCACCCCGCGCTCCGCGCACAGCCTGGCCACGGCCCCCAGCATGGGGATGGGGCCGCAGGCCAGCACGGCGTCGCCCCAGGCCAGGGCCTCGGGCATCAGCGCCGTGACTAGGCCCATAACTCCCAGGCTCCCGTCTTCCGTAGCCAGGGAGAAATTAACCTGACTTCCAGCCCACCTTTCCAAGGACTCACATAGCTCGCTGAAACCATCTCCGCCAGGCAGACCGCACAGAAAAGAAACCTCCCGGCCTTGCTTGGCCAGGGCGGCCGCAGCAAAACGCAGGGGGGCCAATCCCATGCCGCCGGCCACCAGCACCGGCTTCTTCACATTCAAGTCGAACCCCCGGCCCAAGGGCCCCCACAGGGTCAGTTCTTGACCTTCCTTGACTTGGCTCAACAGCCGGGTGCCCTTGCCCGCCAGCCGGTAGAGGATGAGCAGGTCTCCGCCCTCCACGCCGTGCACGGAAAAGGGCCGGGCCAGCAAGGGGTCCAGCCCCGCCGCCACCTTGAGCATCACGAACTGGCCCGGCCGGACTTTTTGGGTGATCTCCGGCGCGCGCAGGCGCAGCAGGAATATCTCCGGGGCCGCGCCGGGGTCGCTGACCCGGTCGTGGCTGGCCACTTCGGCGCGCAGGGTCGCCAAGCCGGCCTCCCTAGACCAGGGCCGCCACGGTGCCGAAGCGGCCCGTGACGCCCTCGCGGCGATAGGAGTAGAACATGGCCGCGCAGCGGGTGCAGAGCCCGCTCACCTCGATCTGGCCCAAGGGCACCCCGGCCGCGCAAAGCTGGTCCACGGTCACCTGCCAGAGGTCGAAGTGGTCGGGTCTGATCTGGTAGGGCAGGAACACGGGCCCCAGCTCGGAGGCGTGGTTGACGAACTCGGCGCAGCAGGGCCCCAGGCTGGGGCTGACCCCGGCCTTGATCTCCCGGGGCTCGACGCCGTAGCGCTCGGCCAGGAAGGCCACGCCCTTGCCCGGCATGTCGGCCACGTTGCCCCGCCAGCCCACGTGCAGGTTGGCCACCACGCCCTTGGCCGGCGCGTAGAGGATCACCGCCTGGCAGTCGGCCTGTTTGATGAGAAGCCCCACCCCGGGCTGGTCGGTGGCCAGGCCGTCGGCCTGGGCGATGGCTTGCGCCTCCTCGTCCGGCCCGGCCTGGCCATTGACGCTGACGATCTCGGTCCCGTGCACCTGGTGGGCGAAGACCAGGCGCGTAAGCCCCAGGGTTTCACGCACCTTGCCCAGGTTGGCCCGCACCGCCGCCGGCTCGTCGCCGCCCTCGCCCGCGCGAAAGCCCAGGTTGAGCCCGGCGTAGGCCCCCTGGCTCACCCCGCCCTGGCGGGTGGTCACGGCGTGGTTGAGCCCCGGCTCGCCGGCCAGGCCGGCGAAGCGCAACAGCTTGAGTCCGTTTTCTTCTTGGCGCAACATGGCTAGAGCTTATACGCCCGCCTCGCGCATGGCAAGGCCCGGAGCGGGGGCCGAAGCCGGGGTGCTGGGGAAGGGTGGGTTACGCTCACGCCACCCATCCCCCATGAATTCCAGGCAAGCTTTAACGGGAGCGCGCGCGGCCTTTTCGCAAGGGCAACCTTCCCGACCCGCCTCGGCTGCGGCGGCACGCCGCCTAGGCCACGAAGGCCCCGCCGCTGGAGACCAGCTTTTCGCACATGCCGTCCACCACGCTTTCCAGCTTTTGGGGGGTGAGACCCAGCTGCTTCAGGGCGAAGCGGTCCAGGGGGGGCACCCAGGGGTCACCGCCGTCGCCGTAGCCGTAGCCCCGCACCAGCACGTCGGCCAGGTGCACGATGGCGGTGAACTGGGGGGCGTTGCGCGCACCTTCGGGCTGGTGGTGCCAGCGAATGGGCTCGGTGAGCTGCTCGGGCAGCTTCCAGCTCTCGGCCAGCCACAGCCCGATGTGGGTGTGGTCGAAGCCCAGCACCTCCATCTCCGCCTCGCGCACGGTCTTGTGCTCCACCTCCACCAGCTCGGTGATGGACTTCATCTCGTCTTCCATGTGCGCCCTGAGCACCACCTTGCCAAGGTCGTGCAGCAACCCGGCCAGGCTGACCTCCTCCACGTCCTTGAGCTCCATTTCCGTGGCTATCAGGGAGGCGGTGGTGGCCACGCCCATGGAGTGCTCCCAAAGCTCCACGGCCTTGTGCATCATCAGGTCGAAGACGCTGCTGGTCAGGATCAGCCCCTTGACCACGTCGAAGCCCAGCAGCACCAGGGCCTGGGTGAGCGAGCCAACCTTGCGCGAAAAGCCGAAAAAGGCGCTGTTGGCCAGCTTCAAGACCTTGGCCGTGAGCACCTGGTCGCGGCTGATCAGCTTGCCGATGTCGCCCACCGAGAAGCGTTTGGACTCGACTGCCCGGCTGATCTGTTCGATCATGCCAGGCAGGGTGGGCAGGTTCTTGAGCAGCTGGACCTTTTTCTTGGCCGCCGCGCGCTCGTCCAGCATGGCCTAGTCCCCGCCCTTGGGGCCCATGATCTGGCCCATGGTGTTGACCACCGGATCGGCGCCCGGGGTCTTGGGTGAACAGCCCTTGACCAGCCGGCGGCGGAAAAGCTCGCGCACCCCCATGAGCAGAGGGTCGTCCTCCACCCGGGAAAAGCGGGTGTAGAGGGCCTGCTCCTGCTCTTTTAGCCAGGCCAGGCGCTCTTCCTCACTCGTGAAGCTGTCCCCCTCCACCACCACCGACTCGACCTCCAGGCGGTCGAGCAGGCTTATCACCTCCGAGGTGATCTCCCGGCCCTTGGCCATGAGCACCACCCCGTCGCCCCGCGTCACGTCCTGGGCCAGCAATTGGCCCTCCCTGAGCTTTTCCACCTTCACCCGTATCATGGGCCGCCTCCGTCATCCCATCCTAGCATCGCCCCGCCCCTCCAAACAAGCAAGCGAACCGCCCGGGGCATGGGAGGCCGGCAGGCCGCCGTTTGCCCCCGCGCGGATTAGCTGGCATAAAATAAATGGTGAGGCCACGGCACGTGACCATCCTGACCAGGGAGTGAGCCGATGTTGGGAAGCAAAAAAAACCAGGAGAGGCCCAATTCCGCCGACGACGACCAAGGCAAGGCCCTGCTCAAGTCGGTCCTGAACGGGATGGGGCGCAAGGTTGAGCTTCTTTTGTTCGCGGACCCCGCCGTCAACGCGGCCCATGCCTCGGCCGCGCGAGGGCTGATCCGCCAGTTGCGGGAGCTGACGGCCAAGGTGGGTTTCAAGGAGTTCAGCCTGAACCATGAGTTGGCCCTCAAGCATCGAGCGCTTCATTCTCCCACCCTTTTGCTCGACCCCGAGGGCCACGACATCCGCTGGTTGGGCGCGCCGGCGGGAGAGGAGGCCTCGGCCTTCGTGCAAGCCCTCCTCATGCTGGGCCACGAGCGGACCGGACTGGGCGGGCAGGCTCTCAAGGTTTTGGGCGAGATCAAGGAGCCGCGCAAGGTCAAGGTATTTGTCAGCCCCACCTGCCCTTACTGCCCGCAGCAGATCGTCAACGCCATCTCGGCGGCGGTGGCCAGCCCCCGGCTGGTGGCGGTGGAAGTTGTCGATGTGACCGCCCTGCCCGAGCTGGCCGAGCGCTACGGCGCCTTCAGCACGCCCACGGTCTACGCCAACGAGCGGCTCATAGCCCAGGGCGCCCAGCCCGAGGAGTTGTTCATGCTGTCGCTCAAGGAGCTCTCTCAGCAGAACGTCTTCATCCCCGACAACGACGCGCCCCAGATAGAGACCGACCTGGTCATCGTGGGCGGCGGGCCGGCCGGGCTCACCGCCGGCATCTACGCCGCCCGCAGCGGGCTCAAGGCGGTGGTGGTGGAAAAGGGCGCCCTGGGCGGGCAGGTCTCCACCACGCCCAGCGTGGAGAACTACCCCGGCTTCACCGAGGTGGGAGGCAAGGCCCTGGTCGATATAATGGTCAGCCACGCCCTGCAATACGCCAACATTTTTCCCGGCGAGGAGGTGATGGACATCGCCATCACTCCCGACCGGCCCATGGTGATCGCCACCAATCGCCGGCGATTTCTCGCCCGGGCGGTGCTGCTGGCCACCGGGGCCAGCCACCGCCGCCTGGGCGCGCCGGGCGAAGAGCGCCTGGCCGGACGCGGGGTGAGCTACTGCAGCACCTGCGACGGGCCCTTGTTCAAGGGAAAACGCGTGCTCATGGTAGGCGGCGGCGACAGCGCGGTCACCGAGGCCTTGCATCTGCACCAGATCGGGGTGGAGGTGGTTCTGGCCCATCGCCGCGGCGAGCTGAGGGCCCAAAAGCGCCTGCTGGACACCCTCCTCGCCAGCGGAGTCGCCGTGCTCTACAACACCGAGGTCAAGGAGATCAGGGGCGTCAACCGGGTGGAGGAGGTCGAACTTCAAAACAACCTCTCCGGCGACATTCAGATCATGCAGGTGGAGGGAGTCTTCGTGGCCATCGGCTACGACCCGGCGGTGGAGCTGGCCCGAAAGCTGGGCCTGGCCATGACCGAGGGCGGCTATATACGGAAGGATTCCAGGCACCGCACCAGCGTTGCCGGGGTCTACTCGGCCGGAGACGTGGAGGGCGGCTACAAGCAGATCGTTGTGGCCGCCGGCCAGGGGGCCGAGGCGGCGCTGACCATCTTCGAGGACCTCATGAACCCCTATTGGACCGGGGCGCGGGCGAAGGGCGAGCGCGAGCAGTCTTGAGCGGCGGCGAGGCCTAATTGCCGCAAGAGGGCTCCCCCAGGGAGCCCTCTTGCGGCGCTTTTAGTTGTAAATGATCAGCTGTTGGCCGGTCTTGAGGTAGTCGCCGGGCTTCATGTTATTCCAGCGCATGATGTCCTCGGTGGAGACCTTGTAGCGCATGGCCACCGAAAAGAGGGTGTCCCCCTGGCGCACGGTGTAGGTCTGCTTGCTTTTCTTGGCCTGGCCGTTTTCAGCTTCTCCGCCGGCGTAGGACTTGGCCACCGCCTTGACCGCCGGGCTCAGTTCCGGGCGGTGTTCGGCCTTGGCTTCGGGCCGCGCTTCGGGCCGCGCTTCGGGTCGGGCCTCGGGCCGCGCCGGGGCGGCGGGGGCGGCCGGCGCGGGGGGCTTGGCGGCGGTCTTGCGCGGGGCCGTCTCCTCATCGCTCGAGGTGGGCACGTGGATCTTGCCGCCGCTCATGGCCTCGATGCGGCCCTGCAGGGCCGCCACCTTGGCGTTGATCTCCACAATTTTGGTGATCGACCCGGCCTTGCCGGCCACCGCGGCCAGCTCTTTTTCCAGAGTGACCAGGCGAAGCATCAGCTGACTTACGTCCTTCTCGAGCTTGGCCACCCGCTCGCCGGTGCCGCCGGGCACCACGTCGGCCGAGGGCGGCGGTCCGGGCACCCGCTCGGGAATGGCCATGAGCGCCCAGATGGCCACACCGCCGGAGAGCAGGGCCACCACTAGGCTGACCGCCGCAAGCAGCAGGGCCCCCGCGGAGCCGCCGCCTCGGGAGCGGGGCACCTGATAGGGGGCGGGAGCGGGGGTGTCGAAGTCCTGCTCCTCAGAGGCGTGGCTTACGTCAATGCGAGGGCCCATGTTATCGAAACCGGTGGCCATGCGCGCTCCTCCAGGCGTCCGCGGTCATGTCCCGGCCCTTTGGCCGGGCCGGCGAAGCGGGGCGGACGTTAATTAGGACTAGTTTATATCACACCCGGGCCGGGCCGCCAGCCCGGCGGGCCCGGCGGCTACTGATTGCCCACGAAATCGGGCCGGAAGGCCCCGCGGGGCAGGCTCAAGGCCTGGTCCAGAAGGCTCAGCAGGCGCGGGCGGTCGGTGGGCAGGCTCCCGCGCAGGTCCAGGTAGTTGGTGTAGTGGTCGCTGAAAATTTGGCAGGGGCCGGCCAGGGCCTCGATCAGGGCGCGGGCCTCGGCAAGGACCTGGCCGGGGGCGCAGAGAGCGAAGCGGCCGCGCTTGATCCAGTGCAGCAGCAGGGTGTTGATCTTGGGCACCAGGGTGCGCAGCCGCAGGGTGTAGGCCCCGGCCTGGCCGATACGGTTCAAGACCCGGGCCGTGGCCGCCGCGTGCTCCAGGGATTGATCCGGCCCGGCCAGGCCCAGCATGACATAGAGATTCAACTCCAGGCCGGCGGCCAGGGCCGTGGCGCAGGCCCGCACCTGGGCCGCGCTGTCGCAGCCCTTCTTCATGCGCGCCAGGGTGGGGTCGTGGCCGGATTCCAGGCCCACGTGCAGGCGGGTGAGCCCGGCTCGGGCCAGTTCGGCCAAGCCCCCGGAGCCGTGGGCTGCGAGGGCCGGCACGCTGGCGTAGCTGGTGATGCGCCCAAGCGCCGGAAAGAGTTCGCGCGCCTGGCGGCAGACGCGGGCCAGGTCGGCGGTGGGCATGGCCAGGCTGTTGCCGGCGGGCAGGAAGAGGCTGCGCACCCGATGGCCCAGATCGCCAGCCGCCTCGGCGAGGTCGGCCTCGATATCCTCAACCGGCCGCACGGCGAATCGCGGACCTTTTTTGTAGACCAGGCAGAAGGCGCATTTGTTGTGCGGGCAACCAATGGTGGCCTGCACCAGCAGGCTGTCGGCCTCCGAGGGCGGCCGGTAGATGGGCCCTTCGTAGCGCATGGGTCAAGGGTAGCGGCCCGGCCGCCTCCCGGCAAGAGGCCCGGCCCCGGCGGCGAAGCAGTTTTGAGTCCGGGGCTGCCGGCGTGCTATGATGAATCGTAAACCAGTGCCGGCCCGGGAGTGGATGGATACCTGCATGGATGATCGCGGCAGGCAGATTTTGGGGCGGGTGCTGGCCAAGGGCTCCCTGCCCAGCCTTTCGCCCCTGGCGGTCAAGCTCGTCGAACTGGCCAGCGACGACCGCTCCTCGGCCTCCAGTCTGGCCGCCATCATCGAGAAGGACCCCGGCCTGGCCACCCGCCTCCTGCGCTTGGTCAACAGCGCCGCCTACCGCCGCTCCCACGACGAGATCACCTCCGTCACCCGGGCGGTGGTGCTGGTGGGCCTGCGCGAGGTGCGCATCATGGCCCTCTCCTTGAGCCTGCGCGACACCCTGCCCCTCAGGAAGGGCGGACTGGATTACCAGCTCTTCTGGCGCTCCTCGCTGCATCGGGCGGTGCTTTCCCGCGAGGTGGCCCGCCGCCTGGCCCTGGGCCAGGCCGAGGAGGCCTTCGTGGCCGGCCTGCTCCTGGAAATGGGCCTGCCTCTGCTTTTGCGCGCGCTCAAGGATGAGGAGGCGGCTGGCTTTCCCGGCTTCGGAGCCTCACTCAAGCGCCAAGTCAATTGGGAGCGCCAACATCTGGGACTGGACCACCGCGAGGTGGGAGAAGCCGTCCTGCGCTACTGGAACCTGCCCGAGGCCCTGGCCCTCTGCCAGAAGCTTTCCGGAGAATTCGAGGGCGAGGAGCCGCCCATGCTGGCCGAGGTGGCTGAGTTCGCCCGGAGGGCCACCGAGTCCTTCTTTCTGCCCGAGGCCAACCTGACCGACATCCATCAGCTGGCCTGGCGGTGGTTCGGCTTCGACGACGAGGCGGTCAACCAGGTCCTGGCCACCTCCCTGGTCTACGTCGGCGAGACGGCCCAGGCGCTCCAGATCGAGCTGGACCAGCAGGCCGACCTCCTGGAGGTGATGGAGAAGGCCAACGCAGCCCTCTCGCGCCTTAGCAGCCAGATCGCCCCCCATCTGAGGGCCATGGCCGAGGGCCAGGCCCCGCGGGAGGAGGAGGAGACCCAACAGCAGCAACAGCGAAGGCTGCAGGACCAGGCCGTGGTCAACACCCTGGAGGCGGTGGTGCACGAGATCAGGAATCCCCTGATGAGCGTGGGCGGCTTCGCCCGCCGCCTGGCCAAGCAGCTCGAGGGCGGCGGCCAGGTGGAGAAGTACGCCCAGGTGATCCTGGCCGAGGCCTCCCGCCTGGACCAAGTGCTGGGGGAGATGAACGTGCTTTTGAGCCCCTATCAGCCCAAGATGCAGGGCATGGAGCTGGCGGCCACGCTCAGGGAAGTGGCCCAGGCCCTGGCGCCCAAGCAGGCCGCGGAAAAGGCCTGCGAGCCCAGGCTGGAGCTGAAGTGGCATTTGCCGCCGGAAGAGGTGGGGCTGACCGGCGACCCCCGGGGCCTGGCCGAGGCCTGCCGCCAGCTCATCGCCTACTCCGAGTACCTGTTGCGCCTGGGCAGCGCCTGCGGGTCCGTGCACGTGCACCTGCAGGGCAAGGAGCAGGAGGCGGTGCTGACCATCTTCGGCCCCGGCCAGCTCCCCGACCCCACCCGCGACGCCATGGCCGAGAAGGCCTTCGGCCCGGAGCTGTCCCTGGCCAAGGCCAGGCGCATCGTGGAGGCCCACCACGGCCGCCTCTTCACCGGACCCGGCCCCAAGGGCGAAGGGTTCGTCATTACCGCCCATCTGCCCCGCCAGGCCAAGGCCGCCTGAGCGCGGGGGCTCTCTCCGCTGACCGCTTGCGGCCCGGCCGGCTTTTTGGCATAGTGGGAGGGTGGATAAGTCTAAAATCACGCGGAGGGAACCCATGAGCGCACAAGCCGCCCCAACCGGCGAAGGATCGTCCTCCTTGGCCGAGCGCGTCTCCGGGAAGTATCTGACCTTCGACTTGGCCGAGGAGGAGTACGGCCTGGAGATCCTGCGGGTGCGCGAGATCATAGGCATGATGGACATCACTCCCGTGCCGCGCACTCCGGACTTCGTCCTGGGCGTGATCAACCTGCGCGGCAAGGTGATTCCGGTCATAGATCTGCGCCTCAAATTCGGCCTGCCCTACAAAGAGCCCGACGACCGCACCTGCGTCATCGTGGTGGAGGTCATGAGCGATGGCGCCACGGTGCAGATGGGCATCGTGGTCGACCGGGTAAACGAGGTGGTGGACGTCAAGGGCGCCGACGTGGAGCCCACCCCCAGCTTCGGGGTCTCCCTGGACACCGCCTTCATCCTGGGCATGGCCAAGGTGGGCGAGAAGGTCAAGATCCTGCTTGATATCGACAAGGTGCTCACCAACGCCGAGGTGGCCGCGCTGGGCAGCTTCTAGTCTTCCTTACGCCATATGCGCCCGGCCCCGCCGTCCACGGCCCGGCCGGGCGCACGCATGTCCGGGCCCGGCGGTCCCTGGCCGCCGGCGGCCCTTAAGGGAAAGGTTGATGCCCATGGATGCGCGCGACCGTCTCATATTCGCCCTGGACGTGGACTCCGCCGAGGAGGCCGAAGGCCTGGTGCGCCTCCTGTCCCCGGCGGTGGGGGTGTTCAAGGTGGGCCTGGAGTTGTTCACGGCCGAGGGCCCCACGGTGCTGGCGGCGGTCAGGCGGGCCGGGGCGCGGGCAATCTTCCTCGACTTGAAGCTGCACGACATCCCCGCCACCATGCGCGCGGCGGCCAAGGCCGCCTCGGCCCATGGGGCGGACCTGCTCACCTGCCACTGCGACCAGACGGGCATCTTCGAGGGCCTGGACCTGGGGCGCACCAGGCTTCTGGGCGTCACCGTGCTCACCAGCCTGGGGCCCGAGGACCTGGCGGCCATGGGCTACCTGGGCGAACTGGCCGACCCCCGGGCCCTGGTGCTCAAGAGGGCGCGCCTGGCCCTGGCCGCGGGCTGCGCCGGCGTGGTCTGCTCGGGCGCGGAGGCGGCGGCGGTGCGCGCGGCCCTGGGGCCGGAGGCCCTGGTGGTCTGCCCGGGCATCCGTCCGGATTTCGGGGCCAGCGCCGACGACCAGAAGCGCATCGTGACCCCGCAGATGGCCATGGCCGCCGGGGCCAGCCACATCGTGGTGGGCCGGCCCATCAGAAAGGCCCAGGACCCCGTCAAGGCCGCCGCGGCAGTGGTGGAGGGCATCCGGGTCGGGCTGGCGGGGCCGGCCTAGCCCTTCGGGACCCAGCTTGACTCCCCTCCGGCGCGCTGGTAAGTTTTAGCCACTTTGGCAGGTTAGATGGGGTGGCCCATGGCAGAGGTCATTGAGCTCCAACCCAGGGAGGCCCTGGAGCGCAAGCGTCGCCAGGAAAGCGCCCGCCGGCGGTCCGCCGCGGTGGCCAGCGCCCTGGCCTGCGGGCTCTGCCCGCACCGTTGCGCCCATTGCGGCCAGACCATCGAGGAGCCGGGCGCCCCGCAGCCCGAGGCGCCCTACCCCTTTTGCCGGGAATGCCTGGAAGAGTATCAGGCCTTCCGCCGGCGCGAGGGGGGGCAGACCAGCCCCGAAGCCTTCTGGCACACCGGCGAGTGGGCGGCCATGTGGCGCACCTGGCTTATGTACATGCGGGCCGGTGACGACTTCCGTCGCTCGGCCGCCTTCCTGCGACTCATGGAGGAGCGCCAGGACTAGCCGGCCCGGACCAGCCCGGGCGAAGGGAGATTGATCATGATCGGCGGCCTCGGTCTACCGGAGCTTCTCATTATCCTGGTCATCGTCCTGGTGATCTTCGGGGCGGGAAAGCTGCCCCAGATCGGCGGGAACCTGGGCAAGGCCATCAAGAACTTCAAGGGCGGCATCTCCGACGACAAGGTCGAGGACCAGACCGCCGCCAGCGAGAAGCTCGAGGACAAGCCGGGACAGGAGAAGACCAAGTAATGTTGGTCCCCAGCGTTTCCGAACTCATGGTCATCCTGGTCATCGTGGTGGTGATCTTCGGCGGTGCCAAGCTGCCCAAGCTGGGCGGCGACGTGGCCCAAGCCATCAAGAACTTCAAGAACGGCCTGGGCAACGACAAAGACGACCAGGCCGCCCCAGCCGCCAAGCAGATCAAGGACCAGGGCAGCCCGGACCAACCCCGGGCCTGAATTCTTCCGGCCGGCAACAACTGCCCGCGCCGGACGCCCCGCGCGGGTAATATCCGCCATCGCCCCGCCGCTCGCCGAGCGGCGTATTTATTTTCATGACCCCGTAATAAATAACTAAATCGTTTGCGGCCGGCTCTGGCAGGCATCTTGCTTCCCCAAGGGGCGGGATCATTCTGTCGGAAAGGAACGGCCTTGCTGCAATCCGTCGGCGGCATAACAACCT